>DAOTUH010000073.1:0-4158 GCA_034437255.1 Anaerolineae bacterium
TCGATGCCGTAGAGGGGCCAGTAGGTGAGGCCCTCCAGATGGCAGGCGCCCCGGTTCGAGGTGGCGTAGCTGACTGCCATGGAGAAGAACGCGCGCGGATCGTGGTAAGCGACCTCCAGGCCCTTGACCTCGATGGCGTATTCGGCGGCGTTCTCGTCCAGCGCTTCCGCCGCACGGCGCGCACCGTCGGCCAATACGTCGCCGAATCCCTCGCGGTGGGCGATCTTCTGCAACATGGCGTGGACGCCCTCAGGCTCGCCCCAGGCCAGCGCGATGCCGTCGAGGTCGTCCTCGGAAATCAAGCCGTTCTCGAAGGCCTCGGTGGCGAAGGCGATGGTGGACGAGGCGCTGATGGTGTCCATGCCCAGGCGGTTGCAGAGGTCGTTGGAGCGCGCCACGGCCGCCAGGTCGTCGATATCTAACATCGAGCCGAACCCGGCGATGGTCTCGTACTCCGGCCCCTCGCCGTAGACGCCCGCGTAGGGCCCATCTTCGATCTCGATGCGCTTGCCACAGCCGATGGGGCAGGCGTGGCAGAAGGTGTGCTTGATCCAGTATTTCTCGTGGATCTCCTGACCGGAGACGGCGTCCGCGCCTTCAACCCAGGAACCACCCTTCCAGTTGAGGATGGGCAGGTCGCCGACGTGCTCGGTGCCGGTCATGCCGCCGGCGGTGCCGTACTTATGCGCGCCCTCGGACTGTTCCTTGATGATGGGGTTGAGCTCCTTGACCATCTGCAGAAACGCTTTCTGGTCGGCGTACTCAGGGCGGTCCTTGCCCCGAGCGACGATGGCCTTAACTCGTTTGCTGCCCAGCAACGCGCCCATGCCGCCACGCGCGGCGGCGCGGCTGTGCTCGCGTCCGCCTTGGATCACAGCAGCAATGCGCACCAGGTTCTCGCCTGCCGGTCCAATAACGCCCGCGCGCGCCTTGGGATCGGTGGCCGCCAGCAGCTTATCGTAAGCCTCAAAGGTGTCCAGGCCCCAGATGCCCTCGGCGTCGCGGATCTCGGCCGTCCCATCGTGGACGTAGACGTAGACAGGCGCCTCGGCCTGCCCCACAATGACGACGCCATCGACGCCGGCCCTGCGCAGCTCGGCGCCGATGTGCCCGCCGACGTTGGCTTCGTTCCAGATGCCCGTCAGCGGACTGCGTCCGCACCACGAGGAGCGGCAGCCCGTCGGCGCGAAGGTGCCGGTGAAGACGCCGTTGAAGACGTAGATGGGGTTGCGCGGGTCCAGCGGGTCGATGTCGGGGTCCATCTCCTCGGCGTAGAGTTTGGCCGCGTAGCCGCTGCCCAGGAAGTACTTCCTGGCGTCGGCGTCGTCAATCACCTTGACCTCCACGGAGCCGGCGTCCAGATCAATTTTCAGATACTTGCCTGCGTATGCATGCGTCATGTGAGTCCTCCCCTGTGCTGTATTGCGTGTTGCGTTGTTCATTCTACAGCTGGCAATTTATTAAGCAACTTGAGAAATTAACTATTTTATGTACCTGGTTCAGAAGCAGATGGATGACAGAAAGGCTATCCGAGGATGACTAGAGTTGACGGTACCAGAGGCCGCCCCCGACGGTGAGCAGGTAGAGGCGGCGGGATTCGGGAACGACGGTGAGGTCAACCTGGGTGTTAGTTTCCACAGGCGGAGCCAGCGTCTCAAAGGCGGTGTTGTCGGTGCTGGAAAGGATGCGACCGCTGGTGAGCACGTAGCGCGTGTTCGTTTTTGCATCGCGGCGCAGTCGGCTGATGGGTTGCCCGGTTTCCAGCACCTTCTCCCATCCTTGCGGTGTGGCGTGCCAGAGTGTGCGTCCTAGCGCAGCCAGGATGCTGCCATCGGACATCAGCAGGTGGGCTGACGTGGACAGGCTTTGCACGCGGTGCCATTGCTTCCACGTTCCGCTCGCCGCGTCCCACAGCCAGACCACCAGCGTCTGGTTGGGACCGGGCGTCACAGCCGCTGTGAGGGGGCCATCGGCGTCCAGGGCTAGAATTGGGCGTGACGGTCGAGGCACGCCGAGGGTATCCCAATGCTCGCCGTCATCTTCAGAGCGGAACACCTTTCCACCCTGGCCTCCAGCCAACAGACCGGCCGACGTAGTTGTCAGAGCCGTGATGCTCTGATCAGGTAGATGATGCACCCCTTTGCCATCTTCCCCAGGTCGGAGAAGCCCGGCGTCGGTGCCAATGATCCAACCGTCAACCGAAGCGACTGTGAGCGGGATGCGGTTGTCTGGGAGCGTCAGTGGCGTCCATCTCTGTCCACCGTCCTCGGACTTACGCACACCTACCTGCGGGCCCCACGCCAGCAGCGCACCGCGATCCGCGTTGAGGCGGACGAAAGGCCGGGCGTGCAGGGGCGCGGGCGTCCAGGTGGCGCCGAGGTCGTCGGAGCGCAGCACGCCTTCGTCGTAGAGGCCCGCGTAGAGCGTGGACGTGCCGCCCAGCGTGAGCACGGCGCCGCCGCCCGTGTGCACGACGTCCCAGTGCGCGCCGCCGTCGTCAGAACGGAGCACGCGCCCATCCGCCGTGCCGATGAGACAAATGGCCGTCTCCGCAAAGGCCGGATGCAGCCAGAGCGCATTGATAGCCGGGGGATGGGCTAATCCTAAATCCAGCGCTGACCACGTCCGGCCCCGATCCGCTGAGCGGAAGAGGCCGTGGGCCTCGGTGCCTGCGAAGACGACGCCGTCCTGCGCGAAGGTGGGACTCACCGCAAGCGCCTGTACGGTGACGTCGGCGGAGCCGAGATCAACCGGCTGCCAGGCGCGCCCGCCGTTGGGCGAGCGGTAGAGTCCGCTCGTCGTCGCGGCAAAAGCGGGCCAGCGCCCCACGCGATGGTAGGGCACGCCCAACTGATCCTCGCCAGGCGCCGTCGCCAGCGCCACCACGTGCATATCTTGCAGGCCAAAGTTGGTGAGCTGCCAATCGGTCCCGCCGTTAGTGGAGCGCAGCACGCCCGCGCCGTCGGTGCCCGCCAGCACCACGCCGTCGCGCCGGAAGGCCGGGGAGACGACCAGCGCGCTGACCAGGGCCTGGTGGAGCTGCGGCGCGCGGCCCTGGTACCAGGTCGCACCGCCGTCGTTGGAGTAAAGCAGCTGGCCCTGCGGCCCGCCAGCGAGTAACATGCCCTCGGCAGTATGGAGCGCGCTCAGATAGGGCAGCGGTTGGGCGACGGGTTCTGGTTGCCAGGCGTGGAGATCACTCTTGAAAAGACCCGCGCGCGTGCCCAGCCAGATGCAGGCTGCGTGTTCTTGAATCTGAAACACCGTCCCACCGGCTGCGATGGGATTGAGACGTTGCCAATCAGCGGTCATAGGCTTGATGTCTGTCCTTTCCAATCAACGGATTTAGCGGATTAAGCGGATGGGCGCCGTACCGCTGGCACCGCGTTGCCAACTCAGATCACCCGCAATCGTAAATCGAAAATCATCAATCCAAAATCGAAGGCTCATGGTTCGTAGCTCTGGGGCGGATGACGGCGTAGGACAGTGACGTCGGTGGTGAGCGCCATCACGGCGCCGCTGACGGCGGTCTCCAACGCGACGCGCAGGATACCCGCTGCGTCGAGGATGCCAGCGGCCCGCATATCAACGACCTCATCGGCGATGGCGTCATAGCCGAAGCCAAGCCCATGCCGTTGGGCCTCGGCGAGCAGTGCGCCCGGTTCCGCGCGCCCCGCGTTCCGCACGATGCGGCGGAAGGGTGCTTCTAAGGCGCTCGTGATGATACGGTGGCTCCACTGTGCCTCGACGTCCTTCGCAGGCAGCGCCTCCACGGCCGGGATGCAGTTGAGGTACCCCACGCCGCCGCCGGGCACCACGCCCTCACGCAGAGCGAAGGGCAGCGCGCGCAGCGCCTTCTCCGCCTTCTGCCGCCGCACGCTGCGCTCGTGCTTGGTGTACGCGCCAATCTTGAGCACGCCGCTGCTGCCCGTCAGGCGGGCCAGACGCTGGCGCAACTCCTCCTGCGCCTCGGTCTCGGAAACCGGAAGCGCGTTCAGTCGCGCCCGCAAGGTGGCGATCTGCTCGCGTAAGGCGACGTTCTGGCTGGCGTCGCCGACGACAGTCAGCGTCTCGGCATCCGCTTCCACCCGCTGTGCCCGTCCCAGCGCGTCTGGGCTAAGGCGGCGCAGCGACTGGCCCGGCAACCCGCCCAGCACT
>DAOTUH010000074.1:0-2923 GCA_034437255.1 Anaerolineae bacterium
GCTCACCGACGCCGAGGAGCTACAGGGCTGGGACATTGTCTATGCCTTCGACGCGAGCGGCGAGCCGCTGCGTACGAGGGTCACGTCCGATCCGCTTTCCGTGGACGCCGACGACGACACCCTCACCGACTTCAAGGAGCGGACCTACGGCTTCAACCCCAACTGCCCCTCTGAGCCACGCATCCTGGAGATGGCTTCGGCGGCCCGCGAGGGCGACGCGCCCCGGCTCCTGCTGCGCTTCGACGATGCTGCCGGCGCGGAGACCTTCGCCGACGCCTCGGGCTACGGCAAAACGGCCACTTGCGCAGCCACCCCCCTCGGAGGGGGGACGGGAGGGGGGTGGTGCCCCACCACCACGGACGGGCGCTACGTCGCCGGCGTGCACTTTGACGGACAGGACGCGCTGCGCGTCCCTCACAGCGAGATCAATGCTCTGCGCAACGATCTCACCATCGCCGCCTGGATCCGTACCGAGGACCCATCCGAGTGGCAGACCATCGTCGCCACCGCGCGCACCGAGAGCGATAACGGCTTTCACTTCTCCATCGTGAACAACAACATCCAGTTCACGACCTATGGCGTCAATACCTACGGTCTGTCCAATGCCAATCTGCCGGCCGGTCAGTGGACGCACGTCGCTGCCGTGATGGGCGTGGATAACGCCGTCACCTTCTACGTGAACGGCGTCGCGCGTGGCACAGAGCACCATTCGGGCCCTGCCCACGCCGATACCGACGACGATCTGCTCATCGGCGCGTCCACGTTCCCCTATGGCGAGCGACTCTATCATCAGTTCCAGGGCGATCTCGACGAGGTGGTGCTCTTCGACCGGGCGCTGGCGGCCGACGAGATCGCCGCGCTGGTCGAGGCGCGCTATGACTTCAACGATCTCATCGTGCGGCCCGGCGCGACGCTGACCTACACCTCGACGCTGACTAACAAGCTCTACGACCGCTACGCCCAGGGTCTGCACAGCGTCACGTCACCCCAGGTGGCGCTCTCTCAGACCCCACCGCCGCAGACCTTCGTGCTCCAGCCCCTGGAGAGCTCCACGCTCGCGGGCGAGGTGCACGCGACGGCTGCATCCGGCGCTTTCACGCTCACGCAGCAGGTCCGCGCGCAGATCACCGACTGGCGCGAGGTGTCCAACTTCGCCGCGCTCTGGCTGCCGCTCAACGAAGCGCCGGGCGCGACGACCTTCGCCGATCACTCCGGCAACGTGCCGCCGCGCGACGCAACTTGCGCCGGAGGCAGCTGCCCCACCGCTCATGCATCGGGCTACTTCGATTACGCGCTGCGCTTCGACGGGGGCGACACTCTCACGCTGCCCCCGGCCGACCGGCTCGGCCTCACGGACGGCAGATTCAGCGTCTCCGCCTGGATCAAGGGGAGCGATTTTCCCGCCAGCGGTGGCGCGGCGAACGACCGCGCCATCTTAGGCACCGACGGCAACACGACCACCGCGCTGCAACTGGTCGTACGCGACGAGCGGCCCACCATGAGCTTCGGCGGTCAGACCTTGAGCGCCGACGTGACGCTGGTGGAAGAGGTCTGGTACCACGTCGTCTTCCGCTACGACGCCTACCGGGGCGAGCAGGCCATCTACGTTAACGGGGAACTGCAGGGTGAGCAGATCGGTGTTGCGCCTTTCACCGGCGTGGGCTCAGTCTACCTGGGCCGCGCACGCGGCGGCTATGGGTTCCAGGGCACCATCGACGACGTACGCGCTTTCTCGCGGGCGCTTGCGCTGGACGAGATCCGCGCGCTCTACAACCGTCCCGTGATGCGTCTGCAGTTTGAGGAGAGCAACCTACCCGCGACCCGCACGGCGATAGACGCCTCGGGCTTCGGCAACGCGGCGCATTGCGATGTCATGGCGTGCCCCGGCCCGGCCAGTGGTGTCTACGGGCAACGTGCCGTCCACTTCACCGGCGACGATTACTTCGACGTCGCCGGTGCGCCCAGCCTCAATCTGGATGAAGGGCACTTCACCATCGCTGCTTGGGTCTGGCCTGATGCGCTCTCGTCCGACGCTGACTTCCCGCAGGGCATATTGGGTCGCTACCGGGGTACCAGCGACACCGGCGTGGAAGGGCCGGGCCATACTCTGGATCATGTGGAGAATTCTTATCCCTCGCTCTTCAACGTCGGCGGCAGGCTGCGCTTTGGCTACGGCACCGGTGACACCTGGGTCACCCGCACCACCTCGGACACCGTGCTGACCGAGGAGAGCTGGAACCACGTTGTCCTCAGCTTCGGCCCGGAGTCCGCGGGCGACGGCACGCAGCAGTACCGTGCCGTCCTCTACGTCAACAACGCCGTGGTGGGGGATTGGATCATGGGCGACGCGCCGCTTGCCGGGGAAACGGACTTCTTCGTTGGTCGGGCCGGCAACCGGGCGAAATTCCACATCGACCATTTTGAGGTCGTCGATGAGGCCGACGGCCCCGGCGACTGCGAGATTTATCTGGAATGGGGAGACAACCGCATTGATAGGTGGGGCGGTCTGGGCGACGATGACGTGGTCGATGTGGATTATACCCTTAGCTTCCGAGAGAGCGGCATGCTGCGCGCGTGGGAAGACGATGCTGGTGCCAACGACGACGATCCCCTTTGTGATACCAACGAGTCAAACTGCGAGGGCAAAGGGCACGCCTTCAGCACGAGCGAGCCCAGTTATGAACATAAGACGCTAAATTGGCAAGGGGATGACAGCGAAGGCGTCTTGCACAGAGATACAACTCACATCAAGATCTATCTGGGCGACGACGGCACGCCTGCTTTTTTCAACCCATCCATCCCTTTCCACGGGCGGATGGACGAGCTAACGATGTACAAGCGACCGCTCTCTGCCGCTGAGGTACAGGAGCTCTACTTCTCCGCCTCGATGGCCATGCGGCTGCCCTTCGACGATCCACCGGGC
>DAOTUH010000075.1:0-7662 GCA_034437255.1 Anaerolineae bacterium
GAAATCCGGCTGGAAGGTTTTCTCAGCGATCTCCACGTGCTCGGCGGTGAACTCAGCCCTCAGCAGGGGAATGCTAACAGTCGGACACGTGATCAATCCAGAAAAATCTCCACGTGTTCACCGTCTTCCTCGTCCGTCACATTGACGATGTATCCTTTGCCTCCAAGCAAGACGTTTTCTAGCGTTTCCTCGTCTAGATCTAGATTTTCGATGCCGGAGCCAAAACGGGCGCCCATCTTCAGTCCGGCTCGAACGATGCCCACAGGCAGCGTGACATCGACCCGGGATTGTCCTGTGTCGGTGTCGGTCACGCGAATGCGTAACCAGCGCGGCTGTTGACGTTGGGATTGTTTCTCGCGGACCGATAACGCATCCAATAACTCAGATGCTTCCTCTGGCGTAATAGTGCCATCTTGGAGCATTTCCAAAATCTTCAAACGTTCCTCTGCGCTTGCGTTCATTCGTTGCCTCACTTTTCTCTTTGTGTTAGAAGCAGATGGTTTTCGAAACCTCGAAGCGTAACCATACCCGCTATCTCAATTCATAGTACATCTGTGCCAGCGTCCGGTGGTGGTGGAATCCCAGAGATTCCAGAATCGGCACGACCGACGCATGGATTTCGACCGTCGTTACCACAGGCCAGTGCTCCTTTGAGCCCAGCACCGATATCGCTAAAGCTACGGCTTCACGCGCTCCGTCCCAGGGCTGAGCGGGGTGGACTAGCAGGTCCCAGAGATGGAAGCGACGTCGGCGGTCGGTGCGGACGCGCACAGCGCGCTTCGGGCGCCCGGTCGATTGCACCCAGGCCTTCTCGCGCTCGCGGCGTAACCACAAGAGCAGTTTGCGATCCAATCCGCCGAAATCGTATCGAGCTGGATGGATCTCTAGAATCCTTTGTTGCAGGGAGTGGTAGATCGACGTGGCCAGTTGGGCCCACCGTTGCTTATCCTCCGACCTGGAGCGGCGCCAAGCTCTGGAGGAGGGCGGCGCAAACTTGGGCCATGTCGTATCCTCAGAGTGCATCATGTGCGTGGTTTGGCCTACATCGCGAAAGCCTAAGTGCTTGTACAGCGTGCGAGCAATGCGGTTGCTCGTACGCACCTCAAGTCCGATCCAACGTCCGTGCCGTGCCCGTACCGTGTCCATGGCCGCTTCCATCAGGGCGCGACCTATCCCGCACCCCCGAAAATCAGGGTGGACCACTACGTTGCCAATGATCCAGCCATGTTGCCGACTGGCGGAGGCGCGGCGCAGCGACAGATTGGCGACGACGTGCCCGTTCTCCTCCCAGACATAGCCTGGCAGGTCGGTGTCGGTGGAGGAGAATAGCCGGGTGTAAGGATTGGGGTGGGCCGCCTTTTGCATCTGCTCCAGCATCTTGAGGCCTTGCGGTCCCAGTTCTTCCTCAAAGCCAAGCTCGATCAGATCAACGACTGTGGGCAGGTCTCGCAATGGATCCAGCGAGCGAATGCCGCGCCGCGACGGTGAGACTCTGACCGGGACAGTGACGACGGCCATTTTACCGGTTCTTTTTCAGGAGCTGGAGTGCCTCTTCGACAGAGATGTTACCATTTGAGAGGTCGTCGAGCACAGCCGCTCTTTCCTGCAGATCTTCCTTATCGGACTCGCCCACTTCGTAGCCCAGGCTACGTATGACGTCGTTGAGCCGACTGCGGACAGTAGGATAAGAGAGATCGAGCTCTTCCTGCACACGGTTAAGTTTGCCCTCGCAACTTAGGTAAGTCTCGACAAATGCCCATTGCTCTGGCGTCAATCGCGCCAGGCGTTGGAGTGTGAAAGCACCTTCGAGCGTGCTGCCACACTGTCCACAAACGAGCCGTTCCACGTACAAATCTCCCTCGCACACCGGACATTTTGCTGGTACAGGATACATCTTGCGCCTCCTCGTATAATATGAATGTCAATGGGTTCAGATCGCACCTTAGGGCTTTATCATTCTCACTACACTTTTTTGCTTGAAGTGGATTGTGAATCCACGTTCAAGAAATGCTTTTTGGGTCTCTAACGAGGGTCTGTGATGGGGTTATTTGTCCCAAATCACGATCCCATCGCAGAGAGAATGATAAAGGTGTGTTCCGAAAGCGATGGGGCACGGCCAGTCCCCTGGCCCCAGCTAGCTCTGGTCGGTCTTATGACCGCGCCAGCCTGTTTCAATCAACTGAAATGAAACACACCTGAATGATAAGACCCCGACCGCATGTAACGCATGCTGATTGGTATCAGCCCGGACTCTCTTGTATCATCCCTTGATTGTAAATCATCTTATCAATAATGTCAAGTAATACACTTAACTTTATTGATATTTATATTAAAATATTTACATCTTATAGTTAGACATAGGATTTCACGTACGCATCCATGGGCTGACGAAACTCAGATACGTGGATCTGGCTTGGGATTTCAACGCAAATCCTTTGATCATCGGACAAATGAAAATGAAGCAGTTCCAGGGTGGCTCGGACGCAATAGGCGGCTTTCAGTCATGTTTGCCACCCGCATTAACCCCGATATCGTTTACCTTGCTTTCGTCTATGCAGATTCTACGGCGCAGAGAGCGTTTTCGTTAGCTGACTCGCTTCGAGTTTTCTCATCAGGCCCGAATAGAGCAAGCAAAGCCGAAAATGATGCGCGTGACAAACGTGGCTGAGGGCCGCCACCTGCGCCTGAATTCCCTTGGATCTGTTTCGTTTACCCTTTATCGGACACGGCTTTATAATTCTCGCTACACGTCTATTCTTGCTTGAGGTGAATTTCCCATCCACGTATGTGAAGTGGTTTTGGGCCGCTAACGGGGA
Source organism: Anaerolineae bacterium (assembly GCA_034437255.1). GTDB lineage: Bacteria > Chloroflexota > Anaerolineae > B4-G1 > SLSP01 > G713. Next base: position 2,817 of record DAOTUH010000075.1, read on the forward strand.
TCTGGCGATCTCCTCGGAGCGAGAATGATAAGACCCTACGCTCATCGAAGCAGTTGCTTTTCCCTAGACCCGTTCTATACTACAATTATAAGTTGATATGGATGTGTTTCATTTGGGTTAGACAATGCTTAAAACATGAGATGCGAAACCTGAACTCTCACATGTCACATTTGGCCATTACACCAACCGGGGTGAAACACACCCAATTGATATAGATTTTATGCGAGGATATTGACTATGTCCGATGATCTGGAACCGAGAGCGCGCAAAGAGAGCGACTCGCAAGAGTTTGAGAGTCTCTTTGAATCATTCCAGCAACGTGAGGAGCTCCCAGAGGCCGAGGATAAACCGGCAGTATCTAAAAAAGGGATGCTGGATATGCTGGGTTCTTTGACTGGCCGACGGGAGTCAGGTCAGAAGCGGCGTGAGCAGGTTGAGCAGGCGTCGACCTCACCTACGGAGGATAAGGATACAGAACCACCTCCGGTCTTCGTGGGCGAGGATGGGCAAATGGATATCGAAGCCGCCCGCCAAAGTTTCTTGGCAGACCTCGAAGAAGATGAGGGTGACGTTGACACTACGGTGGAACCCTCATCCAAAGAACAGCGACCTCGCCGGGGGCTTGCTCAACGGTTGGGACTGACGCGCATGCAGGGATTGATTTTGGGCGTCTTGCTGGTCATGGTGTTGCTGGTTTACGTGGCTTTGGGCATCATCGTCATGCGGAGCCAATCTCAGTGGGCAGAGATCTCCTCTCCTGAGCCCGCTCCGACGATGACCATAGCGGAGGAGACCGAAGTAGCTGCAGTGACCGAGCCTTCACCGTCGCCAACTCTTGCTGAAGAAGATACAGAGGACGAAGAACCTGATGTGACTTCTACTCCCCTTCCAACTTCGACCCCGCAACCATCGGTCTCCACCCGGTTCGATTTACAGGTTATGCGCAATCCGACCGATCTAGAGTTGCGCCAGAAACGCGGTGAGGAGTATTTACGACTCCAGGCCTATCAAGAAGCAACGTGGGATTTTGAGTACATTGTCAGCCAGGATCAGGAACGTGCAGGAGCGCACTTGGGCCTTGGACAGGCCGACTTCTTCTTGCGACGCTGGGAAGAAGCAGAGGCCGAGTTGGGCACTGCTATCTCCTTCAACGAAGATCTGGAGGATGCTCATTTCTGGCTGGGGAAGCTGCTTTACCTGGAAGGTCAATACGAAAAGGCGATGAGCGAATTCGATTGGGCGGCCGAGATCAACCCGGAGAGTCCACGAAACGAGGCCTGGTTGGCGCGGGCCGCGGTGCAGAACGACGACCTGACCGAAGCGCAGGGAGCGGCGGAACGCGCGCTGAGCCTGGATGACCGCCATCCTTTAGCCTACGTTGCCCAAGCCGAAGTGAAGATCCTGGCGGAGAACCACGAGGGCGCTCAGGGTGATTTGCTCTATGCCAAAGACCTTGCGCCTCATCACTTCGAGGTGCTCAACGCGCAGGCGCGGCTCTACACAGATCACTTCCCAGATCGCCTGAACGAGGCTGAGCAGCTGGCGCGACAGGCCGAGAACTGGGCAACGTGGAGCATTGAGCAGGCGCGTGCTTTGCACACCTTGGGGCGCGTTTATCTGGCGCAGGGGCGCCGGGAAGAGGCGTTGGACGCGCTGGCGCGAGCCTCGGATCTGGCTACTGTAAAGGGCGCGACCGCGCTTCCCGAATTGCATGAGGACTTTAATCGAGCCATTGCGGCTGAAGACTGACGGGCCAGGCCATTCGTTTTCAGGGTGAGACGGTATTTCCTTATTGTAGAAGCCACTCTGTGCTTAGGTGACAGCTTTGATGGACTCAATCCGCGCTTCTGAGTACCCTCAAGAGATTGATATTGATCTCGATTTCATCGCCCGCTTGCGGCGCGATCACCTACAGGCGTTGCTTCGCGGTACGTTGTGGTTGTTTGGAATCCTGATGTTTCCCCTGCTCCTGCTCCTGTTGGCCAGTCCACCCCCGGTAGAGATCCGCGATTTCTGGATCTTCCTCATCATGTTCGTCGTGATCGGGTTCACGTCCTTGGCCTCACGATGGTTGAATATCCAGGGTAGCGAGGTTTATCTGCAGGCCGCGCGTCTATACGTGATTGGACTTCTCGGGGGTATGGTGCTGGCTATGCTCATCGCGCCAGATAGTGCTGGGGCTTTGCGAGCCGCGTTGCCATTTTTGCTTCCTCTAATTGCGTCTGTAGCGGGTTTACTGCTTCCTTCCAACGACGCGCTGCTCCTGACAGGCGCGGGCATGGTGGCGCTGTTGCCCTTCATGCTTAGTTATCGCTTTGCCGTCATCGCTTTTGTCTTTTCGGGGATCGCGGCCTTTATCGCCAGGGCGACGGCTGGTAGCCTCTATGTGATGGCCGAATATTCCACCATGAGCTATCTGCGGGCCAGAGAGCGTGCCGATGAGCTCTTCGACAATAAGGAGAAGCTGCGCATCGCCTTGGCCCGACAAGACTGGCTCAACGAGCAGTTGCAGAAAACCAACGCGGTGTTGGAGAAGCGTGCTGTTCAGCTGCAGACGAGCAGCGAAGTAAGTCGGCAAGCCACGGCCATTCTGCGCTTGGATGATCTGCTGAATCGCGTGGTGATGCTCATCCAGGCGCGTTTTGGCTACTACTTCGTGGGGCTGTGGATGATTGAGGAGAACAGAGAGAGTATCGTGCTCCGGGCCGGCAAACGGCGTGAGGATGAGACTGTGATGCAGGAGCTGATACGTCTCCCGCTTGACGCATCTAGCATTGTGGCCAGTGTCTGCCGTGCGGGTAGGCCGCGTATTGTGCCCGATGTGACGAAGGTGGCGGATTATCTACCGCTGGAGGCTCTGCCTGCGACACAATCGGCCGTGATCCTGCCTTTGCGTGTTGGCACTCGTACTTTGGGCGTGCTCGACATCCAGGGAGACGAAGTCGCTGTGTTCAGCGATGACGACCGGCTGGTGTTGCAGGCGCTGGCGGATCAGCTGACGATTGCTATTCGCAACGCCCAGCTCTATGGCGCGGAGCAGGCGCGCCGCCAGCTGGCCGAGTCGCTGGAGCAGACGGGCCGGGTTCTTTCCAGCAGCCTGGATCTCAGCAAGGTGCCGGCGCGTATCCTGATGGAGCTCGCCGAGGTGGTGCCATATAATCGCGGCCTGGTCTTGATCCAGGAGGATCACGCGCTTCACAGCGTCGCAGCACTGGGGTTTCCTGAAGATTTCAATATTGAGACACTACACGTCCCTATCCGCGAAGGTGACGTCTTCCAGGAGATTGTACACAGCCGGGAGCCCGTCCTGATCGATGACGTGCAGACATCGAGACGTTTTAAACAGCTAGAGGACCTGCCTCTGGAGCACTCTTGGTTGGGTGTGCCGCTGGTGGCCAAAGACCGGGTCATTGGCATGATCTCGCTCACGCGACCGCATCGCGCTGCCTTCACCGCCGATGATGCGCAGGTGGTGCTGGCCTTCGCCGGCCAGGCCGCGATTGCGCTGGAGAACGCGCGTCTTTATGCGGAGATCACCCGCTTCAACGAAGAGCTGGAGCAGCGCGTGCAGGAGCGCACCGAGGAGCTGAACAATGCCTATCGAGCCCTGGAGAAAATGGACCGGAGCAAGTCCGCGTTCATCAACGTGGCCGCGCACGAGCTGCGTACGCCGCTTACGGTGATCAGCGGCTATACGCAGATTCTCAAGATCAGCCCGACGTTGCGAGATAAACCCGAGCTCCATTCGCCTGTGGAAGGGATTCTCTCTGGCACGAAGCGTCTTCACACTATTGTCAACAGCATGTTGGACGTGGCGAAGATTGACAGCCAGGGACTGAATCTGTCCAAGCGCCTGATGTATCCCGAGGAGATTTTCGAGCGTCTGGAGCGGCGATTTGAGTCGGTCCTGGAGGCACGTGATCTGACGCTGCGTTTTCACGGCATGAAGGATCTGCCGGCCATCCACGCCGATCCGGCCTTGCTGCTCAAAGTCTTCGACAATTTGGTGGGAAATGCCATTAAGTACACGCCGGATGGAGGGCGCATCGACGTGCGGGGAAAGATGGTCTCTGTGAATGGGGGCACGCCGGTCGTCGAAGTCGTGGTCCAGGATACCGGCGTGGGGATCGATCCCGACGAGCAGGTCGTGATCTTCGAGAAGTTCTACCAGACGGGCGAGGTTGCTCTGCACTCCTCGGGCCAGACCAAGTTCAAGGGTGGGGGGCCGGGCTTGGGCCTGGCTATCGCCAGAGGCATCGTCGAAGCGCATGGCGGGCGGATCTGGGTTGAGAGCCCCGGCTACGACGAAAAACGCTGTCCAGGCAGCAGTTTCTACGTTCGGCTTCCCCTGGAGTAGCGCTCCGTCAGTTTTAGGTCATGGACGAACATAGAAAAACACGGTAAAAACGTCAAAGAGAAAAAACCGCACACGAGATCAGGCACGTTGATATCGCTGGAAGCGCAATGTGCACCGATTTGTATGACTGAGGCGCTACCTAGTCAAGCCCCTGGTTCTCCGGGGCGCGACGTTCATATACGAGCACGTTGCTTCCTTTGAGGGCTTTCCGCACGTCTGCCACGGTTTGAGGGTGACCGGTCGGCTGATCGGCCGGCGTGTTCTGCTCCTCAAGGGTGACTTCTTCGCCGCGCTGAACCGCTTCCGCGACAACGCGGACCGCCTCCAAACTTTCCGGGGGGCGGGCGGGAATTCCTGTGGCGCGGGACCGGCTGGGCGTAGCCAAGTTTGAAGCCCTGTTGACGCTGGTCGTCCAAGCCTGTCTGGAAGCCGATTTGATCGCCAACGACCTGGTCCATTTTGATCTGACCGCGGTAGACGCGGCTGCCC
>DAOTUH010000076.1:0-2030 GCA_034437255.1 Anaerolineae bacterium
CATCGACAAGATATCGCTTTCCGCGCCTACAATTGTCAATATGATCATTACCTTGCTGATGGTGATTGTGCTGGTCAATTTTGCCAGAGATTTTGGTCGGCAACTGAGGCGCGTCATGCCGCGCTTCCCACAGAGCAGCACGATTCTCGTCTCCCTGGTCTACATCATCGCGATCGTGATCACATACAACGCATTTGAACCCCTTGGACGTATTCTATTCGAGGAGAACTTCTGGATTTACCAGATCGGATTCATTGTACTCGTGTTGCTGCCGCTTTGGATCGGCGTCACGACCTTGTACAGGAATATGGACAAACTTGTCGACTTGATCACGACCGAGGTGGACAAAGCAACCGACGAGATGACTCAGATGGGCCGCTATGAGGGTAAAGTCTCCTGTGCTAACTGTGGGGCACTCAACGTCCCAGAGGCGAAGTTTTGCTCGCAATGCGGTACAGATTTAAAACCGCCGCCTGCCAAAGAGGCCTCCGCAAAGATATGCCCATTTTGTAGTGCAGAAAACGATGCAGATGCCAGCTTCTGTATAGAATGTGGCGGCGACCTTTCATCTGTATAGGATCTGCAACACAGTCTTATCAAGTCCAACATGAAAAGGTGCAACGCACTTAGAGAAGCAATGGTAAAAGGTAGCTTCCATAAGCTGATAAAACGCTTCCTTCCCAGGCAGGGAATGCGAAAGTGCGTTGCACCGGTAAGCGATCATCCTCAGGTTTTTAAACATTTACTTCTTCTGCTGAAAAAAATTATCTGATTTCACAGAGAGATCGAGGAACAAGGCAATGCAGTGTCCAACATGTGGTACAGAGAATCCAGAACACGCCAAATTTTGTAAAGGATGTGGGCACCCGCTAACGGCCGACCAATCCAAGCCCCCCGGCCAGGTTTGGCTAGAATATGGGGCCGGTGTTGTGTTGTTACTGTTTATAGCAACCTTGGTGACGGTTGGCCTCACCTTCGGCGGACGCAGACGACAAGAGGCCAGGCCAGAGACTGACACTTCCCCAACTGTACAGATTTCAGGTAGGGCAACCATCACGCCTGCCACATCGGATAGACCGAAAACTTCCCCAACCAAGACCCAGCCGGCAAAGCCTAAATTCACTCCCACCGCCACCTCCGCAACTTCAACACCTTCTGCGCCAACGTCAACTTCGAGACCCACCTTTACGCCCACCGGCCCGCCGACACCTACACCGCGCGCCCCTCTGATTTTCGAGAGCGCGCAGCGTTATGCAGAGGCCGGCACACTCCGGTCAGCTTACCAGGTCAACGCACCCAGCGGCGTTACAGGCTGTCGCCTGGACCTAGCAGCACCGCCGGACCGAGCCGATCAGCCGGCGATTGCGTTTACCTTCACCATCCCCCAGCCCAGTCCTAACGACTACTGCGGCTTTGAGCGGTGGCTGGTGACGCCCCAGAACTGGACCGGTTACGACGCGCTCTGCGTGAGCGTGGAGATCGACGGCAACGCCAAGGAGTTGGTCGTCCAGTTTGGCGAGACCAGTGACGAGGTCTGGAAGACGTGGGTTGCGGCTAACAGCCTGGGATCTGGAGAACTTTGTCTGCCCCTTTCCACCTCGACCTTTGAATGGGCGGATTGGTCGGTGGAGGACAACGGTCGTATCGACCTGGACACGATCGACTACTACGGCATCTACGTCAACGGCGATCAAGGGGCACAGGGCAACGTTTATGTCGATCAGCTGCGGGTCATAGAGCGATAATGATCAAATCGTGCGCTTATAAGCATGCTGTCACCCATGGAGGCGTGAGATGAAGAAGTACTTGGTGTACCTTAATGTTTTCCTGTTGCTTGCCTTACTAATGTCAGGAACGAGATCGGTTACAGAAGCAACCGTGCCGGAAACAGGCAAGCCAGTCATGGAATCACCTGATGACGAAAACGAGACGTTTGTGCAGATCCCAGCTACCGAGCATGTGAACGAAGCGCTACAAAGCGCACCCCTGATGTTCATCGAGAACGTGGGCCAGTTCGATGACGAGGCATG
>DAOTUH010000077.1:0-7201 GCA_034437255.1 Anaerolineae bacterium
GATGGAGCAGGCGGCGCCGGAGGTGGTGATCAACGTCGGCAAGCTCCCTGGTCTGCAAGGGATTGAGGCCGAGGATGGCCTTAAGATCAAGATCGGCGCTCTGACCAGTATCTGGGACCTGCGCAACGCGCTGCTGTTGCAGGCGGATTACACCGCCCTGTCCGAGGCGTGTGCCAGCTTCGGCTCGACCCAGATCCAGTTGACGGGCACCATCGGCGGGAACATCTGCAACAGCTCGCCCGCGTCGGACACGGTCCCGGCGCTGATGGCGCTGGGCGCCGAGCTCGTGCTCATCGGCCCCGACGGAGAGCGCGTGGTGCCGCTGGAGGAATTCCTCATCGGCCCTGGCAAGACAGCTCTGCGACCGGACGAACTGCTTGCATCAGTGATACTCCCGCTGTTCACGCATCACGAATCACGCATCACGCATGCCAGCGCCTTCGTCAAAATTTCGCGCGTGCGGGCCGATCTGGCCAAGGCGAGCGCCGCGGCGACCATCGTGCGCGACGGCGATACCATCACCGATTGTCGGCTGGCCTTCGGCTCCGTCGGGCCCACGGTGATGCGCTGCCGCGAGGCGGAGCAGATGCTGATCGGCGAACCGTTCAGCCCCGAGCTGGCGCTGGAGGCGGGGCGAGCGGCCTCGCAGGCGGTCACGCCCATCGACGACATCCGCTCGACCGCGTGGTATCGCCGCGAGGTGGTCAAGGCGCTGGCCCACGACGTGCTGCGGGCGGCGTGGGAGCGAGCCAGCGAGAGAGCAAATCAGCGAATGAGCGAGAGGGCGAGTCAGCGAATGAGCGATAAAGCGAGTCAGCGAGAGAGCGAGGAGGCGAGCGAAGATCACGTTTCACGTTTTACGCATTACGTTTCACGTGATACGCACCATCCCATCGAGCTTACCGTCAATGGTGTCGAGCACCATCTCTCCGTCAGGCCGAACGAGTTGCTGCTGAACGTGCTGCGCGAGCGATTGGATCTAACCGGCGCGAAGTACGGCTGTGGCATCGGCGAGTGCGGCGCTTGCACGGTTCATCTGGACGGCGTGCCGACGCTGGCCTGCCTGACGCTGGCCGTGGCCGCCGATGGGTGCGAGGTCACCACCGTCGAGGGGCTGCAAGGCTCCGAAGGCGAGCTCGATCCAATTCAAGAGGCGTTCATCGAGAACGCCGCGTTCCAGTGCGGCTACTGCACGCCCGGCATGTTGATGATGACCAAGCGGCTGCTGGAGGAGATGCCGGCGCCTGACGAGGACGACATCCGCGACTACCTGAAGGGCAACCGCTGCCGCTGCACCGGCTTCGCCGCCATCGTCCGCGCGGTGGAGAGTTGTGTAAAGGAGTAGATGGCAGACTGGTACATCAGTATATCAGTATATTGGGTTAGTAATCCGATACTTTTTGCAGGAGCAAGGATGGGAGATCGATTAGAGCATCTGTTTCAAGAATGGCATCAACTGGGCGGTGCAGTATTGTTGTCTGAGGTGGACACTAGTGTGACGGCTCGCGATCCCGAGCAAGTGATCGCCGAAAGCACAACTTACTGCCGTGAATCAGGACGGCTTGCTTGGCTCATGCTCGACTGGCTGATTCACCACATCGAGCAGGTGGATGAACAAAAGTTGCTTCAGAGCACGCAGGAAATGGGAGATTTGTCCGTTCTGGGAGTTTTGTGTGATGCTGCCCGCGAGCGAAGGCCCCACCCGAAACTGGATCGGATTGTCGCTGCATGTGAACCGTGCGATCAGTTGGAGATATTTTTCCATCGCGTAGCGCAGAGCCCTCTGGCCTCGCAGTTGACGAGAGAAAGGCCTGTGGAGATTTTTCGGAAGTGGAACTACTTGTGCAGTGAGTTACGTTACCTGTAAGACTGTGCTGCTTCGCTGCCATCGTCCGCGCGGTGGAGAGTTGTGTGCGAGAAGTGCGATGATTTGTGATATTTGTGGCGAAGAGGGAGCACGTGTTCGTCACGTGACGCGCAGCTATGGCAGCGGAGAGGATTTGCTGGTTATCGAGAACATCCCGGTGGTAAGTTGTCCGCATTGTGGGGAGAGTTACTTGACCGCTGAAACACTGCATGAGATTGAACGCATTAAATTGCACCGGCGCAGTTTTGCCCAAGCGCGTCATGTTCCTGTGGCTGTCTTCGCTTAGGTTGGAGTGGTACATTGGTAGGTTCAACACCTCCGTATGCCGGTTTACCGATACACCAATCTACCAATCTGCAAAATTGGGAGGACTGATATGTTACCGAAGTTTGAACTGTTAATGCCCCAGACGCTGCCGGAGGCGCTGGAGATGCTGGCCGGATATGCGCCAGACGCCCTGCCGGTCGCCGGGGGGACGAATCTGATCCCGGATATGCGCGGCGGCAAGCGAACGCCCGGCACGCTGGTCAACGTCGCGGGGCTGGATGAACTGCAAGGCATTCGACGGGAGAACGGACACGTCGTCATCGGTGGTGGCGTGACCATCGCCCAGCTGCTGGCGAGCGACGTGATCGCCGAGCACGCTCCGGTGCTCAAGCAGGCGGCGGATGTCTTCGCCAACCCGCTGGTGCGCACCCGCGCCACCGTGGGCGGCAACCTGGGGAACGCCTCCCCGGCGGCCGACACGGCTCCGCCGCTGCTGGCGCTGGATGCCGAGGTGAAGCTGGCTTCTGAGGGCGAGTCGCGTTGGCTGCCGCTACGGGACTTCTTCGTCCACGTCTGCGACACGATCTGCGAGCCGGCCGAATTGATCACTGCGATCCGCTGGGAAGCGCCCGGGCCGCGTGCCTTCGGCGGCTTCCGCAAACTGTCGCTGCGCAAATCGACGGCCGTCTCGGTGGTCAGCGTCGCCGTGCAGGTGGCGTTCGACGACGCGGGACACTGCGAGGATGTACGTATCGCGCTGGGCGCCGTGGCCCCGACGCCGATCCGCGCCTACGAGGCCGAGGAGGTGCTGCGCGGCGAGGTGCTGACGCCGGAGGTCATCGACGAGGCGACGCACTTCGCCTGTGGCGCCGCCAGTTGCATCGGGGACGTGCGCAGCTCGGCCAGCTACCGCGAGCGCGTGACGGACGTGCTGATACGGCGGTTGCTGGAAGAGGCAGGAGTAAGAAGCAGGAACTAGAAAGGGCATCTACCGGAGGGTAATTTGAACAGACAGCTAGATCACATAGAGATTCATAACTTCCGTTCACTGGCGGATGTAAAAGTCGAAACTCATGATCTCAATGTTCTGTTTGGTCCGAATGGATCTGGTAAGTCTACGTTCCTGGATACAGTCTGGTTTATTCGCGATTGTGCTGTACGGGGCGTTGACGAGGCATCTTCCTACCGAGGCCATGGTATTGGTGCACTCTGGGATAGAGCCGAAAAAGGGGCCAATATATCCATCAAACTGGAAACCGATTTGGCCGAGTACGAAGTAAACTTTGGATATTCTTCTGGGAGGATTGAGCCTTTTGTGGGGGAGACTCTGTACTCAAGAGAACTCGATCGGCGATTGATAGAGCGAAAGATTGGCAGTGATCAGGCGAACTTTTATCGCATAGATACGGAGCAGGAAGTATCGGTTGAACTTAGAGAACCAGAGAAACTGGCCCTTACTCGCTATCTAGATCTGGAAAGATCGTCTCCACCAGCAGCCTACGAGCTAGATAAATTGCTACGCTTGGCGCATTTTCACCATCTGCGTGAGGCTGACTTACATGCTCTCAAGAAACATGGATCAGAGTCGAGTCATCACACCTGGTTGTGGGAACGTTGCCAGAATTTATGGTCAGTTTTGCGAAACCTCCACGACAGACGTGGTGTAGATGACCGTTATGACACCATCTTGGATTTTATGAGAAAGAGTGTTCCTGCCTTTCAAGACTTACTTATTGAGCAGACAGGCCCAACCACTGTTTACGGAAACTTTATAGAGAAAGGGCGCCGCCAGCCTATCCGTGCTTCTGGTGTGTCAGATGGACACCTTCAAATGCTGATTCTCTTAACGGCCTTGTTCTCTGAGGGAAAGGATCGCCCTTCTTTAATCTTGTTCGATGAGCCGGAAATATCTCTCCATCCCTATGCCCTATCTATTTTTGCGGAGGCAGTCAAGATGGCTGTTGAGGAGTGTGGCAAGCAGATATTTATCGCTACGCATTCGCCGGTTCTCATCAGTCAGTTTGCCCCGAGAAATATTCTGGCTGCGGAAATTGGCGGGTTTGGGCAGACGATCATCAGAAGAGTCAGTGAGATAGAGAGAGTTCAGGACTTGCTAGAAAAATACGCCACCGGGTCGCTCTACATGGCGGAAATGATCGCTCCGCAAAGCGGGATTGAGCTTGAGGTGAAAGAACCTGTATGAGTGATCGGTCTTGCTCTTTCCTCCAGTTTGGTCTCATCGTCACCGGTGAAGCAGAGCGTGAACATCTGCCTAAGCTGTTCAGCTCTCTTATGGAAACCCAGGTCTGCCACTTCAGGATCATCAAGTTCGTTGGGCAGCGCGATCCGATCACGTCGCCAGGGCGAAAACTAAGGATGGTCGGGAGCGGTAAGATCATACCGGACAGGGACGAGGCCGACATCGGCCTGCCTGCCAGGCGATACCTTAACTCCCGTGAGTGCGGCCTGGTCGTGTTGATAGATGACCTGGAGCATGATCGGCGGAGGGGAAGCTCAACCAGTCTTTGACCGATACCGACGTGCTCTCGACACTATCCTCACCAAAGAGCAAGAGTCAAGAGCGGCGGTGCACTTTCTCGTCAACATGCTGGAGGCTTATTACTTCGCCGATGCTGAAGCCGTCAAAGCGGCTCTGGGCTTGGAACCACCCTTGGAGGATTATGGAGGAGATGTAGAGGCCATTCGTAACCCCAAGAGCGACCTCAAGGAGTTGTATCCCGGTTTCGAGGAGGTTAGGGATGGCGGAAGAATACTCGATTCTCTAAACATCCCGCACGTTCTGTCTCGGCCTGACACATGTGCCTGGCTCCGGACCCTGTTCGCTTGGTGCGTGAAGGCGTTGAGATGGTATATACTGTATGAACTGCCCAATCTAGACGACCAGTACTCCCTTCGAGATGGTGTGATGAGTCCCGTGACTAGGCCACAACTGGCCGCTTTCTGTACTGAGGAGGATGAAGATGGAATCTAGGATCGTAACGCTAGACGTCAACAATCGTGAACACACAATGCCGGTTCAGTCCAACACCACGCTGCTGCAGTTGCTCCGTCGCCTCGGTTACACCGACGTCAAGAACGGCTGCGAGAAGGGCGACTGCGGCGCGTGCGCGGTCTTATTGGACGGCGAGCCGGTCAACAGTTGCCTCGTGCTGGCCTGGCAGGCTGAGGGCGCCGAGATCATCACCAACGCCGGGCTGGGCACGCTGGACGATCCTCATCCGCTGCAAGAGGCCTTCGCCGACAGCGGCGGCGCGCAGTGTGGCTACTGCACGCCGGGCATGATCGTCTCGGCCAAGGCGCTGCTGGACCGCAACCCGGATCCTACCGAGGAGGAGATTCGCGAGGCCATCGCCGGTAACCTGTGCCGCTGCACGGGCTATGCTCAGATCATTGAGGCGGTTCAAATGGCCGCCGAGCGGATGCAAGATACGGGAGGTGAAGTATGACCCGCGACATCAAACCTTTACCCGAAGTCGAATTACCCGAAATGCGTCAGGTCGGCAAGCCGCTGCGCCGCGTCGACGCGCTGGGCAAGACCACCGGCACGACCGTCTACGCCGGGGACTTCGAGATGCCCAATATGCTCCACGCCAAGGTCTTCCGCTCAAGCGAGCCCTCGGCGCGGATTGTACATCTGGACGTCAGCGCGGCCGAGGCGCTGGAGGGCGTCGAGTGCGTGCTGACCGCCGAGGATCTGCCCGGCGGCCGGCTGGCGACCGATATGCCCGGCCAGACCGGTCAGGAGGAGCGCAAGGGCTCCAAGGCGCCGGTGCTGGCCTCCGATCGCGTGCGCTTCGTGGGCGAGCCGATCGCGCTGGTGGCGGCCGAATCGCTTGCGATCGCCGAGCAAGCGCTGGACCTGATCGAGATTGAGTACGAGCCGCTGCCCGGCGTCTACGATCCGCGGGAGGCGATGCAGCCGGACGCGCCCGTGGTCTACGAGCCCGATAACATCGTCGCCACCTGGAAGATCGACAAGGGCGACGTGGAGGCCGGCTTCGCCGCGGCCGACCAGATCGTGGAGAACACCTTCGCCATGCCCTTCATCGATCACGCCTATCTGGAGCCGGAGGCCGGCGTGGCCTGGGTGGACGACCAGGACGTGATCAATATCCGCGTCTGCACGCAGGTGGTGGAGCACTTCCGCAGCATCGCGCAGGCCGTGGGCGTGCCGCACAACAAGGTCCACGTCCAGGGCACGATGATCGGCGGCGGCTTCGGCGGCAAGGAGGACATCACCGTCGAGATCTTCCTGGCGCTGCTGACCAAGGCCACGCGCCGTCCGGTGAAGTTGGTCTACACGCGCGAGGAGTCGATCCTGGCTCACTCCAAGCGCCATCCCTTCATCATCACCCACCGCACCGGCGTCAAGGAGGACGGGCGTATCACGGCCGCCGAGATCGAGATGATCGCCAACGCCGGCGCCTATCCCTACCTCAGCCCCTACGTCTCGCTCTACGCCACCGTCACCGCGAACGGGCCGTACAAGGTGGACAACCTCAAGGTCGATACCAAGGCCGTCGCCACCAACAACCCCTTCACCAGCGCTTTTCGTGGCTTCGGCGCGGCGCAGGCCGCCGTGGCCTATGAGCAGCAGATGGACGAGGTGGCCAAGGCGCTCGGAATCGATCCACTGGAGTTCCGCAGGGTAAACTATCTGGAGACCGGCGACCGCAACGCGCTCGGTCAGGAGATCGAGAGCGCGGTCTGGCTGGAGGAGGAGGCCACGCGGGCGCTGGCGGCGCTGGGCGAGAAGGAGGGCGACGACGGCCCGGTCAAGGTGGGCCGCGGCTTCGCGACCACGATGCAGAGCTACGGTCGCATCATGTGGTTCCACGATACCTCCCGCTCCTGGGTCGGCATCGAGCAGGACGGCACGGTGGTGGTGCGCTGCGGCGCCCCCGACCTGGGCGCCGGGCAGGCCAACAGCCTGTGCCAGATCGCGGCCGAGGTGCTGGGCGTGCCGCTGGAGGACGTGACGGTCTATAACTCCGATTCGGCGCTGACGCCGCTGGCGGGCACCACCACGGCCACGCGGCAGCTCTT
>DAOTUH010000078.1:0-3967 GCA_034437255.1 Anaerolineae bacterium
CATGTCCCCACTGGATTGTCACGCTGAGCGAAGCGAAGGGTCTCGTTCCCCACCAACGAGATTCCTCACTGCGTTCGGAATGACAAGTCCCCCACCACCCGGCGAAATACCAGAGACCCCTAGAAATCCGAATAGTGACAAATGGCACCTCAGTTTTAGCGTTGGTAGACGGATGTTATACTGACCAATAATTCTTCAACAATACAGTAAACTGGAGGTGCTAGATGACTGCTAATACACCCATCCACCGCTGGATGGTAAAAACGCCCGAACAACGTTTCCTACACGAGCTGCAAGAAGGTTTTCAGTATGCGCCGCGTGTTGCGCAGGCCATCCTCGAGGAGGCCCAAGCGCACTTATTGGGGCATAGCCAGGGCTTGAAGCCGGGACAAATCCGGGCCATTTTGGCCAAGAAAGACGCTCCGCACGGTCGCCCGCTGGAGGAGATTGAAACCGTCGAGGTGGTGTGGACTATCGATGCCGGCGCTGAAGATTTGCAAGTGCTGGAAGCGCATGATAGGATAGCGCTACGCCGGCTGCGCATCTTGCGGCTACTGGATGAAGCTGTGACGCAGGGCGCCGCCGCGACGCAGGAAGACTTAGCGTGGGCGCTACATACCTCGGTGCGCACCATCAAGCGCGATTTTGAAGCGCTCCAGGCAGAAGGGTATTCCTTACCCAGCCGTGGGAATCTGCAAGGGATCGGGCGCGGTCAGACGCACAAGGCCCAGATCGTCGAATTGTGGTTGCAGGGCTTGACCTATGACCAACTGGCGCGGCGCACGCGCCACGCGCTGGCGTCGATCAAGCGCTACATCAACACGTTCATCCGCGTGGTGTGGTTGCAGCGTCGCGATTACGCCGCAGCGCAGATCGCGCACTTGCTGCAAATCGGGCCGGCGCTGACGGCCGAGTACCTGGTGCTCTATGAGCGCTACCATACGGAGGCTTATGAGGAGCGGCTTACCGCGTGTTTGCACCGGATCTGCGGCGAGGGGGGCGCGCGAGCGCCCAAAAAGGGGGCCCTATGAGCAGCGGGCAAGCGTATCAGGGCTGTACGCAACGCACGTTCAAGCATGCGCTGATCGGGATGTTGGAAAAGAACTATGGCTTGCTGCATAGTCGCCGGGTCCTCGAATTACTGGCGGCGGACACGCAAGCGTTGGTGGAGCAATTCTACCCGCAACCGGAACGATTAGCCGCCGGGTGGCTGGTGTTCACGGGGACGCTCGCCACGGACAGCAAGGTGCCGCCCGGTTTCGGAGCCGGGGACCATGAACTGGTGACCATCGCGTGGCCGCTCCTCACCCCGGAGGACATTGAGACGCGGGCCAACTTGCCTACGGGCAAGGCAGGACGGCGAGCCAAGCGGGAACTGTATAAACGGCGCTTGCTGCGCTTGGTCGAGCATGGGCTCAAGCATCCTAAGGGCCCCGTGCTGCTCACTCTAGCCGATTTAGGGCTGATGTCGGGCCTGTCGACGGTTAAGGTAAGCAAATATCTCAGTGAATTACGGGAGGAGACCGGCAAGCCGCTGCCCACCAAAGGGTATCACTTTGACCAAGGCATGCGGCCCACCCACAAATGCGAAGTGATCGCACTCTACGAGGCCGGTCTTGACGAGACGGATATCGCGCGCCGCACCGGGCACTCACAGAGCAGTGTCGGCCGCTACATCCGCGACTATGAGCGGGTGAAACTGCTGTTAGCCCACGAGACGGTGCCAGAGCAGATTCCCATGTTAACGGGGATGCAGCCCAACGTAGTCAAAGCCTACGTGAAACTCGTCGCTGAGTATCACCCCGAACTGGTGGCGGACGGTGAGGATTGAAACCTTGGTGCCATTTGGCACTACTGTGATTTCTGCTAGTTATTTCAGTGCAGTCACGTTTCGCTTACCAGAAATGGAGGTTTATCATGAAACGCTTGATTTTGTTCTTGACGATTGCTTTTGTACTCACCGCGTGTGCCACGCCGACGCTGGAACCGACGGAGGTGGGCCCAGCCGAACTGCGCGTCATGACCCACGATAGTTTCAGCATAAGTGAGGGGGTCATCGCCAAGTTCGAGGAGGAACACAACGCCACGGTGCAGTTCCTGCAGGCCGGGGACGCCGGCACCATGCTCAACCAGGCTATTCTGACCAAGGACGACCCGCAGGCCGATGTTATCTACGGCGTCGATAATACCTTTCTCAGCCGCGCGTTGGAAGCGGATATCGCGCTGCCTCTTGACGACCTTAACCTCGACCAGATCCCCGATAACCTCAAAGTCGATCCTGAACACCGTTTCTTCCCCGTGGATTACGGCGATGTCTGCCTCAACTACGACACGGCGTACTTTGACGAGAACGCTATATCTGTCCCGCAGACGCTCGCCGATCTGATCCAGCCTGAATACGAGGGGCTATTGGTGGTGGAGAACCCGGCGTCCTCTTCGCCTGGACTGGCGTTCTTGTTGGCGACGGTTGGCGCGCTGGGCGAGGACGGCTATCTTGATTTCTGGGCTGATTTGCGCGAGAATGACGTCCTGGTCGTCGACGGCTGGAGCACCGCCTACTACGGCGAGTTCAGCGGTGCTGCTGGGAGCGAAGGCACGCGCCCACTCGTCGTCAGCTACGCCACCAGCCCTGCTGCCGAGGTCTACTTCAGCGAAGGAGCGCTGACCGAACCGCCCACGGGCGCCGTCACCGCGCCGGGCACCTGCTTCCGCCAGATCGAGTTTGTCGCAGCCCTGCGCAACGCCCAACAGCCCGAACTCGCCCGCGCCTTCGTCGCCTTCTCCCTGGGCGAGACCTTCCAGGCCGATATCCCTCTGAATATGTGGGTCTACCCTACCAACCAGGACGTCGAACTGCCCCAGGTCTTCAAAGACCATGCCCAGACCGCCCAGGACCCAGCCGATGTCCGTCCTGTTGCCATCGAACAGAACCGCGAAGCCTGGATCGAAGCCTGGACTGAGACGGTTTTACGGTAACAGGAGCAAGCAGGAGCCGGGTACCACTACAATGCAGCAGCACTTCCCATTCTCGGCGGATTGGGGTACACTAGTTTTGTAGGATGTGTGGAGGCGCATAATGAGGAGGGAAGAGATGGAAATCCATGAACTGGTCATTGAGATGAAATTGCTGGAGCGTCGCCTGACCCTCTACGAAGAGAAATACGGTATCCTCAGTGAAGATTTCTATGCTGCACTGATGTCCGGTGAGCTGGCGCGCTATGATGAATATGACGAAACGCGCAGCGATTTCAGCCGTTGGAAGGGCATCTACGAGACCTGGCGACGTCGTAAGCAGATGTACGATGAGAAAATTGCCCAGCGTACGCTGGCTCAAGCCCTGCGCTTTCAGCCGACGTACTGATGGACGCCTGGCTGAGTTCTCTGGATGAATATAGCCATTACGTCGCCACCGTTTTGGATCGACCCACTGTGTTGCGTTCTACGGTCACAGTCTGGTCTGATAGTCCGCACACCGGTATAGCCGAAGGTGAGGTTCATCTGGTTGAGGGTTTTCGCTTGCGAATCAGAGAAGAAATTGATTTCGCGGTCAGTTTGATTGCCTCATACGGGTACGAGGTCTATCAAGGCGAACAGCGGTTGTACTGGTACGATGATTTCCCGCATCCCAATGATCCCACCTTGGCTGTCACTTTTCCGCATCATAAGCACGTGCCTCCCGACATCAAACGCCACCGCATTCCTGCACCCGACATCAGATTCACGCGCCCCAATCTCTCTACGCTGATGCAGGAGATCGAAGCAGAGATGGCTCAATCCCGCGAGAGAAACTCGTGAATTTGACGTGACCCAGGTGCCACGCTCCAGACATCACGACTCCCGTTACGCATCACGTTTCACGTTTTACGTTCTTCTTCTCCTGCCCGTTCTTTTCCTGCTCCTCTTCTACTTCTACCCGCTGGTCGCCATCATCCGCACCAGCCTGACCTGGGGCGCGGGCTTATCCGGT
>DAOTUH010000079.1:0-5762 GCA_034437255.1 Anaerolineae bacterium
GACGCCATCTCCGAGGGCATCAACCTGCAGCACGCGGCCGGGCAGGTGATCCACTACGAGTTACCTTGGAACCCCAACCGGCTGGAGCAGCGCAACGGGCGCGTCGACCGCTTCGGGCAGCGCCGGGAGACGGTGCGCATCCGCACCATGGTGATGGACGAGACGCTGGACGCCGCCATCCTGAAGGTGCTGGTGGAGAAAGCCGCTCGCATCCGACGGGACTACGGCTTCTCGCCGCCCTACTTCGGCGACGAGACCACCATCCTCGACCTGCTGCGGCAGCATGACGTGAAACTGGGTCCCAAGCAGCTCAGCCTCTTTGACGCGCCACCCTCTCCCGATATCAGGAGAGGGGCTGGGGGTGAGGAGCAGGACCCCTTTAGTGAGGAGACACTGGAGCGCATCAAGGGCGACTCCTTCTACGGGCAGACGCATATCAGCCTGCCGGAGATTGAGCAGCGTCTGGAGGAGACGGCGCGTACGGTAGGCTCGCCGGAGGAGATCCAGCGCTTCGTCTTTAGCGGTTTGAACCGCTTTGGTTGCAGCGTCACGGAGAACGCCGACGGCTGTTCTGGTGAGCATAGTCGAACCACCTACCGCATTGCGCTCACCGCACCGGCGTTGCAGACGGCGGCGGTGGGCGAGGTCATCGAGCGCGCAACGTTCGACCCGGAGTGGGCGCTGGACGACCCCGACGTGACGCTGCTGGACGTGGGCCATCCACTGGTGCGGCGCTTGATCGAGGTGGTGAAACAGCGCACGTTTCTCCCTTCTCCCTCCGAGGGGGAAGGGCCAGGGATGGGGGTCGAGCACTACGGGCGCACGGCCTACGTGGTGACGCCGGATGTGGACGAGGTGATGGCGCTGGTGCACCTGCTGGCGCGCTACGTTGTCAACACTGATCCTGTGTCGATCATCGAGGAACTGTTGCCCGTGGCCGTGCCGGTCTACCGGCTGGAGCCGGAGGCGTTGGATCGCCAGCATGCACTGGCGTTGACCGACGCCAAACCCAGTGCTCAGACGCGCACCGCGGGCGAAGTGCAGGCGGCGCTGAAGGACACTTTCGTCATCCCCGACCTGGAGGCGCTGCTGGAGGACGCGGTGGAAGCGCGGCGGCAGGCGCTGGCGGCCGAGCGGGGACGTATGCGAGCCCAGATGGAGATACATAAGACATCGCAGCCCGCCGAGTGGCTGGCAGGCATCGATGACCTGGCGCCGGGGAGTTTTGATCTGTTGACGGTGACGGTGTTGTTTCCTGCATAGCAGCGGAATAGGAGATTCTCTATGAAAACGTCAATGACTCAGCGCTTCGACCGCCTGGACACAGAGCAATGGCTGCAGTCCCTGCATCTCACCGCCGGTCAACGCATCCAGCGGATGTTGGATGCGCGCGAGCTGGCCGTGGGACTGATCCGCGGGCGTCTGCGGCGACGATACCCCGATCTTCCTGCCCGTGAACTCAATCTGAAGGTTTTGGAGGAGGTTGAACATCTTCAATAGCGCATTTGGCACATCCTACGTGGACACCGAAGCCCAAAAGATAGCTGCGAAGGTCGCCGAACTCTGGAAAGCGATCAAAGCCGCTGCGGAGGAAGAAGCAGAGCGCATCTGTGAGACCTGACAGCTCGCTCAGTGGCTGGCCGGCATCGACGACCTGGCTCCGGAGAGTTTTGATCTGTTGACGGTGACGGTGTTGTTTCCAGCGTGACCGCTGGACAGGAGTTTTGCATTGATGGACATTGAACGCTTGATCTTTCGATTGCATGCTGTTCAACGTATGTTTGAGCGTGCAGTCAGCAAAGAAGATGTACGCCAGCTCTGGCGACGGGTAAAGTGATCGAGACTTACCCCGACGATAAACCTTATCCTAGCCGCCTGATGTTGGGATGGAGCGGCGCACGGCCCATACACGTGGTGGTCGCAGACAATCCAGAACAGCACGAAACGATAGTTATCACAGTCTACGAGCCAGACCTGGATCGGTGGGAGCCAGGCTTTGAAAAGAGGAGGAAGCGATGAAGTGTGTGATCTGCAAATATGGGGAGACTCAACCCGGTCATACCACGGTGACCCTGGAGCGAGGCCAAACGGTAATAGTTTTCAGGAATGTGCCAGCTCAGGTATGCGCCAATTGCGGTGAGGCCTACGTCTCCGAAGAGACCACTGCCCAGTTACTGGAAGAGGCCGAGGAGGCAGTCCGGGCTCGGGTGCAGGTGGATGTGCGGGAACTCGCGCCAGCTTGAGTGGTTTTGAACCGCTGACATCGCTGAGAAGCACTGACGGCGCTGAAACGCCGCCTCATCAGCGAACTCAGCGAAAATCAGTACCTTCAGCAATTCCAGGATAGACGGACGTTGAGATGTTCCCTATGTGAACGAGTGATCCAGAAGGAAACAGTCAATCTGAGCGATTTGTCCTGGTAGTGAATGCTGTTTCTGTCATGCTTTGGCAAGTCAAATATATTCAGTAGACATAGGAGGCGAAAATGAAGAACCGTACTTTGTTCTATCGCACGTTGACTGCATTGACGCTGTTAGCGCTGTTATTACCGCTTTCACCGTCAACATCTACGTTGGCGCAACAGAAAAACCAGCATACCCCCATAGCACCGGAAGTATCAGTCCCGCCCGACGCACCTATCACAGCGAGACCAATGGACAGCACGGCGGATACCGTCTCACCGTCGCCCGTCACCAACCTGGTCGCGGAAACGGGCGCGTCACCGGGCACTGTTGAACTTAGTTGGATCGCGCCCGGCGATGACGCGACGGCTGGCACCGCGTCGACTTACGTCGTACGCCACAACACCACTACCATTACGGAGACCACCTGGGCTGTATCCACCGACGTAAGCGGCGAACCGTCGCCCAGTTCGGCTGGCACGGTCGAGAATATGACCGTGACCGGCTTGACGCCCGGTCAAACGTACTACTTTGCCATCAAAACAGAGGATGAGGTGCCCAACACCTCCAGCATTTCGAACAGTCCCCGGGCTACAGCTCAAACGTCGCCCAATACAGTGTACTTGCCCTTGGTCGTCTCCTCCTCCGGCGACATGGTCACCATCCCCGCCGGCGAGTTCCAGATGGGCTGCGACGACACCAACCCCAACGAGAACTGCTACAGCGACGAACTGCCTTTGCACACCGTCTACCTGGACGCCTACGCCATCGACACCTACGAGGTGACCAACGCCCAGTACGCCGAGTTCTTGAACGCCGAGGGCAACCAGGAGGAGGGCGGCGACACCTGGCTGGACGCCGATTCCTCGTTCGTGCGTATCCACGAGAGCGGAGGTGTCTGGCAGGCGGACGCCGGCTACGAGGATCATCCCGTGGTTGAGGTAACCTGGTACGGTTCGCGGGCCTACTGTCAGTGGCAGGGCAAGCGCTTGCCCACCGAGGCGGAGTGGGAGAAGGCGGCCCGCGGCGCAAGCGACACGCGCATGTATCCCTGGGGGAACGAGGATCCCGATTGCACGCGGTTGAACTACCACGACGGGACGGACTACTGCGTGGGCGATACCACCCCGGTGGGCAGCTACCCTAGCGGGGCCAGTCCTTACGGGGCGCTGGACATGGCGGGCAACGTCTGGGAGTGGGTGAATGACTGGTATGCCAGCGATTACTACGACACCTCACCGTACAGCAACCCCCAGGGGCCAGACAGCGGCACTTACAGAGTGTTGCGCGGGGGCGGCTGGAACTCCAGTTGGTACGGCGTCCGCGTGGCGTACCGCCGCTACGGCGACCCGTCCTACAGTTACGGCACTGTCGGTTTCCGGTGTGTTGGCGTTGCGCCAGGACCGTGAGCTTCTGGATTTCTGGCTGCTGGACTCCTGGAGGGGGGAGTGTGAGGGGGGAGACTTCCCCTCTCACACCGTGCGGAGCACGGTCGCGGCCGGCAGGTTTTTGGGAGCTCTCCCATCGTATCTAGGGATCCTACTACTCTGCTGCTCCGAGGGGATCGTGTGCAACCTTTGGTTGCCGAGCCCCGTCCTGGCAGACGGAAGCAAAAAAACGGCTTGGAGAGGATCGTCAGATCCTCGTCCCGCGCACGGATGCGGATTGCACGGATTTGGCAATCTGCTCAAAGCGATCGAGTTATGAAAACCTACAAGAACCTCTACCCACAAATCTATACCTTCGAAAACCTTTACGAAGCATACCGCGAGGCGCGCAAGGGCAAGCGAGGCCGTGTCGATGTAGCTGCGTTTGAGTTCGACATGGAGCACAACCTGCTGCAACTCCAGCGCGAGCTCCGCGATCAGACCTACCGGCCCGGCCCGTACCACAACTTTTACATCCACGAACCCAAGCGGCGGCTGGTCAGCGCGGCCCCCTTTCGAGATCGGGTGGTGCATCACGCCCTGTGCAACGTCATCGAGCCGATCTGGGAGAAACGGTTCATCCACACCAGCTACGCCTGTCGCATCGGTAAGGGCACGCACAAGGCGCTCGACCGGTGTCACGCCTGGGTGCGCGGCTATCGCTATGCCTTTCAGGGCGACATCGTCAAGTACTTTCCCTCCATCGACCACCAGATCC
Source organism: Anaerolineae bacterium (assembly GCA_034437255.1). Taxonomy (GTDB): domain Bacteria; phylum Chloroflexota; class Anaerolineae; order B4-G1; family SLSP01; genus G713. Next base: position 4,548 of record DAOTUH010000079.1, read on the forward strand.
TGCACGGCCTGCTGGCCCGCCGCATCGCCGACCCGCGGACAATGTACTTGATCGGGCAGATCCTGGATAGCGGCGCCGGGATTCAGGCCGACGAGTATCCGATGACTTATTTCCCCCAGGACGACCCTTCAACCGGCTCAGGGCAGGGTCTTTTTGCCGCGCTGCGCCCGCGTGGGCTTCCCATCGGCAACCTGACCAGCCAGTTTTGGGCCAACGTCTATCTGCACGAACTGGACAAGTTCGTCAAGCACCAGCTCCGCTGTCGCGCCTACCTGCGCTATATGGATGACTTCATCCTCTTCTTCGATGACGCGGATTGTGCCAATCCGAAGGCCCAGCTCCACGAGTGGAAAGAGTGCGTGCGGAGTTTCCTGGCAACGCGCCTGCGGCTGGTGCTGCATCCTAAAAAGAGCCTGGTTTATCCGGTCAAGGTGGCGGTGGATTTCTGTGGCTTTCGCATCTATCCCACGCACCGGCGGTTGCGCCGCAGCAGCCTGCGCCGTTTCGTACGCCGCTTCCGCCGCCAGCGGGAGGCCTATCAACAAGGCGATATGACGCTGGAGGAGATGACGACCTCGGTCCGCGCGTGGATCGCGCACGCCGAGCACGGCGATACCTGGCGCCTGCGCGCGCGGATCTTTGCCGACTATCCCCTGGGGAAGTCGGGGAGTAGCGCACGGTGAAAAGGCCGCGTCAGCAGTCGCCTATCTTTGTCAAGACCTACGACTTTTTGCTGTGGCTGATCCCGCTCACGCTCAAGTTTCCCAAGTCACAGCGCTTCCTGCTGGCCGAGCGATTGAGCAAGATGGCGCTAGATTTCTATGACACAATCCTGGAAGCCGTGATGGAACCTGGGCGCCAGGGTGAACTACTGGACGAGGCCGACAAACTGCTGACCAAAATACGCCTTTATGTGCGCTTGAGCTATGACCTCAAGTGCATCAGCCTGGGACAACTGGAGCACGCCGCGCGGCTGATGGACGAGATTGGGCGGCTTATCGGCGGATGGAAGCGTAAACGTACTAAAGAGAAAGCGCGCTAAAAAGATAGCGCGTCAAAAAGATAGCGGGTTCGTAGTGCGCCTCAACGCGCGCTCTCACGGCACTAAATCGCCGGCTACGAACAGCTTGGGGACAGGCCAAAAACAGAGTGTTGCGCGGGGGCGGCTGGAACAACAATTGGAACAACGTCCGCGTGGCGAACCGCAACAACAAC
>DAOTUH010000080.1:0-1982 GCA_034437255.1 Anaerolineae bacterium
ATTTGCCCAAAGTGTCACGCCGAAAACCGGGCCGGCGCCCGCTTCTGCGGGACGTGCGGGGCACCGTTGCCGCCCGCATCTGAGATATGCCCGAAATGCGGGGGTGCGCTGCGTCCGGGCGCTTCTTTCTGCGGGCATTGTGGCGCGCCAGTCTCGTCCCGTGAGGAGACGTCGCCCCCGCCGTCCCCGGTTTATCATACGCCGCCACCCCCTCCTCAACCCCATGCGCCGATCTATCGACAACCCCAACCCCAGGTACCCTCGCAACCCAGGCCAGCGCCCCAACCAGCGACGCCCACTACAAGAAGTAGCGCACCTTATCTAGCCGCAGCCATCATCGGCATACTGACGTCGGTGCTCACGTTCTGCCTCATCATGGGATTGGTGATAGCGAGTGCCTCGGACGCCGTTGTGCCAGCCGTCCCAGCGATCGACCCGAACAGCGCGAACTTGACTGTGCGCGTCGCGGAGGAGTATCTCAACGACGCCGTGACCCAGGCACTGCCGGATGGCGTGCCCGGCAAAGCGACGGTGGACGTTCAGCCGGACCAGAGACTCGTCGTCCATGCAACCTTCCCGCTGTTGCTCCTGGAACTGAAGGTCAACGTGAGGATGCACATCGCCGTCGTGGCGAATCAGATCCGAATTACCGTGGAAAGCGTCGAAACCGGGGGCCACGAGATTCTAGATCTCATCGGCGTCGATAAACTGACGCTGGGAGAGAATCTGAGCGCGGCGCTCACCACACGCCTCGAAGAAGAACTCGGCGAAGCGTCGCGGGTTCTGGATATCACCACCGATGATCAATACATCATACTCATTGCACATCTGGCGTTGCCCTGAGGCACATAATGAACCTATTTACACGTCGAAATCGAATCTGGTTAGTAGGCAGCGTTTTTGTAGGACTCTTTCTCGGCCTGCTGCTGAGCGGCGCGATGTTGTTGATTCTGGATGCAGATCCGGCTGAGTTTTCGACCACAGAGATCCAGCCAGGCGGCATTGAGGTCAGCATTACGGAGGACTACATCAATCAGATCATGAAAGACAACGTACCGGACGTGCCCGGCCCGGTCTCGCTGCAGACCATGCACATCGACCTGCAACCCGACCAGCGCGCCACCTTCAAGGCGCAACTGAACGTCGGGCCGCTGGAGCCGGTGGTCGAGGGATCCGTCGGCTTCCGCGCTTCGGCAGCGGGCGCACTGACCGTCAAACTATTGGACGCCAAAATAGGACCGTTATCCCTTCGACGCCTGGTGCCGGATGTTCTGATGGACAGAGTCAACACTATCTTGGAAGAAGAGATCATGGACCGCGTCGGTTCCATCGGGCTGCGGATTGTGGGGGTGGACAGCGACACCGCGCATCTTTACATTTATCTGGATTCATCGTAGCATTAACCGAAGGGTCTTCAGGAGCATCTGTTGGCTCCACTGAAATAAGCATTAATCTCACGCAAAGGCGCCAAGAACGCTAAGGAAATTCAAATTGCACAACCGAAACAATATGGGAGGAGCACCACAAACACGTTTGTTGCACCTTATTAGGGGTTGCGCAGGCTCACATAAAGGGTTACACTATATATGAGCCAACGCGAGAAGGAGAGTAACACCGCATTTAACCTTGACTCACCTGAAAAAAGGTCCAAGAAATCGGATTTTTAGGTGGCCATACCCCACATCTAGTAATTTTGGTCATGAGAAACCCGCATATAGTGTCAAGTCGTAGAAAAATCCGATTTCTGCTAGTTATTTCAGGTGAGTCAACCATGGTTAGTCAAAATCGCCCCACAGGGGGATGATTTTTGATGGCTAAGCACTTCAGATTCCCCACTTTGGCGACTGTTGGCGCGCGAAAAAGGTGAGGTTAACCACTTTTGGACCGACCACGGTTGAGTGTAATCGTACCAGAAGGAGGCTATACCATGTTAATTATCCATTATACGACGCCTCGTCAGCCGACGAAGACTTATAAATCCA
>DAOTUH010000081.1:0-11181 GCA_034437255.1 Anaerolineae bacterium
GTGCCCCCTGCCCCCTGTGCCCCTTGCCTCCTCACTCATCCGTGATAGACTATTTCAGCACAGGCAAGGAGACCTATGAGTCAAGCACTGTATCTCAGATGGAGACCGCAGACATTCGACGATGTCGTCGCGCAGATCCACATCGTACGCACACTGCGCAACGCGCTGCGCTTAAGCCACGTGCATCACGCTTACCTTTTCGCGGGACCGCGCGGTACGGGCAAGACGACGACGGCGCGCCTGATCGCCAAAGCCGTGAACTGCCAGGCTCCGGTCGGAGAGCGCCCATGCAATGCATGCGAGATCTGCCACGCCGTCAACGAGGGCCGCCTGATGGATCTCATCGAGATCGACGCAGCATCCCACACCGGCGTGGACAACGTGCGCGATATCCTGGAGAAAGTGAACTTCCGTCCAACGCAGGCCCGCTACAAGGTCTACGTCATCGATGAGGTGCACATGCTCTCCACCGCCGCCTTCAACGCCCTGCTAAAGACGCTGGAGGAACCGCCGGAGCACGTGATCTTCGTGCTGGCGACGACGGAGGTCCACAAAATCCCGGCGACGGTGCTCTCCCGCTGCCAACGCTTCGAGTTCCGGCGCATCCCGCTCGACGACATCGTGGCCCGCATCAAGCGGATCTGTGCCGCCGAGGAGATCGACGCCGAAACCGAGGCATTGGATCTGATCGCGCGGGCAGCTACGGGCAGCTTGCGTGACGCCATCAGCCTCCTCGATCAGATGGCGGCGGACGGGACGGTCACGGCAGAGTACGTGCGCCAGATGCTGGGCTCCGAGCGCAGCGAGACAGTGCAGGCGCTGATCCAGGCCTGGCTCGACGAGGACCTCAACGCGGGCATCCAGCTCGTCAACCGCGCCGTCGATGGCGGCGCCGATCCGCGCCAGCTGGCACGCCAGATCGCGGACTTTCTGCGCGGGCTGCTCCTGATGCGCCTGGGCGCCGGCGACACCTGGGCCGAGCCCACGACCGAGGAGCGCCCGCGTTTTCAGAAGCTGGCGCGCCGCGCCGAACCGGATCAGCTGGTGCGGGCCGTCCAACTCTTCAGCGAAGCGGCGGCACAGAGCCGCACCGGCTGGCAACCCCAGTTACCCTTGGAGCTGGCTTTCGTCGAGGCGAGCCTGGCACCGGCGCCCCCGGCAGCGGACGAGCGTCCGGCGGCCAAGCCCCAGGCGAAGCGAGCGCGCACCTCGCGGAGGAAGAAGGCTACTCCGTCGAAGCAAGAGCCTGAGCAGGAGACCGAACCCGCGGCGACCTCGTCCGACGCGGCTGACGTCCCAGTCGAGAAAATCGCCCAGCATTGGAAGGACCTCCTGCGACAACTGAGTGCGCCCATGGCTGCCCCCCTCTGGCCTGCGAAACCCCTGGGCATAGACGCCGAGGGCGCGCTGGTCGTAGGATTCAAGCACGCGTTCCATCGCAACAAGGCCAGAGAGGAAGCCTACCGTCATCTGGAGGATTTGTTGGCGAAGACGTTCAGCCAACGCATTCGCGTGCGCTGCATCATGGAAGAGGAGTGGACGCCGCCGAGCCGGCATCGACCCTCGGCGCGTCAACTCACTGAACCCACCGCGTCCGAGACGCCCGAAGCCGCCGATGAGACAACAGATGCACAAAACGAGGCAGATCCTATCAAACAGGACCAGGTGGTGCAGCGCGCCGTCAAAGAACTGGGCGCCGTGCCCACAGAAGTTGAAGAAACGGAAGCAAGACAATCATAAAATCGCTCAACCGTCGCCCACAGCCCCCGTCCCCGAGGGCGATCTTGCGCGAGACGCCGGACTGAGCAGACAGATCGTAGCACACACACATAGAATGAAAGCGTCGAATAAAATCGGATTTTTGGCATGTTAACTTTGACTCACCTGAAAAAGATTATGCCTCACGCCAAGACGCCGCCGACCAAAGGTCAGACAGCCGCCAAGACTTTTAAGTTACTTGTTACTTTTCTGAACAGTAAAGCCAACCCGGGTCAATAAAATTTACCATCTTATGAATTTCCTTAGCGTTCTTGGCGCCTTTGCATGAGGGTAATGCTTATTTCAGTGAAGCCAACTTTGGTGAACCGGATCGCGGGAAGCTCACAGATAGCATCAAGGTTCTGAAAAATCCGATTTTTAATTGAGTAGTGCTAATCACCCATCTACACAGTAAAAGCGAGGTAATGTCATGAGTCGCAAACGTGGACGAAGAGGTATGGACCCCAACGCGCTAATGCGTCAGGTGCAGAAAATGCAAGAGGACGTTCAGCGCGCGCAGGAAGAAGCCGAACAAGAAATCATCGAGGTCAGCGCCGGCGGTGGCGTCATCGAAGTGCGTATCACCGGTGGCCTGGACATTCTCTCCATCGAGATCCAGCCAGAAGTGGTTGATCCCGAGGACGTGGAGATGCTCCAGGATCTGGTCATGGCAGCGGTGAACGAGGCCATCCAGAAGGCTCAGGATCACGTCGCCGAGCAGATGTCCGAGATCACCGGCGGCCTCAACAGCATGATGGGCGGCCTGGGCATCCCCGGCATGTAGCCGAACCTTATGGCAAACGCAGCGGTTCCACCTTCCGTTATCCAGCTGATTGAGACGTTCTCCGAGCTGCCCGGCATCGGGCCCAAGACGGCCTCGCGGCTGGCCTTTTACCTCCTCCGGGGCAAGGCAGAGCTGGCAATGCGTCTCGCCGAGACGTTGGAAAACCTCGTCGAGAACACACAGTTCTGCTCCGTCTGCTACAACGTTACGGAACAGGACCCCTGCCCCATCTGCGCCAACGAGACGCGCGACCAGGGCGTGATCTGCGTGGTGGAGGAACCGCTCGATCTGCTGGCGCTAGAGCGCACCGAGGAGTATCACGGCCTCTACCACGTACTCCACGGCGCGCTCTCCCCACTGGAGGGCATCTTCGCCGAGGATCTGCGCATCAAGGAACTGGAAGTGCGTCTGCGCAAAAGCGACGTGCACGAGGTGATCCTGGCGACTAACCCGACCAGCGAGGGCGATTACACAGCCTCGTATCTGCTCACGCGCCTCAAGCCCCTAAACGTGCGCGTCACGCGGCTGGGCCGGGGGCTCCCCATGGGCGGTGACCTGGAATACGCCGACGCCGTCACCCTCACCCGCGCCCTAGAAGCGCGCCAGGACGTCACCGAATGACGACCTGGACGCCCGATATCCGCAAGGGCTGGCGATTCGGCTTGGCCATCATCGTCGTGCTGGTGTTGCTGACGGTGGGGCTTGGCGTGTTGATCGCCCTCACGTCCATCTCCCTCCTGACCTTTTTCCTGATGCTGGGCGCGCTGGCGTCCCTATGCGCGGCTGCCTACGTCGGCTATACGCTCTGGGGATTACTAAACGCGGAGTACACCATGGACCGCAACGCCCTGATCATCCACTGGGGTGGCTACACGCACCAGATCCCCATGGCAAGCGTGCAGTCCGTCTCCAAAGGCTCTGAGTTGGGGAAGGTACGCATGAACCGGGTCCTGCGCTGGCCCGGTCACGTGGTGGGACAGGGTATCGTGCCAGACAGTGGCCCCATCATCTTCTACGCCAGCGCCCCCCTGCGCGAGCAGATCATCCTGCATCTGGACGGCCTAGCGTATGCCATCTCACCCGCCGAACACGTGCTCTTCCTCGAAGCGCTGGAGGAGCGGCTAGAGATGGGCGCCACCCAGGACGTGACACACGAGACGTCGCACCCCACCTTTCTGGATTGGGCCATTTGGCAAGATCGCACAGCCCTGACGCTGCTGGGAAGCAACGTGATGCTTCTTGCCCTGCTAGGCGGACTGCTGAGTTGGCGCTACGCGGCGCTTCCGGCGGAGATCGTCCTCAAAATCAGCCCGGAAGGCATCCCCCTGTTCGTCGGGCCGCCGTCCCGCCTTGCCTATCTTGGTCTACTGGGCCTGCTCTTTGCTCTGCTCAACGGCGGACTGGGCCTATTTTTCTATCGCCGGCGCCCGATGGTGGCTTACTTCCTCTGGGGTGGACTGCTCGTGCTATTGACCAGCCTCTGGATCGCCGTCCTTTCCACCCTCTTGAATCTCTGACAGCCGGATTAGAAGTTGTCTTTCCCCAACGTCGAACTATACTTTGAGTTATGATCCGATTAGCAGCCTTCGATTTAGACGGAACCCTCATGGGGGACGAACGCGAGATTCACCCGCGCGTGCAGCGGGCCATCGCCGAGGCTCAGGCGCGCGGTGTCACCACAACGCTGGCGACGGGCAGGATGTTCAGCGCGCTGCTCCCCTTTGCACGACAGCTCAACATCAGCGCGCCCGTGCTGGCCTATCAGGGCGGGTGGATTCAACGGCCCGACGATCCAGAGCCCCTGTACCGTGTCGCGCTTCCCCGGAAGCCCGCCGAGATCACGCTGACGTTGGCCCGAGAGAGCGACTGGCATACCGTCCTCTACGCCGATGGTCGCATCTACCTCCAGGAGCTCCGAGAATCCCCCGAGTTCTACCGGACGCTGTTGGGCTCGGATTTTCAGCGGGTGGACGACTGGCACGAGGTGCTGGATACCCACGAGATCGACAAAGTGCTCTTTGTGGCCGATCCGACGGAGATCCCCGCCATGGGCCAACGGCTCCGCGCCCGGCTGAACGAGCAGGCACACGTGTTCCGCTCGCACGCCCGTTTCATCGAGGTGGTGCCGGCCGGCGTCGATAAGGGACAAGGCCTGGCCTGGCTGGCCGATCACCTTGGGATAGCGCAGGCGGAGACCATGGCCGTGGGCGATCAAGAAAACGACGTCGCCATGGTGGCCTGGGCCGGCGTCGGTGTCGCCATGGGCAACGCCGTCCCCCCCGTGCAAGCCGTCGCCGATTGGATCGCCCCGCCGCTTAGCGAACACGGAGCCGCCGTCGCCCTGGAACGCTTCGCGCTGAGGTAACTTTCGCATGAGCGCCCCCATCCATCCCATCGGGCAGCCGGAGAGCGTGCAGCGAGCGGCCGAGGCCCTACGACACGGCGCCTTGATCGTGATCCCCACCGACACTGTCTACGGTCTCGCGGCCATGCCGCAGGCCCACAACACGCTGTTGGCGCTCCTTTACGGCCCCCAGGATCGTGACGCCTGGCCCGCCCTGCCCCTGTTACTCGATCCGCACCAGCCGCTGAGCCAGCTGGCCCGCACGAACCGCGCCACCGAGCGTCTGGTCGAACGCTTCTGGCCCGGCGCCGTGACGCTGTTGCTGCCTGCCAGTGCTGAATTCCCCGTCGCCATCAGAAATCCCCAGGTCGCCGTGCGGGTGCCGAACTTTCCCCCGCTCTGGCCCCTGCTGCGCGCCGTGGGCGGCTACTTGATCGTGGGGCGCGCCGCGCGCTCCGGGTATCCCTCCGCCATCACGGCCCAGGAGGCCGCCGACCAGCTCGGTGAGGACGTGGCGGTGATTCTAGATGGGGGCACCCCGACCTTCGGCATCACGTCCACCATCGTGAACTGCATTGAGCACCCACCTCGCGTCGTGCAGCGCGGCGCCATCGCCAAGGAGAAGATTCACGCCGCGCTGAACCTTTCGGAGACGCGCGACGGCGTCGCATGAGACAAGCACACCGTCGGGCATGGATCCAGGTGCTCCTGCTTGCGGCACTGCTCCTGGGCGCCGCGCTCCGCTTCTACCACCTGGACGCACAGTCCTTCTGGAACGACGAGGGAAACTCCGCGCGTCTGGCCGAGCGGTCGGTACGACTCATCATCGAGGGTGCGGCCGGTGACGTGCATCCCCCTGGCTACTACCTGCTGCTCCGCATCTGGCGGGACCTCACCGGCGGCTCCGAATTTTCGCTCCGAAGTTTCTCCGCCCTCTGCGGCGTGCTGACGGTGGCCGTAACCGCCGCGCTGGGTCGTAGAGCGGGCAGTGCGTGGACCGCCGTCGGTGCGGCATGCGGGCTCACGTTGCATCCCCTGGCCATCTATTACAGCCAGGAGGCGCGCATGTACGCGCTGCTGGGATTGATCGCCGCCGCGACGGTGTGGATCGCGGCCGAGATACAGCGGCGGCGCGCCCTGTTCTCTCCGACCCTCGCCGGCTTGGTCGTCGTGCTCACGCTGGGGCTCTACACACACTATGCTTACGTCTTCGTGCTCCTCGGCGTGAACGTGGCCTTCGCCGCGACCTGGCTCACCCATCGTCCCCTGCGGTGGCGGCGCTCACTGATCTGGGCCGGCTGCCACGCACTGGCTGCGCTCGCCTTTCTCCCCTGGCTGCCCCACGCGCTGCGGGCCACCGGATGGACGCCGCCTGACCTGAACACCGGACAGGCGCTTATCGAGATGGCCAACGCGCTCCTGGTGGGCCTCACGCTGCCAGCGGATATTACGCCGTACTGGCTACCTGTCACGGGCGCGCTGGTGCTGCTGGCCCTACTCACCAGGAGCCGCGCACCCTTCATCAAATGGGCGGCCGTCGCCATCGTCCTGCTGCCCATCGCGCTCATCTCCGGCCTCGATATCTATCGGGCCGCTTACCTCAAGTTTCTGATGGTGGCGGTCGCGCCGCTGATGCTGCTGCTGGCGCTGCCACTGATCGCGCCCAGCCCCGCACGGAAGCGGCGACATCCCCCGGTCGTCCTGGCAGGCGCGCTGCTCCTGACGCTGCTGCCCGCGCAGCTCACGTCTCTGCGTCACCTCTACTTCGATCCGGTCTACGCTCGTGATGACTACCGCCGCCTCGCGGCCATTATTGCCACCGAGGCCGGGCCGGACGATGCCATCATCCTAAGTGCACCCAATCAGTGGGAAGTCTTCACCTATTACTACGACGGGCCGGTAACCGTTTATCCCGCACCGTACCATCCCGAGGTCGAGAAAGCCGAGACGTGGACCCAAGAAGTTCTCTCAGTGGGACATCCGCAGCTCTTCGTGCTCTACTGGGGCGACCGTGAATCCGACCCGCACCGGCGGCTCGAACGCGAGTTGGCCCGGCAGGCGTACAAGGCCACGGAGACGTGGATCACCGATGTGCGTCTGGCGCGCTACGGCACCGCACCGCTTCCTGCATCACCCCAGGCAGTGCTGGGCGCACGAGTGGGCGAGGATCTTCGCCTGGACGGCTATAGCCTCGTAAGCACGACCTACGGACCGGGTGAGATCGTGCCGGTGACGCTTTTCTGGCACGCCGCGGAGAGGCCCGACGAGCGGTTCAAAGTCTTCGTCCACGTGCTGGACGACAACGGCACTCTGGTCACGCAGACGGACGCCGAGCCAATGGGCGGCTTGCATCCCACCTCCGCCTGGGAGGCCGGTACGTCCATCGTGGACCGGCACGGCGTCCTCCTGCCGGATGATCTCGCAGCGGGGACGTATACGTTGACCACCGGCATGTACCATTCCGACGGCACGCGGCTAGCGGTCCACGGCTCGGTGGAGACGGAAGGGAACGCCATCGTGCTGAGGAACATTGAGGTCGAGTAGCCGCGATTTGATGATCGTCAAAAATTCACTCACCTGAAACAACCATCAACCTCACATAAAGGCGCCAAGAACGCTCCGGTAATCCCAATTATTTTTTAAACTTCATGAAATCGCGCTAGAGGCGCGTAGTCAGCGATGTAGCCTTTGGGTCGTGTTGTGAACGGCACTCCGGCTTCGCCTACGTGCCTTACTACGAACGATCGATGGTGATGACCGCGGGCACCTCGACCAGGGAATTGATCTGAGCAGCGGGGATGCCCGCCAGCCAGAGGCCCGCCGACGTGCCGCCGTCGAGGTTCAACGCCACGTCGATCTCCAAATCCGACGTGGCAAGCCAGAGGGCCAGCTCATGGAGACTAAAATAGCCACGCGGTGCGATGAGGATCAAAATACACCCGCTCCTGTCCTGCGCGATGACGGTGCGACGGGACGCCTGGCCTCCATCGGCGTCGGCAGGAAACCCCATGACGCCGCCGGGCTTGACCAGCACCGGAAAGCTCTGCACGGCCTGCAGGAGAGGCTCCAGTGGATCATAGGGCTCGGTTCGTAGCCACCGCACGCTGGCGGTCCCGTCAGAACCGACCGCCAGCATACCGGCAAAGTCGGCATAGGAACTGCCGTAGCGCTCCCCATCGGCGATGAGCAAACCCAGCGGATCACCGTCTTCGTCATAATAGCCCGCGTTGACGGTGAGCAGCGCTTCCGAGGCCGCGCTCCACGCCTGCACCGTCTGCGCCTCGCCGGGGGCAACACGCACCCGAAAGGTGAACTGCGCCGGATCAAGCCGTACCATGGTCACCCGCTCGGCGCCAAGACCGGTGTGCACAGTGACGTGGCGTCGTTCCATGCCCGGTGTGACAGGCAGCCATCCCGTGTCCACGGGTTCCGGCGTCGGCGTGGGCAGCGGCGTCAGCGTCGGTGGGTGCGTCGGCACCGGCGTCGGCGCGAGCGTCAACGTGACAGCCGCACAGGACAATAAAAGTAGCCATCCTACGAGATGTATCCAACCGATCCCCGAATTCATGCTCGCAATCATACCCAAAAGCACCGGAAGTGCAAAACTAAGGAGGCCAGAAAAAGTATGTTAACAAATGCTCGGAGCCCCCGCCTAGGGGACGGGGAGCGGAGGGGGGATCAGGCTAACGTAAAGAAGCTTTTACGGACGTACTTAGGAACCGTTTAGATGTGAGCGCACAGGTGCAACGCACTTGCGAATCCAATCAAATCGCGCTATGAAGTCCTCCAGGTATGGCTTCACACATCCTGGCTTGTCGACTTCGGCGAAAGTGTGGTGCACCTTAGAAGACCAAACAGATACCAAAACTAAAAGCCCCCCAAGAGATCTTCTTGGGGGGCTCTAGAGATAATGAAAACGTCACCACGACAGAACCAGCGCTCTCAACGTAGCGATGTTAATGCCTTGTTGGTAATCCTATCTCAATACTCTGATTAAGTTTTATTGCAACCAAAACCGCGGCATGTAACAGCACTCACGCCCCAGACGCCATCCTTCTAGGACAGGTGAGGTCATGGCGCTGTCAAGTAAGCTTTGCTCAGTACTTCCCCCCACGCTTTCGCCGCTGCCGCTTGCGCATCTTGCGCTCCGCCTTGCGACGCTGAATGCGATCTTCTTCTCCTTTGGTGATGAAGTACCGGCGCTTCTTCAACTCGCTCTTGATGCGATCCTTCGTCACCCGCTTGCGAAACCGCTTGATCAACTGCTCGGTGGATTCACCAGGTCGTCGTTTCACAAATGTCACCGCGTGTCACCTCCTTCTTTAACCCACTGCCCAAAGATGAATAAGTGCCAGGCACAAAAAAAACCTGGCGCCGGGAACTACACCAGCAAGCCAGGTCCTCGTAAGTATTAAGAGATAAACGCTTTAAGGAGCCAGAAGCCCATAAAACACATCTGACCGTGTTCTATCAGACTTTTACATCCCCTCGTTCTCCCGAAACGCTCGCGGTGTATAATACAGTTAAATCTGCCCATCCATAGAGGGACATGATCACACGCCCCCGACCTCAATCACATTCTAACCTATCCGAGGGTTCTTGTCAAACCGGGTATACGAGACTGATGAGGGAGGCGCAAAAATGACTGACCATATTCACGTAGAAGGCCTGCTCCTGCGAACGACCTTGGGCCTCGACGAGGAACAGCGTAGCAAACGGCAGGATGTCCGCATCGATCTCAGGTTGGACACACATACCGGCTGGCCCGGGATTTCAGATAGACTTGAGGATACTGTCGATTATCGGACCATCGTCAAGCGGGTGTCCCGGCTGGTGAAACAATCGCGTTTTTATCTGATAGAGAAGTTGGCAGCGGAGATCGCCGCCATCTGCCTGGACGAGCCCCGCGTGGAGCAGGTGCGCGTGCGGGTGGAGAAGCCGGCTGCTTTGAGCACTGCCCGCTGCGTCGCCGTGGAAATCGAGCGCACGCGGGATGATCTGGGGGCGGTGACGCACCGGGCATTTATCACGCTCAGGAGCGGTGCAGAGAGACATCTACGCGCAGCCGTGGAACGCCTGCACGAGACGACGGCGGTGCTGGCCCTCTCACCCATCTATAAATCGCGTCCCACAAGCTCAACGCACCCGATGGACGTGTTCAACGCTGCGGCTCTGGTGGAGACGTCGATGACACCGGCTCAACTGAAGCGACGCCTGTCGGGCATCAAGAAAGAGGTAGACCGCGAGTCAACCAACGATACGGACGCCGATGCTTCCATCAATCTGGCGATTGCGCTCTATGACGACGAGGTTTTTGATCTAGGCAGTCGGCAGATTCCCGCCCCCGATATTTTGACGGAAGCGTGTATCGCCGTGCCCCTGGCCGATCTGGCGCCTGCTTACCGTCACCCAGAAACCAAGGCCCCACTGGAAGATATCGCCGAAGCGCTGCCTAAAGCAGACCTTGAGAGAACCAACATCACGTTATGAACCGTACACTTTTGGAGGTGAACCATGCACTAGGGCATCGAACTTGTCCCCTTGGGCGAACACGCAAATCCCCGCAACGTCATGCCGCTGGCACAAGCGGCGGAAGCGGCGGGCTGGGAAGGGCTCTTCGTCTGGGATCACTTAAACAGGGGCAGTTGGCCCGTGCCCGCCGGCGATCCGCGTCTTGGGCTAATAAGCCCCTGCTCCGCCGCCTGCGGAATAACGATTCTGGGCGCTTTGGAAGCGATCAGGCTTCTGTCTTCCGCAGCGCCACGCCCAAAATCACCACGCCCACGACCGTGATGCCCAGCGACGCGAGCCAGACGGCGCGAACGCCGAAGTTTTCATATACGGGCCCAGCGACGAACTGCCAGACGCTCGGGCCGATGCCGAAGACCGCTGCCGTGTAGAGCCCCTGTCCGGTGGCCCGCCATCGAGGCGGCAACTGGCGATCCACGTACGTGATCCCAATGACCATCAGGCTGACGACGGTGATGCTGTGCAGCAGCTGGGCCGGGATAATAAGCCACGACGCCTGAATGAGCGCGAAGACGATCCAGCGCACCGGCGCCAACAACACCCCGCCCAGGATCAGCCGGGATAACGACACTCGCTCCATGAGCCAGGGTGTCTGCAGCATCATGGGCACCTCGTAGAAGGCCATGGCCGAGACCGCCAGGCCCGTGATCCAGCCGGGTGTACCGCTGTTTTCCAGGAAGATGGTGAGATACTGGATGGCCGTCATCATGGGCGCGATCACGAGCAGCGCACCCGCGAGGAAGAGGGCCAGCCTCGGACGTTCCGG
>DAOTUH010000082.1:0-31530 GCA_034437255.1 Anaerolineae bacterium
ACCGGGTTGTACAATGAGCAAGGAAGCTATTAGCAACAGGCCGGCTAAACTCATCGCTAGTCCTAATCTTTTGAAGAGATGTGAATATCGCATTGTGTCTCCTTCCATAACTGAAGTCGTGTATTCGGACATCTTGAGAGAAGCCTTTAGAGAGAAAAGAGGTCATTTTTCTGGTACCAAGATGAGATCATAGCGTATCTGATCAGAATTTCCTCCACTTCACGCCCAGTAACCGTTTAGATTTATGAGCACACAGGTACAATTTGAAATTACGGCATAAGGTGCAACGCACCTGAGATTATTGGGGCATGTTGGATAAAAATCCCTGCCAGCATGCACGAAATGGCCATTTTCAAGCTTTGTAAGGTGCGTCGCACCTGGCTAAACCCTAATACCGTAATTTGAGGTACAATGCACTTACGAATACAATTAAATCGCGCTCCGAAATCCTCCAGGTATGGTATCGCATATCTTGACTTGTCGAGTTCAGCGAAAGTGCGCTGCACCTCAGAAGACTAAATAGATATCACGCCCAATCCATAGTGCCATTTAATAGAGTATATTCTAATCTAAAATATCTTCTTATATAAATGATAGCAAGAAAACATCGATATAACTTACGGAACTCGTTCAGATGAATGCTGGGCCCCGTTGCAAAAGTGTTGGAATTCCGTTAGCTAACTCGCTCAGCTATCGTTAACTACCAGTAGCTACGGTGAAAAACTCATAGCATAGAAAGTGATAAGGTTGAAAATGAGGGTCGGATTTCATCTAATCTATATCCCAGATTTTCTTCGGTGGAATACATCGTCACAAAGCTCCCATTGCTCTATTCCGCGTCCGTGCTATACTGACCGGAGTCAACTATGACCGGAGTCACGTTATGAACAGATCGGGCACGACAAATCGCTGGGAACGACACAAGAAGCGCACGCGCCGGCACCTGCTGCAGGTCGCCGACCGGCTCTTCCGCGAGCAGGGCTTTGAAGCGACCACCGTCGAGGAGGTGGCCCACGCCGCCGACGTGGCGAAGGGTACCTTCTTCAACTACTTTAAGACGAAGGAGTCGCTGCTCCTCCACCTGCTGGCGCAGCAGATCGACGAGGCGCTGACTACGCTGCCAGGCGAAGGGGAGCCGGCGCCGACGCGCCTGCGTCTCACGTTGAAGACTGCCTGGGACGCGTTGGCGCCCTACCGCCACCTGATGCGCCACGCCATTCTGCAAAACGTGCGCCCGCCCAAGGAGCCTGCGGCAACCAAAACCCAGCGGATGAAAAACGCGCTGATCCACCTGCTGCGGCAGGGCCAGGAGGAAGGCACCATCCGTCAAGACATCAACGTGGAGATCGCCGCCCTCTTTCTTAGCGTTCACTTCCTGCGACTCTGCACCGCCGCCTGCCACGGGGAGGACGACGGCAGGGATTGGGAGAGCCGGTTGGACGACGGGCTCTCCATCCTCTATCACGGCCTCCTCACCGCGCCGCGTCCATAAAAGGCCCTCCCGTGAAAGATCTTCTGCGCACCTTCAAGTATCTGCGCCCCTATCTGCTGATGACGCTCGTGGCGCTTGTGGCGCTGTTGCTCTCCACGGCAGGTAATTTAGCCGTGCCCGCGCTCAGCCAACGCATCATCGATGACGGCATCATCGGCGAATCCCGCCGCATGATTCTCACGTTGTCCCTGATCATCATCGGCCTCTCGGTGCTGCGCGCGCTTTTCACCTTCCTGCAGGGCTACCTGACGGCCAAAGTCTCCCAGGGCGTCGCCTATGATCTGCGCAACGTCCTTTATGAGAAACTTCAGCGTCTCTCTTTCAGCTACCACGACCGCGCTCAGACGGGCCAGCTGCTCACGCGGGCCACCAGCGATGTAGATCTGGTGCGCAACTTCCTGGGCATGGCGCTGCTCCAGATCCTGGGCGCGGCCCTGATGCTCGTAGGCAGCCTTATCTTTATGATCTCCCTCAATTCCCGAACCGCCGCCGTGGTGCTGGCACTGGGACCGCTCTCCGTGCTCGTCTTCGCCTTCTTCTTCACCAAGGCCCGCCCGCTCTTCACCGAGACACAACAGCGGCTGGAAGCGCTCAACGTCACGCTTCAGGAGAATCTAGCCGGCGTGCGCGTCGTCCGCGCCTTCGTACGCCGGGACCACGAGCGCGCCCGCTTCGGTGAACGCAACCGGGGTGTCCGGGACATCCAGAAGCAGGTGGGACACATCATCGCCATCGCTATGCCCCTGGTCTTCTTCATCGCCAATCTCGCCCGGCTGGCGGTGACGTGGATCGGCGGCGTCCAGGTCATCCAGGGCCAGATGACCGTGGGGACGCTGGTGGCCTTCACCAGCTACATCCTGATGGCGATCTACCCCATCTTCATGCTCAGCTTCCTGCTGGCGAACATCACCCGAGCTGCTGCCGGTGCCCGGCGCATCTTCGAGGTGTTGGACACCGACATTGAGATCGAGGAAGCACCGGACGCCGTGCCGCTCCAGGGAATCGAGGGGCAGGTCGTCTTCGAGGACGTTTACTTCCACTACTTTGAGAGCCAGGACTGGGTACTAGAGAAGATCAACTTCGTCACCGAGCCGGGGCAGCGCGTGGCCCTGCTGGGTGCCACCGGCTCCGGTAAATCGACCATCACCAACCTGATCCCGCGGTTCTACGACGTGACCCGGGGCCAGGTGCGCATCGACGGACACGACGTGCGCGACCTGACGCTGGACTCGCTGCGCCAACAGGTGGGCATCGTGCTGCAGGAGACGCTGCTCTTCGCGGGCACCATCCGCGAGAACATCGCCTTCGGGCGTCCCGACGCCACTGACGAGGAGGTTATCGCCGCAGCGCGCGCCGCGCAGATCCACGATTTTATCGTCGAGACGCCGGAGGGCTATGCAACGCGCGTCGGCGAGCGCGGCGTCAATCTCTCCGGCGGGCAGAAGCAGCGCCTGGCTATCGCCCGCGCGCTGCTGGTCGATCCCCGCATCCTGATCCTGGACGACGCCACCAGCGCCGTGGATTTCCAGACCGAGCAGCGGCTCCGGCAGGCTTTAGATCGGCTGATGGAAGGGCGCACCAGCTTTATCATCGCTCAGCGCGTCTCCACCGCCCGTGACGCCGACCTGATCCTGGTACTGGACGAGGGCCACATCGCGGACCAGGGCAAGCACGAGGAGCTGCTCCGGCGGAGCGCCATCTACGCCGAGATCTATTACAGCCAGCTGGAGGGTGACGTCGCCCCGGAGGATCGCCTGCTCTACGACGAGGGGGCAGAGACTCCCACCTTCCACCGCACGCGGTCGGAACAGGAGGTGCCCGCATGATGCACCGACGCGCCCTCACCCGCCCGGCAGAGAAAGCGCAGCACACCGGTGAGACGCTGCGACGGCTATTGGCGTATCTGAAGCCGCATTGGGTCCTGCTGAGTGCCGCCGGGCTGATGGTCTTGCTCAACGCGCTGGCACAGCTGGCGGCGCCGTATCTCACCGGCTTAGCCGTGGACAGCTACATCGCCCAGGGCGACCTCGGCGGATTACGCCGGCTCATGTTACTGCTGCTCGGCGCCTACGCCGCCGCCTGGCTGACTCAGGCGGCTCAGTTCATGATCACCATCAACGTGGGCCAAGACGTGCTCTACGCTATGCGCGAGCAGATCTTCGAGCATTTCCAGGCGCTCTCGCTGCGCTTCTTCGACGAGCGGGAGGCCGGCGACCTTATGTCGCGGCTCACCAACGACACCGACGCCATCAATCAGACCTTGAACGCCGGGCTGGCGCAGTTCGCGGGCAACTTCGTCCTGCTGACGGGCATTCTCGTCGCCCTGCTGCTGCTCGATTGGAAGCTGGCGCTCGTCAGTATGGGGGTACTGCCGCTGATGTTCGTCAGCACCTTCTACTTCTCGAAACGCGCCCGTGACGCGGCCCGCCGCTCCCGCAAGGAGCTGGGCAAGGTCAGCGCCGAGCTGGAGGAAAACATCTCCGGCGTGCGCGTGGTTCAGGCCTTCGGACGGGAGCAAGCAACCTATCGCGAGTTCCGTGACGTCAACGCGGCCAGCCGTGACGCCAACGTGGAAGCGGAGACCGTCACAGCCGCCTTCCGCCCCACCCTGGACATCTTCAGTAATCTGGGCATCGCGCTGGTGCTGGGCGCGGGCGGCCTCATGGCCCTCAACGAGGCGCTGACCGTCGGCACGATTGTGGCGTTTCTGGGCTACGTGCGGCGCTTCTTCCAGCCGGTGCGCACCATCGGCCTGCTCTACACCCAGGTGCAGACGGCCATCGCCGCCGCCGAGCGCGTCTTCGCGCTGCTGGACGAGACGCCCGACATCGAGGACCGTCCGGGTGCGAGTGCGCTGACCGCGACCGAGGGGCACATCGCCTTCGATAACGTCACCTTCGGCTACGAGGACGACGAACGGGTGCTGTGCGACGTCTCCTTCGAGGCCCAGCCCGGCGAGATGATCGCCATCGTCGGCCCGACGGGTGCCGGCAAGACTACCATGGTCAACCTGTTGATGCGCTTCTACGACGTGGACGAGGGACGTATCCTCATTGATGGGCAGGACATCCGCGACCTGCGGGTGGACAGCCTGCGGCGCCAGACGGGCATGGTGCTGCAGGATACCTATCTCTTCGCCGACACGGTGATGAACAACATCCGCTACGGTCGGCTGGACGCCAGCGACGAGGAGGTCGTGGAAGCGGCAAAGGTCACCGGTGCCGACGCCTTCATCCGCCGGCTATCCGCCGGCTACGAGACGAAACTCAACGAGCGTGGGGCCAGCCTCAGCCAGGGTCAGCGACAACTGCTCTCCATCGCGCGCGCCGTGCTGGCGGACCCGCGCATCCTGATCCTCGACGAGGCCACGTCCAGCGTCGACACCCGTACCGAGCAGCTGATCCAATCGGCGCTAGATGAGCTGATGCACGGGCGCACCAGCATTGTCATCGCCCACCGGTTGAGCACCATTCGCGACGCCGACCAGGTGCTCGTCGTCCGCCAGGGACGCATCATCGAGCGTGGTACCCACGAGACGTTACTGGCAGCGGGTGGCTTCTACCACGAGCTGTACACTAGCCAGTTCGACTCGGAGGAAGATGAGGACGGCAGGGGAAATCGTGGGATGGTTCTGAGATAGGTTAGGTCAACACAGCGTTTAAGGAGAAGCGGACGGCATTCCGGCTAGCATCTGCCCTGGGGGCAATATCCAAATGAATCATCCCGAAATCGTCGAGTGAAAACAACCTCAAACTGAGGCCGGGAATGGCGGGATACCAGCCTGAGCAGAATCAAAATACCCGATTTTTCCACGATAGATTGGGCGAAGTCAAGATTTGCATTGCTGGGAGGTTCTTATAAAATCAGAATTGGGTCAGAGAGATGGCGTTTTGTCAGTCGTGGTTACCACACTCTACGACGGTGTTCGGGAAGGCTAGGATTCGAACCTGATGAACTCCGTCAGGAATGCGTCATCTTGACAATGGTATAGTCCTGTGGTAACCTTTTTATAACTTTCAACAGACTCCGGCACAAAACGTGCGGAGCACTACCCCAAATTGGAGGACGTGAATATGGCCAATCGATCTCGTACCGAACGCATGGTAGAACGACTTCGCGATCTACAAGTCAGCAGTTCCGACATTGAGGCTGCGGCGATTGTCAGTGTAGATGGCTTGTCCATCGCTTCGTCACTACCTCAGGGCGTTGAAGAAGACCGTGTCTCCGCGATGTCTGCCGCCATGCTCTCACTGGGTGAACGCATCGCTAGTGAGCTGGGTCGTGGTATGTTGGATGAGGTGTATGTGAAAGGTGAAAAAGGGTACGTGATCCTCCGCGCTGTTGGAGAAGAAGCCGTACTCACAGTGTTGGCGCGCCAGCAAGCCAAGTTAGGTTTGCTGTTCCTGGACATGCGTCGCGCTGCAGAAGAGTTCGCTGCCATTCTCTAAGGAGGTCAACGTGGCTAAAAAGCCGGAACCAAGCGGATTTTACTACCCGAATCGTTTTGCCCTTATTCTCTTAAACGCGCTGGAAGAGATTATGGGGCGCAATGGGCTCAATGCGGTGCTCAACATGGGGGGACTTGCCCACTGGATTGAGAACCCACCCCCAGACAACATGGAGAAGACCGAGTTCGACTTTGCCTACATGGCCGCGCTCAACGAGGCGCTGGAAGAGATGTACGGCCCCCGTGGTGGGCGTGGCCTACAATTGCGTCTGGGGCGCGTCCTCTTCGAAGAGGGCCTGGCGAATTTCGGTGCCCTGGTCGGAGCCAGCGACTTGGCTTTCAAAGTGCTTCCTCTCAACGCTAAGCTCAAGGCGGGCCTGCCTGCTATCGCCAAAGTCTTCGATTCCCTGAGCGATCAAACCTCCTACGTCACAGATCCCGGTGGAGATCACTATCTGTATCACATCGCGCGGTGTTCCATGTGTTGGGAACGGGATGTGGAGCGCCCCGTTTGCTTCATCGCCTCCGGCATCATTGAGGAGGCCTTGCGTTGGCTCAGTGGAGGTCGCACCTTCCGTGTGGACGAGATCACATGTATTGGCATGGGCGATGAGGAATGCAAATACGCCATCTACAAAGAGCCATTGGGCTAATCTAAACTCGATATTTCGATGAACCCGCCGATACAGTGAGTGCAAACGTGGCCCAGCAAATGAACAAAACATCTGCTAAAGAGCAAGAGAATAGACATCACATTCTGATTGTGGAAGACAATCCTGGCACCTCCGATATGTTGACTTCCTATTTCCAGTCTCTGGACTACGAAGTCTCGCATGCCGCGTGGGGGCAGGATGCCCTTGACATCGCAGCTGAGCAGCTACCGGACTTAATCATTCTTGATATCCACTTACCCGATATCGATGGTTATGAAATTTGCTCTCGCTTACGTTCACATCGTCGTACTCGACGCATTCCCATCATCTTTCTGACAGAGCGTGACGAGCGCATGGATCGTATCATGGGATTGGAGTTGGGAGCGGTCGACTACATCACCAAACCCTTTGACGTGCAAGAGCTCCGCTATCGCGTTCGCAATATCCTCATGCGCGAACACGCAGACACTCTCCTTCACCCCATCACCAAACTACCGATTTCGGCCCTGGTGGAAGAGAACATCAAAGGAATGCAGTCCTCACCCGAGATGTTGCTCATGGGGTTGAGGATGACCGGTATGAAGGATTTTGGAGAGGCTTACGGCTTTGTCACGCACGATGATGTCTTACGGGCCGTTGGATTGATCTTAAGAAATACGCTCTCAGAGGTCACTGAGCAAGAGTTCTTTGTTGGACAACTCGACCCCTACAAATTCGTCATCGTCATCCCTAAATCACAACGGTATTTAGTCATGGGACGCTTGCACCAACGACTAAACGAAGCGCTTTCCTTCTTTTATCCACACAAAGACTGGAAGAATGGGAGGCGCAGCGACGGGAATCCCATTCCCAAAATCGACTTTATCCTGACAGAACTTCCGAAGGATCAAATTCCGGAGAAAGTAGAGATTCTCAAGCTGCGTGAGGCCTTGTTCAAGAACCAAGACGCATAACGCTATACTCAATAGAAGCAGGGCCAGGCGAGTTACAGCCTCGCCTGTGCCCTTTTTCTTTGTCAAGGAGAGCCAGATACATGGAAGATTACATGCAAAGACCTTGGGTCATCGTACCGACGTACAACGAGGCCGGCAATATCACGCCCATGACGAGTGCACTCCTCGCTCTCGACATCCCTAATCTGCACCTTATGATTGTGGACGATGATTCCCCCGACGGCACCGGCGCCCTGGCAGATGAGCTCGCCGGTCGCGATGACGACCAGATGTCGGTCATGCACCGCACCGGGGAACGCGGGCTGGGACGTGCCTATCTGGATGGATTCCGACACGCGCTCTCCCATAAAGCTACAGCCATCGTCCAGATGGACTGTGATTTCTCACATCAGCCCAAAGATGTCCACAGGTTGCTAAAGGCGCTGAGCGACGCCGATGTCATCATCGGCTCGCGCTACGTGGAAGGAGGATCCGTCGATCCCACGTGGGGCGTGCAACGGAAGGCCCTTTCGGCCTGGGGTAATTTTTACGCTCGTGTGATCTTGGGCATAACCGACGTCAAAGACGCAACCGGCGGTTTTCGGGCCTGGAAGCACAAAACGTTGGACTGTATAGGTCTAGACCAAATTCGATCTCAGGGCTACGCGTTCCAGGTGGAGATGAGCTATGTCGCCTGGCGCATGGGGTTTAAGATCAAGGAAATTCCCATTCACTTCCCGGATCGGATGGTTGGGGAATCCAAGATGAGCCTCAAGGTGCAATTGGAAGCGGCCTACCGCGTCTGGGAAGTGCGTTGGCGCCATCGTAATCTTCCCCGGCAAAAGGATTAGGTGATGCGCCGACACATACCCGATGTGTCGCTCATACTGATCCTGCTGCTGCTTCCGCTGCTTGTCTTCGCGCCCGTCACTTTGGGCGGTCAAACGCTCTTACCTGCCGACATTCTCTACACTTTCGAGCCTTTTCAAAGCACCGCTTCTGCCCAGCATATTGATCGTGTGCAGAATCCTCTCCTTGGCGATCTGGTTCTGGAGAATTACGTCTGGCAACGGTTTATCGTACGAGCCGTGCGCAACGGGCAACTGCCACTCTGGGATCCGTTCATCTTCGCTGGGCACCCCTTTCTCGCCAACGGCCAACACTCGGCGCTCTATCCACTAAGTGTCGTCTTTCACGTGATCCCGCTGCCGCGCGCTTTTGGCGTCTTTATCACATTGCAACTGGGCCTGGCCGGCGTCTGGATGTATCTGTTGAGCCGGACGCTGCGCGCCAACCGGCTGGGCGCATTTCTGGCCGGCATCGTGTTCCAGTTCAGCGGATTCTTGAGCGTCTCCGTCGTCCATCCCATGATCATCGCTGCCGCGTCTTGGTTGCCTCTGCAGCTAGCCCTGATCGAGCAGACGGTCCGGCGCGCGCCTTTTTTAAAGCGAGAGCGAGCCATGTTGCCCTGGGCACTGCTGGGCACCGTCTCTATCGGCCTCCAAATCCTGGCCGGGCACGCAGAGATCACCTATTTTTCGTTCCTGGTGATGGGCGCCTTCGCCCTGTGGCGACTGCTGCACACCCTCTGGACCGAATCCCGCCAGCAGTGGCGTTATGACGTGCTCAGTCCAGCCATCGGACTTCTACTGATGGTCGTGCTAGGTCTCGGACTCGGCGCCGTGCAGATTCTACCACTCTACGAAGTCGTGCAAGCCAGCTTCCGCGAGGGTACGGTGACGCTCCAACAGGTGCTCGACTGGGCGTATCCCGCACGCCGCGTGATTACCTTCCTCGTGCCGAACTTTTTTGGCAACCCTGCCCATCACACTGTACAGGACGTCTTCACCGGAGAGACGATCAAGGCCACGGTCAATGCTTACGGTGAGCCTATTCAATCCTTCGAATGGGGGATCAAGAATTACGTGGAAGGTGGCGCTTATCTGGGGCTGCTGCCGCTGCTGTTGGCGCTCCTCGGCACGGCGAAACCCGCGCTCCAGGCAAACACAACCGCGAAACGCCTCAAAGCTCGCCTGCTACACTGGCTCCGCGATCCCTACGTGCCATTCTTCACCGGCCTGGCGCTCTTCTCACTGGGCTGCATCTTCGGGACGCCGCTCTACGCCCTCGTCTACGCGCTCCCGCTGCTGAGCCAGTCTCATTCGCCCTTCCGCTGGGTCTTCCCGCTGACGGTCGCGGTCGCAGCGCTGACCGCGCTGGGCGCAACGCTCGTCTCAACTTACCGCCGAGGCCGCACGCCCTCACGAGAACGATCGCGCCCGCCGTTCATCGCCCGCGTCCTTCTCTTCGACACCACGCCCAACGTCGTGAGCGTGCTCGCGGCCCTCACCATCTGGAGCGGCGTGCTGCTCCTGGGGGGGCTCGGGGCCTCACGGCTCGCCTTCGACCGCATCACGCCTCTCGTGCAACGCCTTTTATGGTCACTGGCCAAGGCTGCGTCGGCCTTCCCCGATTATCGCACCTTCTACGCCTACGAATTCCGCTGGATCCAACAGGCCGCGCTGCTGTTGATCACCTCCGGCATCGTGCTGCGGGTCTCCCGCTGCCCGATCTACATCCCCGGAACGCAGAGAGAGCAGCGAATCTGGAAAGCACTGGCTATCGGCGTGGTGCTCGTGGATCTAACCGGCCTCAGCGCAAGCTTCCATCCCCAGGTCGATCCCGCCCTGCTGAAAACCACGCCACCCGTCGTCGATTTTTTGCGCCAGGACACCGGCGTCTGGCGCTACTCCACCTTCGATCCCCACGGCCACAAGATCTTCAACGCCAACATGGGCATGTACTTCGATTTCCAGGACGTGCGCGGCTACGACAGCCTCTTCACGGCGCAGTACGCGCGCTATATGAGTTGGATCGAACCACAGGGGCAGTTGCCCTATAATCGCATCGCGCCCTTCAGCCAATTCTCCAGCCTCGATAGTCCATTGACCGACCTGCTCAACGTGAAGTACATCGTCACCGACGTCGAGATTCCGCTGCCCAAATACGAGCTGGTCTATCAGGACGACGCCGTGCGCGTCTACGAAAACCTGGGCGTCACAGCGCGCGCCTTCACGCTGCCCCAAAGTGCGACGCGGGTCGTGCCCGACGCGGAGGCCGTGGGCGAGACAATCCAATCCTACGATCCCCGCTTCTACGCCATCGTGGAATCGGCGAGAGAGGGCTGGAGCCAGGCGCCGCCCGACCTATCGCAGTTTGCAACGCCGGAACAGGGCCGTCCTCAGCCGCAGCCCGTGGTGGCCTACAGTATCAACCAGGTGGTCGTCGAGGCCACCGTGGAGACACCGTCGTGGCTCGTCCTGGGTGACAGCTACTTCCCCGGCTGGAAGGCCTTCGTGCGGCCGCAGGGAACAGGTGAAGCGGCGGAAGAGGAGGTCAATATCGCCCGCGTCGCCGGGAATTTCCGTGGCGTGCGGCTGGCGCCGGGCGCATGGACCGTGCGCTTCAAGTACAGTCCCAACAGCGTGAAATTCGGGGCGTTCATCTCGTTCTTGTCGGGCATGATTTTGCTGTTCCTGACCGTGATCTGGACGTGGCGACGGTTCTATCGCGAGCAGGAGGGCGCCTCGGTGATCCAGCGCATCGCCAAGAACAGTTTCGCCTCCATCGCGCTCAACCTCTTCAATCGCCTGGTGGATTTCGCCTTCGCCGCCCTGATGTTGCGCATCCTGGGGCCGGAGAACGCCGGTGATTATTATTACGCGGGCACCGTCTTTATGTGGTTCCAGATCCTGGTCAACTTCGGGCTGGACGCGTACCTGACGCGGGAGATCGCGCGGCACCGGGAGACGCCGAACCGCTACTTCGTCAACGCCACGCTGGTGCGGCTGGGCATCACCGCGTTGGGATTGCCCATGCTCTTCGGCTTCATCGGGCTGCGCCAGAACGTGATCGCTAATCCGGCCTCGCGGCAGGCACTCACGGCACTGGTCGTGCTCTACATCGGGCTCTTTCCCAACGCCATCTCCCAGGGCTTGACCTCGCTCTTCTACGCCTACGAAAAGGCCGAATACCCCGCCGCCATCTCCACGGTGACAACGCTGCTCAAAGTAACGCTGGGCACCGTGGCACTCCTGGCAGGCTGGAGCATCGTTGGTTTGGCCAGCGTCTCCATCGTGAGCAACGTTATCACGCTGGTGGTCATGCTCGTCATCGCCACGCGACGCTTCTTCAAGCCACGATGGACGTCTGATAGTAGATTGCGCCGCGAGATGCTCGTCACGTCGTGGCCCTTGATGCTCAATAATTTGCTGGCGACGCTCTTCTTCAAAATTGATATCTTTCTGCTGGAAGCGATGGTGCGCAGCGGGGACGTGGTGGGTCTCTACAGCGTCGGCTACAAATATCTGGAGGCGCTCAACGTCATCCCGGCCATGTTCACGCTCAGCGGCATCTTCCCCGTGCTCTCCCGCCAGGCCATACGGGATCAGGAGAGGTTCCGTCGTTTCTACCAGCTGGGCGTCAAAATCCTGGTGGGACTAGCGCTGCCGGCCGCGCTGCTGACCACGTTGGCGGCCCCCGAAATGGTGCTGTTATTGGGCGGGCGCGAGTATTTGCCCGGCTCCCGCATCGCGCTGCGACTTATGGTGTGGTCCATCCCCATCGGCTGGATCAACAGTCTGACGCAGTATGTGCTTATCGCGCTGGACGAGCAGCGGTTTCTCACCCGCGCCTTCACCTTTGGGTTCGCTTTCAGCCTGATCGCCAACTTGATCTTCATTCCGATGTACGGGTATCAGGCGTCGGCTGTCATCCACATCTTCGCGGAAACCGCGCTTTTGATCCCTTTCATTGTTAGCGTGCAGCGCCAGGTCGGACGGCTGGCCTGGGGCAAGATGGTCGGGAAGCCTCTGCTGACCACATTGGCAGCTGGTATCGTCAGTCTACCGCTCCACCTGCTGGGCGGACGTTGGCTGGCGATAGCGGGCGCGTTAATCGCGTATCCTCTCGTCGGCTGGAAAATTGGCTTGCTCTCCCCCCAAGAACGGGCGACGTTGGGGCCTTTGTTTCGCCGGTAGCGTCGCACCTCGGAACCTCTTTCACCCATCAATTGTTCCCTCCAACAGCCCAGGTATAATGGGCCAACAAAGCATAGTTTCACCTAACGACTTGCTTGACATTCCATTATTGGGCGGATAAGACGAAAGAGTTTCTATTCTGGCGAGCCACACGGGTGTCCGCTGAAGTCGCGGATCTGGCGATCCGCTCGAAGCGAGTGGGGTGATGTTAAGTCATTCAGGGAAAGGGTACTATATATTGTCTTTAGCCGCACCTTTTTTCAAGGCAGCCAACATTAAATAACGTGTGCATTTCGTTGCCAAAGAGGACCCAGCCTAATAAGGCAACTCTTCCACCGTCATGCCGAACGTAGTCGAGGCATCTCCCCCTCTCGCCTTCAATGCCTCCGCTGCTTGCAAATGAACGTGTTTCTGCAGCCGGGGTGGGGAGATCCCCGGTCACTGGGCCTCTGGGTCAGGGTCTCGACCCTTCAGCCATGCTCAGGGCAGGCTTCCGGGCAAAAACAGCCCTCTGCTTAAAATGACGTGAAAGGGGACGCACCTTCAAATCACTCATCCAAATGTACAGGTTATTCTCGCCTGAGTCCTAAGCATATTTTCATACTCATAAGGCCTCCCGATTGCACGACCGAAACAATATGGGAGAAGCCTGCCAAACACGTCTGAGGTTCGCAGATTTCGATCACGAAAGTACCAACAGGGTATATCGCGTTACAGTTGCGCGGGAGGTTATGCTTTGGGGAGCCCTTAATCCGCTCAATCTGTTAAATCCGTTGATTTTTTCCAAGGAGACATGATGGAACTATCACAAATTGAACAAATGGTGCGTTTCCTGGACGAGGAGCGCAAGAAAGACAAGGCCACCATCGCCCAGTTGCAAGAACGAACCGAGCAGCAGCGACTGACCATCGATGCGCAGGCCAAAGAGATCACCGATCTGCACCAGCACATCACGGCGTTGGAGACCGATCTGCGCCGGACGGACGATTATCCCGGGCTCGTAGAAAAGGCTCGGCGCGATCTCAACACCGCCCTTGAGTCCCTCAAGAGTGAATTCCGACGTCAGAAAACAGAGTTTGAGCGCATGCGCCGGTCCGACGTGGAAAACCTCACGCAACAGATCGCCGACTTGGAGAAGAATCTCCGGGTCTTACCTCGTTATGAGGAGGCGCTGGACGCCCGGGCGGAGGGCGAACGGCAGTTGCAGACCCGGGTCCAGGCTATTGCCAACGAATTGACCGACGTGACCAAGCGCATCGAAGACCGCTTGCAGTCCCTGATCTATCTTGAGGAGCAGCGTCGGGCCGATGTGCGGCGGCTTGCGGACATCGAGGGCGATATTCCCGCGCTGCGACAGACGACCAAAGAGTTGAACGCGAAACTCACCCGGCTGGAGGATAGCATCCGCCGGATACCGGGTCGGGTAGAGGAAGCCATTCAGATCGCCAAATCCTACGACGAGAAAATCGAACAACTGCGGGTCGCAGATTTCCAGCGTGAGCAGCGCATACGCCAGGTCAACGAGATGGCCGGCGAAATTGAAGAGGAGATGACGCGTCTGGTCGGGCAGACGCAGAAATACACGCTCCTCTTTAATCAGACAAAGCAAGCCTTAGACGCCCTGGAGCCCTTCCAAAATCGTCTGGAGAAACGACAGAACGAGATTGCGGAGATGCAGCGCCTCAACGAAGAGCGCCTCAAGCGCCAATGGGAGGAGTGGCAGACGGACTTCGCCCGAGATTGGCAGAAGCGTCTCGTCACCGAGGAGGATCGCTGGCGACGACAAGACCTTAATAACCAAAAGATGACCGAGCATCTGGCCGAACTGACCGAGACGGACGATTTACACTTCGAAGAGCTGGTGGCGGTCTGGGAGGAGCTCCGTAACGCCGCCGAACGCTGGCGCAAGACCATCGAAGATACCCTTGACGAGGGCCAGGTCGCGCCTTCCGAGCACATCAAAGACTTGCGTCGCTTTGCGGAGGAGAGTCGTAAGGAATTGCCATAGAGAGTATGGAGGGTTACAGTTCTGTGCGCCAGAGGCCGTCGATCATGAGACGCCGGACTTTAGTTGCTAGCAAGGCCTCGGGCGGTAGAGCAAAGATATTGTGATTCAGGACCAGTAGATCGGCCAGATAGCCGGGTAGCAAGCGTCCCAACTCCGACTCCATGCCTGCGGCGTACGCGGTCCCTGTTGTGAAGGCGTGCAGCGCCTCGCGTAACGACAGGCGCTGTTCGGGGTGCCAGCCCTCGGGGCCGGGCGAACCGTCCACTTCGTGCCGGCGGGTCACGGCGGCATATAATCCCGCCCAGGGATCGAAGCGCTCGATGGGCGCATCTGAGCCGAAGGCCAGCGGCGCCCCCGCATCCAAGAGCGTGCGCCAGGCGTAGGCGTACTGCGTCCGTTCGCCCCAGTATCGATCGGCCATGGCGTGATCGTGCGTCGCGTGCACCGGCTGCATAGACGCCACCACGTTCAAGTCCTTGAATCGGCTCACGTCCTCGGGCCGGATAAGCTGCACGTGCTCGACGCGATGGCGCAACGCAGGTTTGCGGGGACGCACAGTTTCCAGCACGTCCAACACGAGCCGATTGGCCCGATCACCGATGGCGTGAATGGCAAGCGCCAACCCACCGTCCACGGCCTCGTTAGCCAGCGACGTGAGTTCTTCCGGCTCCAGCGTGAGTATCCCCAGGTTGTCCGGTTCCCCCTTATACGGCGCGAACAGGGCACCCGTGCGCGCACCCAGGGCGCCGTCGGCGTAGAGCTTAAGTCCGCCCAACCGTAACCAATCATCGCCGAAGCCGGACCGCACACCGGCAGCCAGCAGCCCGCGCAACGCCTCACGGCGCACGTACTTGACGACGCGCACGCGCAAGGCGTCCTCACGATGCAGCGCCTGGAAAGCCGCAAAGGCGGGCGCAGCGTCGACGTCATGCACACCCGTCAGGCCCACGTCCAGTAAGTGCGCCTGGGCCTCCCGCAACGCGTCAGCAACCTGCGCAACGGACGGCTGGGGCACCACAGCAGAGACCAGGTTGACGGCGTGCTCAAAGAGCATGCCGTTGGGCTCTCCGGCGGCGTCGCGCCCGATGCGACCGGCGGGAAGGTCCGGGGTCTCCGCCGTGATCCCCGCCTGGCGGAGCGCGGCCGTGTTGACCACCGCCGCGTGCCCATTCTTGGCGATCAATAGCACCGGATGCGCCGGGGCCACGCGATCCAACTCTGCTGCCGTGGGGAAACGTCGGCCGGACCATAGGTTCTGATCCCAGCCCCGCCCCCGGATCCACGTGCCCGGCGGCGTCTCGGATGCCCGCGCCTGCACCTTTTCCAGCATCTCGGCTCGTGTGCATCCTCGCAAGCGAAGCGTCCGTAAGCCCAGGGCGTACCACATCAGGTGAACGTGGGCGTCGATCAAACCCGGAATGACCGTCGCGCCGTCCAAGTCCTCGACGTCGGCCCCCGGGGCCGCCTGCCACGCCAGTGCCCCGTCGTCCAACGCCGCGATCCGCCGGCCCACGACGGCCAACGCCCGCGCCCAGGGACGCTGCTCAGCGCCGGTGTAGATGTGACCGTTTTTCAAGATCCGGAGGTTCATAGGGACCTGCCACTACAATTATAACGAGACTTCGCTGGAAGACGTTGGCGAATCTCCCAGGTCGATCAAGAATCGGACACGGATGAACACGGAAACACACGGCAAAACAAAAATCGGAGCGAAGCCGTGAGCGCAGTCCCTGTTTTCTGTGTCCTGATATGTCGTACTAGCCAAGCACATCGATGATCCACTGCACGCCGTAGTAACCGCCCCACGCAAAACCGAGAGCCTTGAGCGTCTTGCCAGCCCAGGTGGCGAGCAAGAACCGTGGAACCGGAAAGCCGGCCAGTCCTCCCGCCATACTCGCCATATCGAAGAGCGGGTTGGGAATTAGTGCCAGAATAAAGAGCGTGAGATCACCGTTGATCTCCATCCAACGGGCAAACCGCGCGTAAAGCTTTGATCTATCCGCCACGTCCTCCAGCGCGAAACCGGCAAGATAGCCGGTCAGCTCTCCAACGGTATCTCCAAGTCCGGCCAGAAGGCCAACCAGCCAGGGGCTTAGCACCGCGCCCATAGCAAACGTGAAGGCGAGATGGGGCACCGGAAAGATCACCGTGGCGCTTCCCATCATGGCCAATAGAAAAACGCCGGGATACCCCAGCACTTTGAGCGCCTCGGCCTTATCCTGGTTCAAAGCAATGACAACCGTAATACCAATAACAAAAGTGAGCGCTGCCACGCGTGGCAGCGCCTGCCGCACCTTCTCACTCATTCAGAAGTCCTCCTGCGGGAGCCGCCCAGTTGCTGGGCCAACAGCGCCAATTTAACCTCAACTTCGTACCAACTGACCTTGGAAAGACCCAGTTTCTGCCTCAGGGCCTCCGGCTCCGTGCCCTCACGATAGTCGCGGACGGCACAGGTCCAGCGGAGCATTTCAAAAGTCAGTCGAGGGACCTCAGCTTTCTCCGCCACTCCCGTGAGGACATACTCCAGATTGCGCGCGGTCCAAGGAAACAGGAACTGCTTGGGCTCGTAGATCTGCTGATATTCTGCCAACACGGTGGGCCACCAGGTGGGCAGGCGAATGCGCCGCTCCTTGTGCTGGCGGCTGGGCCGGCTATAACGCACCCAGAGCGCCGGGCGCGTGCGGTCGGTCAGATCGATGTGATTGAGCGTGAGGCGCACACACTCCCCTTTCTTGATCCCGGTGTGCAGAATCAGCGTCACCAGGAGATGGGGGCGGGGATCGGGATCATCGTCACCATCACCGTGTCGCATGGCCTGGGTCGCGGCCAACACAGCCTGGATCTCCGCATCGTCAAGAATATCCGGCAGCGGCGAGGTAACCGCCTGGTGGATCAACGGGGCCGCCACGTCGCGGGAGAGCACCTCTTCCTCCACCAACCACCCAAAGAAGACCTTGAGCGTGGTGATACGTCGTTCCAGCGTCTTGGGACTGCAGGGGACGCCCCTGGATTCCTGCATCCACGACAAGAACGCCTTCAGATTGCCCGTGGCAATTCCGTTCAGAGAAGCGCCCGGTCCCAGATACTCAATCAACAATTCCATATCGAGCCGAAATGCCTGCTGAGTATTCTCGGTAAAGCCGCGCTCTTCCATGTACGTCTCAAAGGCGCCCAGGGCGACCTTCAGAGAGTCGCCTGGGTGCAGCACCGGCTTGACAGCAGACGGTTGCTCTGACTCTGCCGCCGAATCGGCTGCCGGCTCTACATCGAAGAGAGGCAGTTGGGCGTCTGGTGGATCGGGCGTTTCTGTTGCATTCATCGTAGTTCCGATTATAACGTGAGAGAAGCAAGGAGCAAATGGCATACGGCGAGTTTGCTGTGCCTACAACCAGCCAGAACATTGAGCAGGGTGATTGCATCTAAAATCCGAAATTCAAATAGGTCAGGTCATTTCAACCGTCGCCTACAAGGATCAGCATCCAAGGTACAGTATACTCGTCGCGAAGGTCAAATACGCCATCGTACACGGTACTTAAAAACGTATTTTCTAAGTGAGCGAAGGTTCACACAAAATCCGAGTTCTGATGTTGGTATGATTTAGACGCGATTGCCCTGGAACATTGAGAAGATAGTCATTTATTTTTCTCGGACTATGGTATACTTGACGCTATAAGGAGGCCGACATGCTGACAGTGTTTGTCGTTTCTGACGGGACGGGTGCCACGGCGAAGCAAGTTCTGGAGGCCGCGCTGATGCAGTTCAAAGGCGTGGACGTCACAATCCTACGCGAGGGCGACGTGAAGACCGCGGAAGATGTTAGGAAGGTCGTACAACGCGCCGCAAGTCAGCAGGCGTTGCTGGTCCACACGCTGGTCTCCGACGAATTGCGGCGGATTATGCTTGAAGAGGCGCGGAAGCACAACCTTGACGCCATGGACATCATGGGACCGATGCTGGACCGGCTCTCGACGCGGCTGGCGATCTCGCCGCAGGAGAAGCCCGGCCTGCTCTCTCAATTACGCGAAGAACGCGCGCGGCGCATCGAAGCCGTGGAGTTCGCTCTGCGGCACGACGACGGCCTGCACACCGAGGAGTTGGAAAACGCGGAGATTATTCTGGTCGGCGTCTCCCGGACCATGAAAACGCCCACGTCCATCTATCTGGCCTATCGAGGATGGTTTGTGGGCAACGTGCCCATTATCCCCGACATTACGCTGCCCTCCAACCTGCTGAAACTCCCCCACCATCGCGTGCTGGGTCTGACGACGACGCCGGAACGCCTGGTCGAACTGCGCAAGACGCGCGCCAAATACACGGGCTTACCGGATAGGTCCTCTTAT
Organism: Anaerolineae bacterium; assembly: GCA_034437255.1. Lineage (GTDB taxonomy): Bacteria > Chloroflexota > Anaerolineae > B4-G1 > SLSP01 > G713. The sequence goes on from DAOTUH010000082.1 coordinate 18,912, forward strand.
ACCGATTATCAGACGGTGTATCAGGAATTGCGACATGCGCAGCACCTCTGCGCTCAAAACCGTTGGCGAACCGTCAACGTCACCGGCAAGTCGGTGGAAGAAGTATCCAACGAGATCGTCACCCTGATTCAGAGATCCAAAGGAGAAAAAAAGGCATGAGCTGGAACAGTGAAGCCGTTCGAGCACAATTCCCAATTCTAAAGAAAGAAATCAACGGTCACCGCCTCGTCTACCTGGACAGCGCCGCCAGTGCTCAGAAACCCCAGGTCGTGATCGAAACCCTGCGGGACGTCTATACGAACACCTATGCAAACGTCCATCGGGGAATTTACACGCTTGCCGACGAAGCAACAGAACGTTACGAAGCGGCACGGGCCAAAGTCGCCGCGTTCATCAACGCGCCGGAGCCCGAGGAGATCATCTACGTTCGCAACGCCACCGAGGCGCTGAATCTCGTGGCCTACAGCTGGGGGCGTGCCAACATTCACTCCAACAGCCGCATCATCTTGACGGAACTGGAGCACCACAGCAACATGGTGCCGTGGCAGGAACTGGCCCGGGAGAAAGACGCGGAACTGACCTATATTCCAGTGACGGATAACGGTGAGCTGGAACTCAGCGCTCTACCTCCTTTGCTGGAAGATGGGCGGGCCAATCTCGTGGCGTTCTCTCTGATGTCCAACGTCATGGGGACGATCACCCAGGCTACCGAAATCATCCGCCTAGCCCACGACGCCGGCGCCATCGTGATGTTGGACGGCGCCCAAGCTGTGCCGCACATCCCGGTGGACGTTCAAGCGCTGGACGCGGATTTCCTGGCTTTCTCCGGGCACAAGCTCGGCGCGCCCGGCATCGGTGCGCTCTGGGGTCGCCGGGAGCTATTGGAAGCCATGCCGCCCTTTCTCTACGGCGGCGACATGATCCGCACGGTGACCAAAGAAGAGGCCATCTGGAATGAGCTGCCCTACAAATTTGAAGCCGGCACGCCTGCCATCGCAGAGGCCATCGCCTTCGGCGCAGCCATCGACTTTTTGAGTGAATTAGACATGGATGCGGTCCATCAACATGAGCTGGAGATGGTCACTTACGCCATGGAGCGCCTGCCGGAGGTTCCCGGCCTTCATATCCTGGGACCGGCACCGGAGAAGCGTGGTGGCGCCATCGCTTTCTCGCTGGACGGCATCCACCCCCACGACGTGGCGTCGATTCTGGACGAGCAGGGCATCTGCGTGCGCGCCGGCCTGCACTGCGCGGAACCGCTACACCGCCGCTTCAAGTTGCCCGCCACTGTGCGGGCCAGCTACTATATCTACAACACACGCGCCGACACCGACGCGCTGGTCGAGGGACTGCACACCGTCGTGAAAATATTGCGGCGATAACGTCGTACGTATCCCGATTGTAACACACCAAAAAGACATCAAGGAGCCCCCATGAGCAATCTGTATCGCGAAGAACTTTTAGATCACTACCACGATCCCCGTAATTTTGGCATCCTAGAAAACGCCGATATCGACGTCAACCTGGACAATCCTACCTGCGGCGACGCAATTCATCTGACCGCGCAACTGGATGACGAGGATCAGATATCCGAGGTCAAATTTGAGGGCCACGGCTGCGTGATCAGCATGGCCTCGGCGTCTCTGCTGACCGAGGACGTCATCGGCAAGTCACCGGAAGAGATTGAAGCGATGGAATTGAGTGATATCGAGGAAATACTCGGCGGCATACGTTTGAGCATGGGACGCGTCAAGTGCGCGTTGCTCGCGTTGAGCGCCTTGAAAAAGGGTCTTAACGAACGCTAACCCCCCTTCCGCCAGGGACCTTTGCATTCCCGGCGCGGGAGGGGGGCGTATCTGGGTTCAGGGCAAGCGCTTGATTTCGACTACAAGTGAGGACTGGGGAATAATGCCTTCGATTTCCAGCGCCTCCACATCCTCCGGCAACTTGATCTCGAGTGGCACCGTGTGCTCTCCCTCCGTCAGGTCGGTGACGTCCAACACTCCAACGATCTCAGCCGCGTTGATCTGTTCAATCGCCGCAAAAGGCCCACGGACCACGACCTGTACCGTCTCGGGTTTCACCGTGATCGTATATCCGGTCCTGAGCCCTTGAATCTCCGGTGTCAAATCGACCGTCAACGTGCTTTCAAGTGGCTCGATATTGACAGACACCAGCACCTGGGGTGCCGTCAACACCGAAATACCGTTAGGCGTCTGGAAACCCACTGTGGTGGTAAAACTCTCGCTCACCCCGTCAAGTTCGATGGGTTCGGTATTCAGATACCCGGGCAATGCCTGGACCACGTCGCGGATTCCGCTGACCGCCACAGACGGGGGCTCTTTCTCGATAAAGCCCACGCGGTAGCCGGGTGCCGGCTGTCCAATCAACACCACGTGGACCGCCAGATCGCGGATATTGCCCAGCTGCTCGACCGGCACCTCGACAGTCACGGCGCGGGGCGTCAGCGTGACCTGCTTGATCTCGTTGCCCACCTCATCCACGGGGACGGGCGCGAATCTCTCACGGATCGGATTGCGAGTTTCATCCACAGAAACTTTCACCAGAGCCCGTACTGTCTCCGAAACCAACGACTGCGGGCCGCTCACCGTCACTGTCTGGGGCAAAAAGGTCGGTGCGCGCGTCACAAAGCCCAGCGCCGGCGTGCCCTGCAGCCGAACTTCCACGGGCACATCGGCTTGAGCCATCGGTTCGAGCATCAACGTGATTTCTGCCGGCGACACGCTGACGATCTGTACGGGGCGCCGACGCAAAGTGACCTGAACCGGCACGGTTACCTCCCCCGGTTCGGCACCGGACAAATCCACGTAGGCCTCAATATCTCCCAACGGAGCCTGAAGCACCTCCCAGAGGGATTCGGGCGCGCGCAAAACCACTCTCACCTGGGGATCCTCACCATCGTAGGACACCATCCCGTCGGGAACATTTCGTATATCAACCCGGAGGGGGGTAGGGTAGGATTTCTCAATCATGGGGTCCTGAGCCTCCGTCGCCACCACCCAGAAGAAAAAGGCCAACAGCAACGAGACCAACACCAGACTCAGAAACTCGGCCACGCTCAATTTCATCGGTGCCCCTCACGCACGGCCTGGGTGGATTTCGCCTCGTCGCCCTGCCACCAGCGCTGAAAAATCGTGGTGGACGAGCGCTTACGACTAAAAAACGCACCGAGGATGGATTCCAGGCGCTCTTTGTCAATGTCCCGGATGATACGACCGTCATGGGCAATGGAGATACTGCCCCGTTCCTCAGAGACGACGACAGCCACCGCATCACTGGCCTCAGTCGTCCCGATGGCCGCGCGATGTCGCAGACCCAGGTGCCGGTCCGAGAGAAAGGCCGAGGTCAGCGGCATGACACAGGCCGCAGCAGCGATACGCCCATCCCGGATAATCACGGCCCCATCGTGAAGCACCGTCCGCGGGTCAAAAATGGTAGTTAACAACTCCACGGTCACCTCGGCATCGATGACCACGCCCGTCTCCACGAAATCCTGTAATTTTGTCTCGCGCTCGAAGACGATCAAGGCACCGATATAGTTTTCTGCCATCCGGCGCGTGGCCTCCACTACCGCCTGCAACGCCGATTCCTGAGCCTGAGCCTGTTGATTCGACAGTGAGAAAAGTCGCCCCCGCCCCAGACGTTCCAAGGCCCGGCGCAATTCAGGCTGGAAGAGCACCGGCACGGCGACCAGAATCGCTGGTAGAATCTGCCCCACCAACCAGGAGAAGGCACGAAGACGTACAATGCGGCTCAAAAACGTTAAGCCCACCAACAGGGCCGTGATACCTCGAACCAGGGGAACGGCACGAGTACCCCGCAACGCATAGAAGAGCCCAAAGAAAAGCATGGCTACCAGCAAAATATCCAAAGCATCGAGCCACGTAAGTCGCTCAAGCAACCAACTGAATTCCCACATAGAGATCCGATTCCATATATATTGACTGGAATATTTTTATGGCGCCTAATCTTGCCAGAGACAGATTCCCGCTAAACGGTACGTTCCGGTTTCTGACCGCTCAACTCCTCGTATAGCTCCGCATAGGCCTGGGCATTGGGTGGCTCCAGGCTGATAATGGTCTGAATGGTTTTCAAAGCCGCTTTCTCCTGCCCACCCTCCAACTGGAGGTCCCCCAGCATGTCGAAGTGGCGCAAGGCTACCTCCCGATTGCCGGCTCGCAGGTTCAACTGCGCCGCCCGAAAACGCAGGGGAATCGAAGAAGGATTCTCCTCGACGAGATCCTCCAAGACCGCGAGCGCCTTGCTCAGACGCTTTGTCTGGAGATAGCGTCTGATCAAGCGGTCGAGAGCCACGACACCTTGCCGGCGTCGTCCTGTGCGTGTATACAGACGCAACAACCCCAGATGAGCACGCTCATCCCCAGGCGCTATGCGCGTGATCTCCTCGTAATCCCGGATCGCATCTTGCCAGGCCAGCCGCTGCATGTCCAGATCCGCCAGGCGATGAAGAATGCGAATTTGCCACTTCGCTTCGTCAGAGGAGCGAGGTGCCAGCCGCAAGGCCTGACTGTACGTATCACGGGCCCGATCCGCCTGCGCCAGTTGATAATAAGCGTCGGCCAACTGCAAGTACTGGTCCATAGCTTCGTCGATCTGCCCCCGCTGAATCAACGCATCAACAAACCGTTGACGAATATTGCCATCCAGCGGAGAATACTCCAGAATCTGTTGGTAGACCGCCAGCGCCTGCGGCATCTGCCCCCGAACCTTACACGTGCGCGCGATGTAACGATATTTATCCAGCGCGGCATCGAGATTATTGTTTTCGACAAAGAGATGAGCTAACATGCTGTGTATTGGCAGATAAAATGGTGCCTTACCTAACGCATACGTCAGCTCTTCCAGGGCCAGATACGGTTTCGCGCGGCGCAGATATTCCTGAGAACGGGCGACCGCGTGCAGCACCTCTTCTGAATGCGGAAGACTGATCACCTCCGCCAGACTCAAGACCGCACCACTGCGCGCCAGGCTATCGAGACGCCGCCGTGCCCGAATCGCCTCTTCCTCCCAACCCCGCTGTCCCAAAAATCCCACCAACGAGGGCAACATCTTCTTCACCCGTTCCGGTTCCCCTTTGTTGATGAGATTTTGCGCCAGGCCCTCGTAGACACGCAGTAGGTCACTGACCTGCTCGCGTTCCACCGTGGCCATATCAATGACCTTAACAGCCTCCAGGAAGTGCTCCAGCGCCTCGTCGAAGAGTCCCTCCGCCTGATAGCACTCGCCTAGCGCGAAATGTGCCCCTAAACTGTACTCCTCACCATCTAACGCGAGTTCCAACTGTTCAATAGCCGCCTGAAAGTGCATCTGCTCCTTGTAGAGCAAGCCAAGGTTGAAGCGAACAGAGGCTTTCTCAACACCAGAGGAAATCAGCCGCTCGTAGGCCTCTGTAGCCGCGGCCAGGTCGCCGCGCGTCTGCGCATCGACGGCCCGGCTGATAAGCATCGCCACCTCTTCCGGGGGCGCAGCACCCGGCTCGGGCTCCTCTTCAAAGAGGGATTCTGCTAACGACTCCAGGGCACGCTGTCGCGCAATCGCGGTGGGACTACCGGGCTCATCTTCGATCAGGGCCTCGTCCTCGTCGGGCCGTCCTTCGAGCGCGTCTCCCAGCTCATCGGTAGGAGGCGGCTGTGGCACCGGCTGACCGCTCTGCAACAAACGCAGTAAGTGTCCCAGCTTCCGGTTCTGCAATGCGAGTTCTTGCGTCTGCCGGCAGACCTCGATGGCCCACTGCGGATGCTCGTCTTGATAGAGATAGGCCAGCCAGGAGGTCGCCAGCACGGCCGATTTCACCAGGCCCTCTCGGCGGTAGTGTTTCAACAGCGTGCCCCATGCATCCGCATTGTGGGGATGGAGACGCACGGTGGCTTCCAAAGCACCGATCTGTTTCTCCGGCATGGATTGTTCTTCAAACAGTGCCGCCGCCTGATCATAAGCTTTGGCCGCCTCTTCCTGTTTGCCCTGCCGAACCAACAACTCAGCCAATCTCTCGTAGGAGCCGACATCGTTGGGCGCCAGTTTCGTCAAGCGGCGGTAGACATCCGTGGCTTCCTTTATCTTGCCGGCGTTGAACAGGGCCCAGGCGTATCCTCGCAGGGTGGAAACATCTCTAGGAAACTCTCGTAACGCGCGCGCATAGGCTTTGATAGCCGCCGACCATTTCTCTTCCCAAACAAGGTCACCCGCTCGTTGGCGCGCCTCTTCAAACTGTGTGCGATTACCAGCCACACGACCCCTCCTGTGATGCAATGATCACAAGCAATAATGAATAAACTCAATTCCAATCGATACCAAGACCAAGAGAACAAACGTCACACGCTATCTCTAGCCTCCAAAGTCTACGATCTCATACTGAAAACAAGGCTAGAAACGGTGCCAAAACGTCTTGCTCAGGGTGCTACTCAGGAGACCTCGGAGGTCTGCGCGAACACTTACGTAACGGATAGATAAACCGATACAGTGCGTCTACGCCAAATCCAACACCCAGGCCAGAATGGCTTTCTCCGCGTGCAGGCGATTCTCGGCCTGATCGAAGAGCACCGATTGCGGACTGTCGGCGACGGCATCGGTGATCTCCTCGCCCCGGTGCGCGGGCAGACAGTGCATCACGATAGCCTCCGGGCCCGCGTACGTCAAAATCTCCTCGTCCAGACGATAGGGCGGGAAGACCTGGCGACGCTTCGCCGCTTCCGCCTCCTGCCCCATGGACGCCCAGGCGTCGGTGTAGACGGCGTCGGCGCCCTCAATGGCCTCCAGAGGATCGCGGGTAGCCAGGATCTGCGAGCCACTCTCCGCGGCAAACTGCCGTCCCATATCCCAGACGGCGGGATGGAGCTCGTAGCCCTTGGGCGAGCCGATGGCAAAGTCCATGCCCAGCTTCGTCGCGCCAAAGAGCAGCGAGGTGGAGACGTTGTTGCCGTCTCCCAGATAGGCCAATTTCTTCCCCTCGAACTCGCCTTTGTACTCCAAGATGGTCAGAAAATCGGCCGCGCCCTGGCACGGATGACTGTAGTCAGAAAGGCCGTTGATCACCGGAATCGTCGCGTAGTCCGCCAACTCGACCAGATCGTAATGGCCAAAGACGCGGGCCATTACCACATCGACGTAGCGCGAGATGACCCGGGCCACGTCCGCCACGCTCTCCCGTTTGCCAAGCTGGATCTCATTGGGCGAGAGATAGAGCGCGCTCCCGCCGAGGTGCAGCATCGCCACGTCGAAGGAAACCCGCGTGCGCAGGCTGGGCTTCTGGAAGATCATGCCCAAGACCTTGTTTTTGAGCAGCGGCTCGCCCTCTCCGGCTTTCCACGCCTCCTTGAAACGCATAGAGAGATCGAGGAGATCACGGAATGCCTGCGGCTCAAGATTAGCCAGCGTGAGGAAATGCTTCATACCAACCTCCTTGCTCGTAGACTCACCTGTGCATGTAAGTATACCATGAAGCGATGATAAAGAGAAAACACGGGCGTCCCGGGGAGTGATTACAACTGTCATCCTCGACACGTCCGTCTGCACATTGTCCGCGCCCTCGAGCAATGCTATACTAAATCTATGAGCTGCCAACCGATAAATCCATCAGTTGAAAAACTGATAGCGACGGGAGATGGTATGATTCCCTTGACCTCGTCTTTGGAGGCGCAACCCTGAGCCTCTTGCCAGGGTCACTTGGACTCTGGCTTGTTTTTTGACCCATCCCGCACCAATCATATACGTGGGCAGAAAGGAGTCTGAATGGAGACAATGCAAGCCGTTGTAAAAACCGAGGCCGGGCCTGGCATGACACTTGTCGAACGGGAAATCCCGCGCCCCGGGCCCCGTGAGGTGCTGATCCGCGTCCAGGCCACCTCGATCTGCGGCACCGACGTGCACATCTACAACTGGGACCCGTGGTCGCAGGGGCGCATCAAGCCGCCGATCATCGTCGGGCACGAGTTCGCCGGCGAGATCGTCGAGCGGGGCAGCGCCGTGCGCGACGACGAGCCGCAGGTCGGCGACTTCGTCTCGGCAGAAAGCCACATCGTCTGCGGTGTCTGCCAGCAGTGTCGCCTGGGCAACGCGCACGTCTGCCAGAACACGCGCATCATCGGCGTGGACGTGGACGGTTGCTACGCCGAGTACGTCGCAATTCCCGTGGACAACGCCTGGAAGAACCCGGCGGATATGCCGTTGGCCGTCGCAAGCTTACAAGAGAACTTCGGCAACGCCGTGCACACCGTCTCCGCCGCCGACGTGCGGGCGAAGACGGTGCTCGTCACCGGCTGCGGCCCGGCGGGGCTGATGTCCATCCCCGTGGCGCGCGCCTTCGGCGCCGAGGTCATCGTCGTCACCGACCTGAGCCCCTACCGCCTGGATTTGGCGCGCAAACTCGGCGCGGACGTGGCACTCAACCCGCGTGAGGACGACGTGGAGACGCTGGCCCAAGACGCCGTGCTCAACAAGGGCTTCGACGTGCTCTTCGAGATGTCAGGCGCGCCCCCTGCGCTGGTGCAGGGCTTCCGGCTGCTCAAGCCCGGCGCAGAGACGGCACTGCTGGGCCTAATGCCCAACACGCTCCGCGACTTCGATCTCAACAACCTGGTGATCATGAAGGGCATCACGGTCCACGGCATCGCCGGGCGGCGCCTCTGGGAGACCTGGTATCAGATGCGGGCGCTGCTGGCTTCCGGCGCCGTCGATCTAGCCCCGCTCATCACCCACGAGTTTCCGCTCAGTCACTGGGAGGACGCCATCCAGACCATGGCCTCGGGCGAGAGCGGCAAAATTATCCTGTATCCCGGGTAGTCATAAGGCAGGAGGCAGGGGGCAGGGGGCAGGGGGCAGGGAGCAAGGGGCAGGGGGCAAAACCACCTTGTCGACAATATCACGCAACACGCAACACGTATCACGCATCACGCATCACGCATCACGCAACACGCATCACGCAACACGCATCACGCAACACGTATCACGCAACACGTATCACAGTAAAAGGAGTTGACCCATGAAACGAGATCCAATCCAATATCTGGCAGATGCTTATAAGCGGCTGGACGAACAGGGGTTGACCTGGGAGCCGCGAGAGCTCCAGAGCGCCAATCAGCCCGTTTCGACCTTTGACGGGCGCGAGGTGCTCGTGCTCTGCTCCAACAACTACCTCAACCTCTCGACGCACCCCCAGGTGGTGCAGGCCATGATTGAGGCCACGGAGAAGTTCGGCGCCGGGGCCGGAAGCGACCGCTCCATCGCGGGCGACACGACGCTTCACCGCGAGCTGGACGCGCGCCTGGCAGCCTTCAAGGACGCGCCGGCCTCGCTCACGTTTCAGACCGGCTTTATGACCAACCAAGGCGTCATCGCCCAGCTGGCTGGCGAGGGCGACCTCTACGTCTCCGACGAGCTCAATCACGGCTCCATCATCGACGGCATCCGACTGACCAAGGCCGACCGCGCCATCTACAAGCACAAGGATGTCGACGACCTCAAGCGCATTATGGAAGAGGCGGAGGCCCGCCAGCCGGCCTACGAGCACATCTGGATCGTCACTGATGGCGTCTTCAGCATGGACGGCGACCTGGCGCCGCTGCCACAGATCGCGGAGATCGCGGCGGAGTACGGCGCGGCGGTCTACGTTGATGACGCGCATGGCGAGGGCGTACTGGGCGAGGGCGGGCGCGGCATCGTCAACCACTTCGGCCTGACGCGCGACCAGGTCCACGCCGAGATGGGTACCTTCTCCAAGGCCTTCGGCATCGTCGGCGGGCACCTCAGCGGGAGCGAGGCGTTGATCAAGTACGCCATGAACACCTCGCGGACGTGGCTGCTCAGCGGCGCGCTGCCGCCGGGCGTCGCCGCCGCCACCATCGCCGCCATCGACGTGATGGAGACGCACCCGGAGCGCGTCGAGCGCGTCTGGGAGAACCGTGACTACTTCCTCGACCAGATGAAAGCCCTGGGCTTCGACACGGGCAACAGCGAGACGCCCATCGTGCCCATTATGTGCGGCGAGAGCAAGATGGCGAAATCCTTGGCCGACTTCGTCTGGGGCGAGGGCATCTACGTCCTGCCCATCGTCTACCCCATGGTCGCACGCGGTAAAGCCCGCATCCGCGTCCAGCTCTGCACCGAGCACACCAAGGGCCAGCTGGATACAGCCATCGCGGCCTTCAAGAAAGGTGGGGAACAGCTGGGGCTGATCTGAGACGCTCCGCAGCGCCGAACCAAGACCTCCGAGTTCTGGTAGAACTCGGAGGTCTGCATTTTATCCACGCGCCGGTGGACTAGTTTTGAACCTTTTAACGGGGCACGGTGGGGACACCGGCCCCAACGGGAGGAAGAGCCGGCCCTGGCGGGGCACGGTGGGGACACCGGCTCCAGCTAGAGAGGACTTGAATCCGAAAGTGCGTTGCACCTGTCGTCTGTACACAAATTAAACGATTACGTTACCCTACAACCGATCCAGCGCCCCCTGCACGGCGTCGAAGTCCGCCGCTAGCTCCACGGGCGGATTGGCGTGCCGCGACTTGACGCCTTCCAGCGTCCCCTCGTGGTAGCCCACCTTGAAGTCCGTAAACTTGAGCCCGTGCGCCGTGGAGATGACGACGACGCGGTCGTCGTGCTGGATCTCACCTCGCTCCACCATCTTGAGCAACACGGCGAGTGCCACGCCCGTCTGCGGGCAGCTGTAGAGCCCCGTCGTGTCGGCGCGAGCGGCGGCGTTGGCCAGCTCGTCCTCGCTGGCCTGATCGACGACGCCGTCGAAGGCCTTGAGTATCTTGACCGCCCGCTCGTAGCTGACCGGCGCGCCAATCTGAATCGCGGTCGCCGCCGTTTTCTGCGCCTCCACCGCGCGGTACTCCTTGAAGCCGGTCTGGTAGCTCAGATAGAGCGGGTTGGCGTGGGCGGCCTGCGCACAGGCGATACGTGGCAGCCGGTCGATCAGGCCCAGATCCTGCATCAGGAGCATACCGCGTCCCAGCGCGCTGACGTTGCCCAGATTGCCCGCCGGGATAATGATCCAGTCCGGCACCTCCCAATCGAACTGCTGCACGATCTCGATCCCCACCGTCTTCTGGCCCTCAATGCGCAGCGAGTTCATCGAGTTCGCCAGGTAGATGGTCGGGTCCTGCGTCAGCTGCTGCACAATGGCCATGCAGCCGTCGAAGTCGGTATCGAGCGCCAGCACCAGCGCGCCGTTAGCGATGGGCTGGACGAGCTGCGCCGTAGAGACCTTCCCCCTCGGCAGCAGGATCACGGCGGGGATGTCGGCGGCGGCGGCGTAGGCCGCCAGCGCGGCCGACGTATCGCCCGTCGAGGCGCAGGCTACGGCGCGGATGGGCTTGCCGTCGGCCAGCATCTGCTTCACCACCGAGACAAGCACGGTCATGCCCAGATCCTTGAAGGAGCCGGTGTGACTGTTGCCGCACTGTTTGACCCACAGGTCGGGCACGCCGATCTCCTCACCCAGCCGCTCCGCCCAGAAGCAGTTGGTGTGCCCCTCGTACATCGAGACCACGTTCTCGTTTTCTACCTGCGGGAGCACCCATTCTTTCTTGCCCCAGACGCCGCTACCGTAGGGCCACGTGTTAGTGCGCGTCCGCTCGTCGAAGAGTGCCTTCCACGCGCCGGCGCTGCGATCCTTGAGCGCCTCCACGTCGTGCTCCACATCCAGCAGACCGCCACAGTCCTCGCAGCGGTAGACGACATCGTAGATGGAATAGGTGCGTCCGCAACCGCGCACGCATTCCAGCCAGCTGTGATAAGACATGTTTAACCTCCAGAGATAAATGGGTCAAAGGTCGAAGGTCGAAAGTCAAAAGTCACGAGTCAGGAGTCACCCTTCGCCCACCACGTGGGTCTTCATCTTGTGGATGGGAAGGTAGCCCTCCGCCGCCAGCGAGGGCGTAGGAAGCGAGGCTTCGTCGGGTTTGTCGGAGAGGCCGAAGAGCAGCGCGCCTTGCGCCCGCCAGCGCAGGGCCATCCGGCGCACCTCCTCGGTGATGACGATGGCCTCGTCCAGCAACTGTGCCACCGAATCTGCCGACGTGCGGCCCATGCGTGCCAACGTGGCCTCGTACTCCCGGCGACGGAAGGCCTTGAAGGGCGTCGGATCGCCCTGCTGCACCCGCGCGTGGACGTGAGCATGCACCTCGCGCAGGCGTGGCGGCAGCGCGTCGGCCCGCGCCTCGACCTCGACTATGAACTGCGCGAAGGTCTCGAACCGCCCGTCTCGAATTGCCGCTGCCAGGGTCTCCAGATCGTAGAGCGGGCTGCCGACGATCAGGCAAAGATAGACCAGATAGTCCTGGTTATCAGTGGTGAAAGGATGAAACGCGCTCTGGTTGAGCCGGTCGTACGCCGTGCGGAACGCCGCCGCGTCGAAGGCCGGTCCCAGCGCGTCAGCCACTGTCTCGCGCGACGCCTCCAGCCGCACCCGGTTGATGACGTGATCGTTACGTCCCCGAGCGCCTAGCGCGGTCTTGTCCAGGTCGATGATGACGGCGGCCTGTTCGTCGATGGGGAAACCACGCTCGGTGCAGATGGCCTCCACGTCGGTGAGCGCCGACCAGCGGTTGGCCAGGATCAGCGCGCGGTTGTCCTCCTC
>DAOTUH010000083.1:0-6039 GCA_034437255.1 Anaerolineae bacterium
AAGGATGTTCGCTGTAACGGGCGAACCCGTAGCAGGTTACTTGCCTTCTCCTGCTCGACTCCCGGGCGACTTCGGCGGAGACTGCTGCAGAGCGCTTTCAGCCGGTGGCGCTCCTCTCTTGTGCAGCGTCGGACCCACTTACTCCTCCCGCTCGCCGTCTTTGTCTATCTCTTTATCAAATTATAAGAGAGGTGTGACGTTTGTCAAACGAAGGACTTGGCAGTCTTGTTATTTTTTGCTAGAATATTGGTGACAACGTCTGTTCCGATAGCGCTATCAACGGAAGCCTTTGTCACAGCAAGTCTGTGGTGGAAAAGTAGCCAATGTACTATATGAGAGGGGGATACATGGCAGTTTCAAAGTCAGAGAGGATCATTCGAGAGTTGTTCGAGAGTGCGGATATCGAGATCAACGGAAACGATCCCTGGGATATCCACGTCCACGATTCGCGTTTCTATGATCGGGTCGTCCGCGAGATCGAGCTGGGCTTCGGTGAATCCTACATGGACGGTTGGTGGGATTGCGACGCGCTTGATGAGGCCGTCAGCCGCATTTTCCTGATCGACCTGCCCAGCCAACTTCAGGGCAACTGGAAGCTCGCCTGGCATGCGCTCAAGATGCGGCTCTTCAACCTGCAGACCAAATCCCGATCTACCGAGGTGACCGAGCGTCACTACGACCTGGGCAATGATCTTTACGAGGCCATGTTGGACAAGCGCATGAATTACACCTGTGCCTATTGGAAGGACGCCGACACTCTGGACGACGCTCAGGAAGCGAAACTGGATCTGGTCTGCAAGAAGATCGGTCTGGAACCGGGGATGACGGTGCTGGAATTGGGCTGTGGCTTCGGCAGCTTCGCCAAATATGCGGCGGAGGAGTACGGTGCAGAGGTCACTGGGTACAATATCTCGAAGGAGCAGGTGAAACTGGGACGCGAACGCTGCCAGGGCCTGCCGGTGACGCTAAAACTCCAGGATTACCGCGCAGCGGAGGGCACCTACGACCGCGTGATCTCCATCGGCGTGATGGAGCACGTGGGCCACAAGAACTATCGCACGTATATGGAGGTGGTCGACCGCACACTCAAAGAGGGCGGGATCACCTTCTTCCACACCATCGGCAGCAACGTCAGCGCGGGAGGTGGCAACGCCTGGACGCACAAGTACATCTTTCCCAACGGGATGTTGCCTTCCATCACCCAACTGGGTGAAGCTATGGAAGGGCTTTTCGTGATGGAAGATTGGCACAACTTCGGCCCACACTACGACCCCACGCTGATGGCGTGGTACGAGAATTTCGAGGCCGCGTGGCCCGAACTCAAGAAGAAGCCGAAGTACGACGAGCGTTTCTATCGCATGTGGCGCTTCTATCTGCTGAGCAGCGCCGGCGGCTTCCGGGCGCGCAGCCAGCAGCTCTGGCAGGTGGTGATGACGCGGTCCGGCACGCCACAGCCGGCGTGTCGCTTCAGCTGAGGCACCAGGGATGATCCGCACAGACGTGCTGATCGTCGGCGGAGGGCCGGCGGGTGCCACGTGCGCCTGGGCCCTTCGCCGTCACGGCTTCGACGTGTTGATTCTGGATCGCGCGACGTTCCCCCGGCCCAAGCTCTGCGCCGGCTGGATCACGCCCGAGGTGCTGGCGGATCTGGAGATCGAACCAGGCGACTATTCTCACGCGCTGACCACGGTGACGCGCCTCGTCCTCTCGGTGCGCGGGCTGCGCCTGCGCTTGCCGACGAATCAACTCGCTATCCGCCGCATCGAGTTCGACAGCTGGCTGCTGCAACGATCGGGCGCCCGCGTCATCCAGCATCACGTGCGGCAGATCGCGCCGCAGGACGACGGATACGTCGTCGATGGCGAGTTTTTTGGGCGTTACCTCGTCGGCGCCGGGGGGACGCACTGCCCGGTGGCCCGGACGTTCTTCGCGGACGCAAATCCACGTTCCCCCGAGGTCCTGATCGTCACGCAGGAAGAGGAGTTTTCATTTCCCCACGAGACCCGCGGACTTGGGAATGCCTGTCATCTATGGTTTCTGGAACACGGCTTGCCTGGTTACGCCTGGTACGTGCCCAAGGCGGAAGGCGTCGTCAACGTGGGGGTGGGCGGCAGGGCGGAGGCGCTCAAAGTCCGGGGCGAGACTATCCAGGATCACTGGGCGCATCTCGTCGCCACGCTGGAGGGGTTGGGCCTGGTCTACGATCACACCTTTGAGCCGAAGGGCCACGCCTACTACCTCCGGGAGGAGAAACGACGGCTGCGGGTCGAGAACGCTTTCGTGGTGGGCGACGCCGCCGGGCTGGCGACGCGAGACATGGGCGAGGGGATCGCCCCGGCGGTGCGCAGCGGGTTGCTGGTAGCTGAGGCTATCGCTACGGGCGAACCTATCGACGTGAGCCGGATTCGCCGCTGGTCCCAGCTCCGGCTGATCGCGTGGCTATTGGCCCGAGCGTATGGGTAGACCGACCAGGAACGGGGACGGAAAACCGGGCGGTGTTTAGCGCGTCCGGCGTGACGTGAGGATGGAAGGGGAAAATAGATCGTGCCTAGATGACAAACGGTATCCGCGCAAAACTGGCGCGCCAAGACGTATCAGAGTTTGACCCTCTGGGATAATCGTTTTGTGTCGCGTTACAGACATCGTAGCCTATCCACGCGCTGGACGCCTGGCTCGACCACGGCAGCGCCGTCGCCAACAGCGCGTTCCAGGGCCAGCCGCAGCAGCTCGAGGCGCTGCATTTTGGGTCGGTGAAGTGAGGCGGTTTTGATCTGCAGAATGTTGGCAACGAGGGCAATCTTGCAGGTATAAATCCGTAAAGGGCTTTTAGATTGAGGAGAAGACCATGAGCATATCGACAAAACCATTACAAGAGCTGATTGCGGAGTTGCCGCCCGACCTGCACGGCGAAGTCCGCGACTTTGTAGAATTTCTACTCGCAAAGCGAGAGCGAAAGACGGGTAAGACCTTGACGCAATCGTGGGCCGGTGCCTTGCGCGATCAACGAGAGGAGCACACGTCCCTGGAACTGGAGCGTGAAGCGTCGAAGTGGCGAGGTGCGTGAGGGAGAGGATAACGTGTAGCGGTCGACCTGGGATTGCGACGTCACCTTCGACGCGCTCGGCGCCTGGTTCGACCACGGCAGCGCCATCGCCAAGATCGCGCTGCCGGATCGGTCGCAGAAACTTGAGGTGCTGCGGTTTGGGGTGGTGTGACGAAGATAATAGAGAAAATTAAGGATATACAGGGTTTTTCGAATATGATATACTGTCTTTGCGAGGGAAACTTTGCATAGAGTAAGGAGAAAGTAGATATGAAGAATAACCCTTTGCCTCGGCTGGATAAGGACGAGACACTTAGACAGAAACTCCTCCCATTTTGCCGTATCGCGCCCGGTGAGATATGGGTTGATCCCGTTAACCAGCATAAAGTAGGTTGTCTTGATGCCACCGATGCGTCAGAGATCAATAAATTCATGGATGGGGAATTTGCTAAACTTGCGGTTCATGATCCTCCGTATAATCTAGTGGCTTTCAAAGAAAGGAAATTAAGAGAGTATATTGATTGGTGCAAGATATGGGTTACGAACACATGGAATGTTTTAGCTGAGGATAGTGCTTTCTACGTCTGGCTGGGCGCAGATCAAAAGAACCAATTCCAGCCTTTACCCGATTTCATGATCATGATGCGCGAAACGGATTTTGAAGCCAGAAGTTTTCTGACTATGCGGAAACAACGTGGTTATGGCACACAGAAGAATTGGATGGCCGTTCGACAAGAACTACTGTATTATGTTAAAGGTAACCCAAATTTCACAGTACAATACACAGATATTCCTAAAATATTGCGAGGATACTACAAAAAGGTTGGTGGGCGGATGACGGAGAATCTAGAGCGTAGTAAATCCAATAATATCCGTCCGGGAAATGTTTGGGTTGATATACAACAAGTATTCTATCGCATGGAAGAGAATGTGTCTGGATGTTACGCTCAAAAGCCGCTTGACAGCATTAGTCGTATAGTTGAAGCAAACTCGAGTACGGGCAATCTAATCATTGATTTTTTCAGTCACTCCGGGACTACTTTAATGGCGAGTGAGCTACTTAATCGGCGCTGTTTCACAGTTGACATTGATCCAGTTTATTGTGAGATTACTATCCGACGTTTAGAACGTTTTAGAAAATGGGGAAAACTTGGTTGGCAAAACGGGAATCCGTTTGAAAAAGAATTAGGTTTGCCCCCTCAAGAACCATTAGAAGAAGATGTAAAGGGAACTCAAAAGCCCGCTATTCAACCCACACTATTCTAAAGGCGAAATATGGAAAAGCTGAAAGCAGAATTAGATAGGCTGATCAATGAATTAAAAGAGGCTGATGAATTCAGGTCAAGGCTCGAATCGCTTGTCTCTGTATACCCGTTCAATGAGTATGAATACATTATTTCAACATTATTAGGAGCAGAAATCTTAACACTTGATGATTATTATGAGCTACGTGATGAATACATAGCAAGAAATCTATACTTGTATGTTTTCGAGATAAGTGCTCCAAGAGGATTTGGGGAAAGATGGGCTCAAGGACATCTTAAATCCCTTGTGCCTGTACTTCGAAAACCATCAAGGAAACTAGACACCGAGTATTCTGGTCAGTATGATTTGGTTTTGGATCTCGATGAAGGCTTAGTCCGAATTGAAGTGAAAGCTTCGCGAGCAGTGGACTTTGATAGCAATGATGCACTATATGTTAAAGCTCTATCCTCCGATTCTCAGAAATCTTTTGATATGAACTTTCAACAGATTAAACTAAGGTGTTGTGACGTTTTTGTATGGGTGGCAGTGTGGCGCGACGTTATCCGCTATTGGGTACTGGCATCACGAGAAGTAGAAAATAACCGTTATTATTCGAGCGGTCAACATCGTGGCAATGTTGGTGAAGGACAATTACATCTTAACCAAGATAACATAGACGATTTTCAGGAATATGAAAGTTCAAGTAATGAATTGCATGAAACGATTCTTCAGGCGTATTATCGACAAATAGAATAGTCAATATGAGCCTAAAGCCTATAATTGAATAGGTTCTTAACTAGATTGCAATTTTGAGTTGTTATATCATTGCCTTTCCGATTTTCAGAATCGGAGGGGCTATGTATTTTGCACCACCTACTGCCCAATCGTCAACAGCTGCCCGCCACTGCGCCCGAAGACCTTCCGGAAGGTGAATCCTTCGCTACTATCGGCGGGACGTGGGTGGCGCCCGGCAGCGTGGTGCCGCCTCTCCTCAAGCGCTCCTAGCCCTTGTCCCCGAGGGCGATGTAAGCGAACCATCCCTCTTTGAGCCGTCCCCGGGGAGCGCGAAGCCCACCCGGAGGGGTGCGGGGACTTGGAGCACCACAAAAAAGAAATCCGAGTTCTCTGAGAACTCGGATTTCTGACGCTTGCTCCGCAATCTACTGTCCAATCGTCAGCAACCGCCTCCCGCTGCGCCCGAAGACCTCCAGGAAGGGTGGGCGCCTTCGCCCCTTGTCCTCAAGAACGAGAGCGTCATACCTCGATCGGTTTGTTGCATACGTCTCTCATTTCTGTGGTATGATAAGGTAGCAACGCAAGCAGAAAATCAGTAAAAACAGATAATCTGAGACAACCGCAGGGGGAGGATCATGGAGAAAACGATTCAAATTTGCAGTCGCGGCGTCATGACGCTACCCGCGGAGCTGCGGGAAAAGTACGGCATTGAGGCCGGGGATTCCTTCCGCGTGGTGGATCTGGACGGCATCTTCGTGCTGACGCCCCTGGTGCCCATGGTGCCCGAGCTGGCGCGCGAGATCGAAAACGCGCGGCGCGAGGCCGGGTTGAGCATGGAAGAGTTGCTGGAGGGGTTGCGTGAGCAACGCGAGCAGTATCACAAAGATACCTATGAATCCGACGCCCCCTAAGCCGCGCGTCTTCGTCGACGCCGACGTCCTCTTCGCCGGGGCCGCGTCGCCCAGCCAACATAGCGCCAGCCTGGTCGTTCTACAATTAGCTGAGATCACGCTGAT
>DAOTUH010000084.1:0-5011 GCA_034437255.1 Anaerolineae bacterium
CGCTGATCACTCAACTGCCCGCCAGGTTTTCGAACCCGAAGTTCGTAGACAGCGAAGAGTGGAGGCAGGGCACGACCAAAATGTACCGCCGCTGGATGTATATCAGCGAACCAAGCCACGATTTTTTTACGCCGCAGATGCCGATTGAGACGTCGTGATTGCACGCCGGGTTCGGTTACTATCTTTAATCCGCTGATGACAGTTACTTCTGCTTTATGTCCGTATACCGCATCCTCGCTAATCTCGAACCGGACCTTGCGCGTCTTATCCCGCAGGCCAGTTAATCGAAAGTATCCGTAGATACCCAACAAATCTTCTGGCTTGCGTCCAATGAGTTTACCGTAACGACGTTCGCGAGCCGTTTCCTCGGGCCAGCTAGCAGAGAAAGCTTCTAATTGATCCAAATACATTTCCTGGCTAAGTTCTTCAATTTCACCTCTCCGCAATAAGAACATCAGATTGTAAAGCTTGGCTGGAAAGCCGGGATCGGTGCCCCGCTGATCTAGAACAGCCGCCTCAAAACCACTACCTCGGAAAGTCAAAAGTGGCTGTAAGATATGATTCTCTTCATATCGGTGATATATGCCCCAGCTTTCTTTCCCTGACTTTCCCGTCAGGGCTTCGAGAGCGTTTGCTAGTCCCTTCTCCACCCGATCATATTGATCAGGTTGAAACAGCGATAAAATCTTGCGACGCGCTTCGGTGAATTCGGCTGGAGCATGTTTCTTGAGGTAATAGGCAAAATCCTCTGGTTTTTGATACGCCTTCTCTATTAGACGATATAGTTCGTGACGGGAGAGTGCTTGTCCTTTAGCAAGGCGATTTTCCACGAAATGGTATACATATTCTGGAATTAAGGCTACGACACGATTGGGTATGGAAAGCTGTTTTTTGTGTCGCGCCAGTCGTCCAAAGCGCTGGATGAACTGCGCGGCTGTACGAGCTTCATAAATCAGGATGTCTTTCTCAGACTCGTCTTTGAAGTCAATGCCCACCTCAATGGTGGAGGTACCAACAGTGAAAGGCTGACGAATTGCTGTTTCACGCTCTTGAGCCGAACTAAGGCCATGGATCTCCCCCACCAGTTTACTTGGGAACATCTGGCGCAACACTTGGGCCGCTTGAATAGATCCCGCCACAGAGTCGAGAATAGTGACCAATCGCGCTTTTGGATAAGAATCTATGAAATTTTGTAAAGTCGGAAGATATGTCTTCAACGTTTCAACGCCTTGCCAACGCCGTAAATCAGCGGGAACAAGTGTTAATTGTAAGGGATGAGCAATAGTTCGAGCATCTGGCTCATTTGACGGTTTACCTTTCACTATTTCGACCGGCAGGTGGAGATGATCCCGCAGCCAATTGTGGGCGGGGGAATCAGGCGTAGCCGAGGCAAAAATAAACGCGTGACCTCGGTGTGGACTGATTGTGTGAAGCGTTACCACGAAAAAAGCCACATCGGCCATCTGCTTGACGTTATACAAATGAAACTCGTCAAAGACAAACAAACGATACTGCCCTAAAAGCCCAAAGAGTCGCTGGCTAAGGCCAGGCGGACCTGCGTATAAACCGAAGAAGGTATAAAAGAGGATGTCAGGATTGGTGAGGATAGTGGGTTGCCAGTTCATTAACGTTTCAAGGGTCTGAGCATGCTGTCGCTTATCCAAAGCATCCTGCCAGTGGTCGAGTTGACGGCTGTCAATGCGGAGTAACCGGTAAACATTGCCTGAGTCGATCCAAGGTTTAAGTGCCCGCTCTTGATCGCGAATCAATTCGTTGGTTGGATAGGCTCCGATGACTGGCAATTTATTATTAATAGCATACGCATAGCTAGCCAGTGTCTTGCCACTACCAGTAGGCGTGGTAAGAAACAGGCACAATGTCTTTCTTTCCTTAAGCGCTGTTTTAATTGATTGATAGACCCGATGTTGATAGCAATAAGGACTAAAATCGCCTAACCAGGCTTCATCTCGCTGCCCATAAGCCAAGGGGGCAATGTCAACACTCAAAGATTGCATATCTGCTCCTAATTACTTTGCGGATGTCTCCTGGCCAAATCTAAAAGAAACTTTAGCCAGGAGACCAATTAATCACAAACATAGACTTCAGTTATACTATCCTGGCGGACGAGCCAGGAAATGCATCTCAACCGGCAGTTGGACAATCTCATCACCGAAACGAGCCTCGTAATAAACACCCTCCTCGAAACGAGCCCGAGACAACAGGCGAGTGGGCAAACTAGCCGCGACCACATCACAGACGAGCGGATTCTGCTCCAAGTCACGCCAATTGAGATAAGCCTGCACATTGAAAGAGCCGGTTTTCTTGGTCACCTTGGTAGCCTTCTCCGCGACCAGCCGGACCTTACCCGGGAATTTGCCCAATCGAACCCGAGGTACTTTCCCTCTCAGCAAGCCCTGCAAGGCTGGCGCCTTTGGCAAGGAATCGACATCGTGCGCCAGCACGTAAAATGTGAAACGGGAATTTGGACAGAGTATCCGGGAGAACCCCCAATCGGGATACCCAATCGAGCGGTCCTTACCGGGGAATGCATATCCTTCGCGCATAGTGTTCCACTGCACCAGACGATAGGAGATCCGTTGTGGCGCACCAGGAGTAATATAAAGATGCCCGTTCAGTGGGGTCAGTTCCTCCACGTAATGCGGTTCTTGCTTCCGGTTGGCGTAGGTGTAAGTAGGGCTTTTTACTAGGTTCAGTGCATACGTCAGGGCATAGTTGTGGATAAAAGCGCCAGTTTCATATACTTTACCTCGCTCTACCGTAGCATAGAAGACATAGTCCAGTAATTTAATGGTGCCCCGATAAATTTGCATGCAGGCACCTCCTCTCATACCTCAAACGTCGCTGATTGAGTGTTCAATTTTCGTAGGAACTCGGCCAGTTTCTCCTCATCCCGATTCAATGTCCGTACCTCCTCAAGGAGAGATCCTAAATCCTCGCCAGTGACCAGCTCTAACCGTCCTGGCAGATCAGCGGTCAACTGCTCAATAACAGCATCTGTATGCCGCTGAAAGTCAGCGTGGGATAGACTATCACTCACCAAATCCACCTGAGCGTCATCGGCGAGAGCGTCATAGAGTGCCTGGGTGAACTCCAGATTGGCAAAGAGTTCCACGTCGGAGAAAGCAAGGGCCAGCACGTGATTACGGATGACGCCCTGGCGACTACTTTCTTTGCCATAGCGGGTCGTGCGTAACACGTTACCAAGCACGTAGACAAATTCGTCAACGGTCAAATCTACCGTCGTCTCGACGGATGGCAGAAAGACGCCAGGTGTAGTGTAGTCATATTCAGTGATGGTACCTGATGTTTGTTTGGCTTCGTCGATGACATTGAACTTGATTTGCTTCTGAATGATCTCGTAAGGACGAACCGTAAAGCAAGAATCGGTCATTAGACGCGCCTTACGTGCCCCTTCCCCCTCAATAGCAGCATAGCCGTAGATTAAGCAGTCGGGGCAGTGAGTACATAGTCCCTCAATAAGATAGCAATCCTCGTAGTGCTTCTTTACCTGAGTAGCTTCTTCGCCATACAACACATTGTTGTCCTGAATGGCATAGGGAAAGATGCCATATTGACGCAATAGCGCCTTGCCAGTTCGGCGCTCTGGGGCCACTTGTTTCCGCTTAAACATCACCAGGCGGCTGATCGCGTCAGTGTTAGTCACCCCGGCCTGAGTTTGTTCCACATCTTGTTGCTCGCCCCCTTCGGTGGTGAAAATGGCATATGACTGAGTCTCACGCAACAGAATGATGCTGACGTAGCGATTGGTAGGCGTACGAGGAATCTCTGGAACGAAATACTTTTGATATGTTTGTAAAGTTTCGAGTGTCATTTTAGCCTCCTATTGCTCTGTGTCTGATGCCGCTTTGGAAGCGGCTTTTTGCTGATTATGCTTATCCCAAAGTTGAGTGAGGTTGCGGTCAGTATAGTAGTAAATGCCGTCGGCTAGACTGTTCTCTAGTCGTAGGAAGCGAGCAAAACTTCCCTTAGCTCGACCTAGATAAAGGTCATCCACCAAGATATCGATGAACTCTCCAACTTTTTGCCCAAGCTCATCGCCCCAAGCGCGAACAGTGATATCACCGCGTTTTCTCTCCTGACGTCGTTCCAACCCCTTGAGTAGTGTGCCGGCCGCCAGGCGCTTCAGTTCAGCGATGCTCTGGTCTGACGGACGTTGTCCGCTAATAGCCGCCTCCCGCATTTCCGGGATTATTTGCTGTGCTTTACGCATAGCTGAAACCCCCTCACGAAAGATCAGTTCGTAACGCCGTGCCTTGCCACGACCAGAAGTGCGCCAAGGCAAAGCAATCTCCAAAGATTTGCTTGCGATTTTCTCAACTAAGTCCATCAATTCGCCTCCTCTAATGTTTAGTAGAACTTCACAAGCCGTGGATAAGATGGGATAGGGTGATTCCCCATCGTTCTCACGGCCATATTCCTTGTAAAAATGGGCACCGGATAGTGGGTCTACATTCAATCGTCCCAATCGTCCAGCAATATTCTTATCCTTACCGGGGCGAAGATTAGTTGTTACGGTCCACAAAGCAGCGCTGAGATCCAAAACTGTCTCTATCCCGCTACGTTCTCCACGCTCCCTTCCATAGAGAGAAACGACGTCAGTCCGGTCGTTCAACATGCCGCGCAAAGAAGGGGGTGGGCTATCTAGCGTAATTGTAGCTTTCAAATCAGATGGGTCAGCCATTGGCAAGTAGGGTCTTTCGGTAACATAAACCTTACAACTGGTCAAACCGCTGACCACCGTCGCGGCAAATAGGGCTTTAGCCCAAGCTTCTGTGCGAGTGGCAACCTTGGTATTGTCTTTCTCTCGGTCGCGGGCGGCTTTCTCCCAAACGATGAGATAATAATGAGGCTCAGCGTGGATGGGGCTGGTGTGCAATCGTTCCCCAACATAACTGCGGCCGCCCCATTCAAAAATCTTGTCTGTCTGGTGCTCTAAAGCGACCATCAAATCTTCTATCCAGTAGGAATC
>DAOTUH010000085.1:0-24242 GCA_034437255.1 Anaerolineae bacterium
ACGCGGCGGCGGCGCTCGGCCTCGGCGCGGCGGGCCTGCTCCTCTTGATAGAGGTGGGCATTTTCCAGCGCAATGGCCGCGCTAGAAGCCATCATAGTCAGCACACGCTCGTCCTCTTCGCCGAACTCCGCGTCACCGCGCTTGTTGGCCACGGTGATGGTTCCCAGCGGACCGGCGCCGGTCAACAGGGGTACGACGATAAAGGAGGTCGCGCCGACGTACTGCACAATATCCTCGTGTACCCGCGCGTCTTGCTCGGCGTCGGTGATCAAGAATGAGCGCTGTTCCCGGACGGCCAGCCCCGCGATGGAGTCCTCCACGGGCAGACGATAGCCCACCACGCCAGCGGGCACGTCCCCGGAGATCACGGCGATCTCCAGAGCCTCCTCCCGCAGCACGTAGACGGCGCCCTGCTCTGCCTGGATGAGACGACGAGCTTCGTCGGCGATCATCTGGAGTACCGCGTCGGGGTCGAGGCGACTGGTAACCGCTCGCTGCACAGCAAGCAACGTCTGCATCTCATCAGCCCGCCGGCGTGTCTCGGCATAGAGCCGCGCGCTCTCAATGCCCAGGGCCACCTGGCCGCCAAGCGCCATCGCCAGGTCGGTATCCTCCTCCGCGAACTCGCGAGGTTCCAGATAGTAGAGCACCAGCGCGCCGTAGAGTTGATCCTTGATGATCAACGGGACGGCGACGTAGGCGCGATAGTGCTCTCGGACGATACGCTTCCACTCGACCAGAGCGGGCGGTAGTTCCTCCACGTCCACCGGCAGATCTGTGCCTACCTCCCGCGAGAGGTTGGATACGGCATAGGGTTCTCGATTCAGAATTGAACGATTGGCCGATTCAGGCAGATTGGGAAACTCGCGCAGCTCGACCAGGGCTTCGGGCGCGCCGCTGGCCGCCTCGATCACGATCTTGTTGGCCTCCGGTTCTGCCCGATAGATCACGCCCGCGCTGGCGCCCAGAAGCTGGCTCGCCTGGTAGACGATGTGATCCAGGATTTCGGTGAAAGTATAATCCGAGTTCAACACCGCCAGAATATCGCGTAATCCCTCGGCAATGCGGCGATGCCGTTCCGCCTCCTCGCGGCGTTCCTGCTCTTCCTCGTAGAGGCGCGCGTTCTCCAGACCGGTCACGGCTCCGGAGGCCAGCATCATCAGCAAGCGCACGTCGTCCTCATCGAATCGACGGGGTTCTGGATCACTGACGGCGATGATGCCCAGCGGGCCGGACGTGGAGAGCAGCGGGACGCTGATCTGCGAGCGGAACCGGAGATCATCAGGCTTATCGGCCTCGACCCGGGGATCGGTCGCCATATCGGTGATCAAGACCGGCTCTCCTTCCAGCATGCTGCGCCCGCTCACGCTCTCGTGCAGCGAAATCCATTCCCCCACCAACCCTTCACATGCCTCCCCGGTGGCGTGCTGTACCACCAGCCGTTCTTCGTCCTCATCGACGAGGAGCACGACGGCCCGGTAAGCGCCGATGATGCTGCGGGCCTCCTCGGCGATCATCTGAAGCACCGTATCCATCGTGAGGTTGCTGGTGATGGCCCGCTGCACGTTAAAAAGGGCGCGGCTCTCGTTGGCACGTCGCTGTACCTCCGCGTACAACCGCGCGTTTTCGATGGCCAGGCCCGCCTGATCCCCAAAGGTCATGGCGAGATCAATGTCCTCGTCTGAGAACTCGCGCAGCGTCCGGTAGTAGAGCTCGATCCCGCCGTAGACCTCGTCCTGGACGACGATGGGGAGCGTCAACTTGGCCTGGAAATGGCGCTCGACCAGATCCATCCACCGCCGGGTTTTCGGCGAAAATGCCCCTCGCTCCGCGCGCATCTGAGCGAAGTAAGCTGTGATATCGGGGACGGGATAGGGCTGGCGCTGTAAGGCAGCTTGCTGAGGCGCCGAGCTTTCTTTGAGCGGGAAATGGCGCATCTCCGCCTCGAACTCCGGCGGCATGCCCATCATCGCCTCGGCGACGGTGTCCTGATTTTCCATGTCGAAACGGTAGATCACGCAGCCGGCGGCGTCGAGCAGCCAGTGCGCCTGCGAGACGATCTGGTGCAGGATATCCTGAAGCGAGCGATCGGCACCCAACACGGCCATGATGTTCCGGAGCCCATCGGCCACCTGGCGGCGGCGCTTCACGTCGCGCGTTCGCTGCACGACCTGTGCCTCTAACAACTGCTGCGCCTGCACCCGCTCGGTGATGTCCGTCGCGAATCCTTCGAGCGCCATCACGCGATCGTACTCGTCGAAAACACCCTGGCCCTGCTCCCAGATCCACTTCTGTTCGCCGTCCCGCGTCTGGATGCGATAGGTCACCTGGAAGGGCTCTCGGCGCGCAATCGCCGCGTCCACAGCCTTGCGCACAGGAGGTCTGTCCTCTAGGACGATGAGGTCACGGTACGCAATCTCTTGATTTTCGACCAGGTCTGACGGCGTGTAGCCCGTCAACTCCTCGCTGCCCTCACTGACGAAACGCATGGTCCACTGCGCGTCGTTGCGGCAACGATAGGCCATGCCCGGCAGATTGCTCATCAGCGTTTTGAGGATGCGCTCACTCTCCTGGAGCGCCTCCCCGGAGCGTTTCTGCTCGATGGCGACGCCGGCCAAATGCGCGGCGATCTCGATGGTGCGCAATTCTCCCTCACTGGGGGCGCGAGGATACCGGTAGTACATGGCGAAGGTCCCCAGCACCTGACCGTCGGGCGAGAAGATGGGCTCGGACCAGCAGGCGCGCAGTCCCTCCTCCAGCGCCAATTCGCACAGATCGGCCCAACGTGGATCGGCGGCGATGTCCTCGACGATCACGCGCTCGCCAAGGTAGGCGGCGGTGCCGCAGGAGCCGACCTCCGGGCCGATCTTCAATCCTTCGATGGAGTTCAGATAGCTCTGTGGCAGGCTGACGGAAGCGGCGTGGCGCAGGCGATTATCGTCGTCCACTAGCAGCACGAGGCCGATCATCCCGGGCCATTGCTCTTCGATGAGCCGCACGAGGTTCTCCAGCGTTGCCGTGAAGTCCTCACCGCGTGCCAGCAGCTCCAGAAATTGCTGCTGCCCGGTCTGGATGGCCTGGGCGCGTTTGCGTTCCAGAGCATTGATGAAGATGTCGCCGACGTTCCGCAGCAGCATGCGGCTGTCGCGGGACCAGTGTTTCTTCTCGCGCACGGCATCAAAGCCCAGGAAGCCCACGGTCTCTTCCAGGTAGATCATAGGCACGGTCAGGAGCGAACGGATCTCCTGCCGCTTAAACTCCTGGCGCTCAGACTCGGCCTCCGGCGGAAGAGACGCGACGTCGGGGACGTGTAAAATCCGGCCTGCGAGCAGCTTGCGGTTGGACCAGGCAAAGGTCTCCACCGGTACGTCCTGCAAGCGGTCGATCTGAGGCGTGATGCCCTTGGCGCACCACTCGTGGGTGCAGGTCATCGTCTTTTTATCGCCGGAGAACTGGAAGACGTAGCTGCGATCCACCTCCATGAACCGGCCGATGGACTCCAACGCCTCATCAATGCCCGCGTCGATCTCTCCGGGTGGCAGGTTGATGAATTTGGTAGAGACGCGGTTCAGCACGCTCTGAAATTTGATCAGGGCGCGCAGGTCGGAGCGCGAGGCCGACTGGGTGGCGGTGGCTGATTTAATATTCATAACGTTTGTGCCTGTCTGGATTCGAGTTGCAGGTTACAAGGTGCAGGGTGCAGGGTGCAAGGTGCAGGGTGCAGGGTGCAAGGTGCAAGGTAATGGTGTTGCCAGCTAAGATTTTACCTGAGAGAAAGTGTAAACGCAAAGGCGAGAGAGCCAGTTTGCATCCAGATTCTTCGCCCATGGTGCTTACGTATCATCCCAAACCCCGACAATGTGGGACGTGCTGACTTTGCTCATTGCCAGACGGAACCGGCGCCGTCGCGCAGGCGACCATCGGTGCCCATCATGTAGAGATGCTCCTTGGCTGCGCCGAAGCCATCGGGCTTGTGGAACTCCAGGCGCACCCAGAGCTCGTCGCCGGTCTCCATCTCGTCAAAGACCGGCGTCTGACCTTGCAGCCATGCCGCGCCCGGCTCACAGGTCACCACTTCGTTCTTACGCTCCGGGGTGATGGCGTAGCGCGCCGACTCAACGCTGCCTTCGGTCCGCACTTCGATCTTGACTTCTGTGAACTCGGCGGATTCCTTGCAGCGCGCCTCAAAGGCCAGCTCGTCGCCCCGGCGATCGATCTCCAACACCAGGTCAGAGAACTCCGCGGCCTCGGTCGGCAGTTCGACAGGATCTCCCTGTTTCCACGACGTCTCGTTTCCACAACCGGGCAACACAACAATCATCAACGCAGCCATCAACAACGTGCATCGTAACGTCTTGAACAATTAGACCTCCCGAATGCATCAACGGATTAAACGAATTTATCAGATTTTTCTACTCTCCCAATGTGACAGCCTCTCTCAGTAGATTCTCTAGAAAGACGCCGTCTTGCATGATTTGGCCTTTCCAACCCGGCGCCAGCCGATCCAGGAGGACAGCCTGCGCCATGCCGCTGTAGTAGAAGCGACCATCGCCCTCGTTGCTCGCCATGCGGGCAATCTGATCCACCTGCTGCGAGCGGTGGCGATCAAAGGTCTCATAATCCTTAAAGGCTTCGACATCTGCGAGCGCATCGACTGGCGCATAGTCCGGTGTGATGGCAGCCTGGCGCCAGATTTCCATCTCGGTGTACTTCGCCAGCCCCTCGACCCATTCGCGGTGCTGTTCGTAACGCACAAAACGCACGTCGAGCTGTGCCCGTCGGTGGTCTCGCTGCGCCAGGAATTGGCGCGCCAGCTCGGCGGCCTCAGTCTCGGTCTCGGCCCGGAGTGCGTCCCGCAGCAAGACCAGCTCCTCTTTCCACAGCTCGACGTGCGCAGCTTCTCTCGCCGGATAGTCAGAGATTTCCCGCAGCACGTTCTCACCGTCCCGCAGCCGCTCCGGCGCGGTCAGACCCTGGTAGGCATGGAAGCTCTCGTGAAGCAACGCCGCCACATACTGATCGCCGGTTCCCAGGAGCAACCGCAGCACCAGCCGATAGGGGACCAGGGCATCCAGCGGGGAAGGCAGATCCTCGCGCAACCCTGCGATCAGACCGATGCGCATGGCCTCGCGAGTGGGCAGACTGGCGACCCAAACGTCGTCAAGCCGAACGGTGAAAGCCTGCGGGGTCTCACCGGAGTCCGGTAACACTGACCGATAGTAGGGTCGCCCCTCGAAGGTGTCTTCGGGCACGATCTTCCACGCGTGGCCCTGCTGCTCGCCGCCCGGCACGGTGCGCCAGCCGACCGGAGGTTCTCCCGAATAGTTGACGAGAAAGGCGTACCGCTCATTGTAGACGATAAGGGGAATCTCGGCGGCGCTCCACCCAGACCAGACCGCGTCGCCCTGCTCGCGGCGCAGATGGAAGGCTTCAGCAAGATAGGTTTTCTGCGGCGCGCTCAACCGCGCCACGACGTCAGATTCCCGCGGCAGGCCAAGGTTGCTCAGCGCCGAGATCAATATCGCAATGAGGATCAGCGCGAAAAATCCCAACAAACCGTATCCAATGATTCTCCCGATTCGTTTCATAGCCTCTCTTTTCGTTTGATGCCGAACTCATCCAACTGTACACCCATAATCGTAACACAAGCTCGCCAGAGATCACCCGACAGGTGTGGGAATTTTAGCCTATCCACTCGGGTAGGATACTGATTCAGAGCGAATCCCAAGGGGCAAACGAAGCAGTCCCAGGGTGGCTTAGCCACAATAGGCGCTCTCCTCTCGTGTTTGCCAGGTGCATCAACCCCGGCTTCGTTTGCCTGGCTTTTATCTGCGCAAGTTCTACGGTACGAAGCGCGTTTTCGCCAACAGACGCGCTTTGAAATCCCGGAGTCTCATCACTTTCAGCTAACCCGAAGTTGAGTATAATACACACACGCAGATACGGTACCCCATCCCCATTACAAAAGGAGTCTCGCATGAAACGCTTGCTTTCCGGTAACGAAGCCATCGCGCTGGGCGCCTGGGAGGCGGGCGTGCAGTACGCCTCGGCGTATCCCGGCACGCCGTCCACGGAGATCTTGGAGAACTTCGCCCGCTATCCCGGCATTCGCGCCGAGTGGGCCAGCAACGAGAAGGTGGCGCTGGACAACGCCATCGGCGCGTCCTTCGGCGGCGCACGGACGCTGGCGGCTATGAAGCACGTGGGGGTCAACGTCGCCGCCGACAGCCTGATGTCCGTCTCCTACACCGGCGTGAAGGGCGGGCTGGTGCTGGTCAGCGCCGACGATCCCGGAGCCTTCTCCTCGCAGAACGAGCAAGATAACCGCCAGTACGCGCGCTTCGGCAAGTTCCCCTGTTTCGATCCGGCCGATAGCGAGGACGCGCGGCGCTTCGTGGGCGTCGCGCTGGACGTGAGTGAGCAGTTCCAGACGCCCGTGATCCTGCGCTCGACGACGCGGCTCTCGCATTCCAAGTCCGTCGTGGAGGCGACGGTGCCCGATAAGCGCGAGTTTGAGCCGCTGCCCAAATTCGAGCGTGAGGCCGAGGTCACGCGCGTCATCATCCCCGCTATCGCCCGCAAGCGCCACCCAGCAATCGAACAGCGGCTGCTGGACGTGGCGGCCTGGTCGGCTACCGAGGGCTTCGAACGCGGGCTCAATCGCATCGATTGGGGCGACACCTCGCTGGGCATCGTGACGACAGGCATTGCCTACCAGTACGTGCGCGAAATTTTCGACGGCGCCTCGATCCTCAAGTTGGGCATAAGCTACCCATTGCCGCTGGAGAAGATCCACGCATTTGCCGAGGCGGTGGATCAGCTGATCGTCGTCGAGGAGCTGGATCCCTTCATCGAAGACCAGCTAAAAGCGGCGGGCATTCAGGTTACCCACGGCAAGGACATCATCCCGCTCTGCGGTGAGCTGACGCTGGGCAAGGTCCGCCGGGGCGCGATGCAGGCCGGACTGCTGGACGCGCTGCCGCCCGAGGAGGCGCCGGAAGAGACCGACGTCGCGCTGACGGTGCCGCCGCGTCCGCCCGCGCTCTGTCCCGGCTGTCCGCACCGCGCCTTCTTCTACAACCTGCGCAAGAAGCGCGCCAAGATCATGATTGCGGGCGACATCGGCTGCTACTCCATGGGCGTGCTGCCGCCCTTTGAATCCATGGACATGCTGATCTCCATGGGCGCCAGCGTGGGCATGGCCCACGGCTTCCGGCAGGCCGGCGGTCAGGAGGATGCCGTCGCCACCATCGGCGACAGCACCTTCTTCCACTCCGGCATGGCGCCGCTGGCGAGCGCCGTCTACAACAAATCCAACATTACCGTCGCCGTGCTCGACAACTGCATCACGGCGATGACGGGCCAGCAGGAGAATCCCGGCACGGGCACGACGTTGCAAGGCGAGGCGGGGAAGCACATCGACATCGCGAAGACCTGCCGCGCGCTTGGCTGCACCTTCGTCGAAGAGGTCGATGCCTGGGACGTGGACGGCGTCAAGCAGACGCTAACCGCCGCCATCGGCCACGAGGACGGCCCGGCAGTGGTGGTCGTGCGTGGCGCGTGCGTCTTCACACCGCACTTCCACCTGCAGCCCAAGATGTCCGTCGATGCGGAGACGTGCATCGCCTGCGGCGCGTGTTTGCGCGTGGGCTGTCCGGCGATCCTGAAAAGCGACGAGGTCTACGAGAAGACGGGGCAACATAAGACCACCATTGATCCGCTGCTCTGCACCGGCTGCACCGTCTGCATGCAGGTCTGCCCGGTCAATGCCATTGCGCCGAGGGAGTAGGGTGCAGGGGGTGCAGGGGGCAGGGACGGGCGTATTCAACTTGTAACGTGTAATGTGCAACTTGCACGCATGCGCGCGAAGGAGGGCATGTTCAACTTTAGAAACCTGCTGCGTTTCACGTATCGCTCATTCTTCACCAGCCGAGGTACGCCCTACCGATTGAGACTCAAACGCATCGGCTGGCTGTTGCTCTTCTACACCGTCTTTCCCTTGCTTGAGTTGCTCATCTGGACAGGGCTCTGGCTGGATGCGCTTCTTTTTCCCGGTTACCACGAGGTACAGGTCAGGGAGCCGGTCTTTATTATCGGCAATCCGCGCAGCGGAACGACGTTTCTTCAGCGGTTGTTGGCGGAAGATACGCATAATTTCACGTCGATGAAGACGTGGGAGATGCTCTTGGCGCCATCCATCACGATGCGTAACGCGCTTAACGTCCTCGCTATCGTGGATCGACACATCGGCAAGCCCCTGCGCAAGCCGCTGTTGCGATGGCAGCGACAATGGCAGAAAGCCAACGTGGTCCATAAAATCGCTCTTCGCGCGCCGGAAGAGGATGAGTATCTGTTGCTCCATCTTTGGTCAACCCTCAAAGTCTGGACCTTTACCGCCATGCTGGAAGAAGCGGGACGTTACACATACTTCGATGCCCAGATACCGCAGCGAGAAAAGCGGAACATCCAGCACTTCTACAAGGGCTGCCTCCAGCGACACCTCCACGCCCACGGCACCTCAGACAAGCACTACCTCGCCAAGAACCCTTCATACAGTCCTATGATCGAGACCCTGCTCGAACTGTTCCCCAACGCCAAGTTCATCTATCTGGCGCGGAATCCGCTGGAGATGATCCCTTCCTACATCAGCCTGACAGAAGAAGAATGGCGGATCCTGGGAGACCCACCGGAACCGTACATGTGCCGGGAGTGGGTGGTGGAGATGGCAAAGCACTGGTACACCTATCCCCTGCAACGTCTGCCCGAGCTTCCCGAGGATCAGTATACTGTGGTAAACTTCCATAGGATGGTCAACCAGGCGGAACAGGTCGTCAGCGAGATCTACGAACGGCTGAATCTTGAGATGGACCCGGCGTTTCGGGAGCTCTTATATCAGCGCGCGACAGAAGCGCGCCAACACGAGAGCCAGCACGATTATGCACTCGACGAGATGGGTCTATCCTGCCAACAGATTGTGGCGGAATTTGAGGAGATTTTCGAGCGCTTTGAGTTTGATCGAAAGGCGCACGACCACGGGTCAGTGACTTAGGAGGAAACCTAACGGATGAAAGTTGTGTTCACGACGTTGTTCAAACAGGGACTCGGAGGTGGAGAGGGCCGGGTGGCGCACGAGATAGCGCGCGGGTTTGCTAAGGAACATGATGTGATGCTGATTTGCCCGGCAGAAAAAACCGGTCTCTACGCCCAAGACAATATACAGATTTTTGGTATTCAAAGCGCAGGGGAGGGAGAATTTGCCATGCCCGCGCTGACCAGTAAGACGGTCAGTACGTTGATGAACTTTCTCGATGCCTTTGAGCCGGATATCGTCCACGCGCATGAGCCGGCGCTGCTGGGATTGATCGGGCAGGTCTGGGCGCGCATGCGCCTGGTGCCTTTTGTGCACACCAGTCATATTCTCCCCACCAAGGTGTTAGACTTTGGCACAGCCGATGCCCTGGACCTCAAGATATTGCACAGTTCCTTCGGAGAGGCTGTGACACAGCAGCTGCTAGACGACTTCTACGAAAACTGTGACGCCGTCATCGCCCTCAACCAACAGGCGGTGGCGTCGATTCGCTCCTTTGGGTACGAAGGCCGGATTTTTGTGATTCCCAACGGGCGAGATTTGACACCTTACCACGCATGCAAGTGCGCTGATCTCACAGCACCTCAGATAACGTTGACCTTTACCGGCTACCTCAGCGAGCGAAAGAATCAAAGCTATCTGCTGGACGTGATGACACATTTACCCGCGAATTATCATCTTCAATTGATCGGCAAGCCCCTGAAACCGGTCTACGGAGAGAAACTGAAGCGCCTCTGCAGCGAGCGCAGGTTAGAAGAAAAGGTCACGTTCACCGGACAGGTGCCGTATCAAGCCATCCCAGACCATCTAGAGACATCGCACTTCTTCGTGTCGGCGTCCAAAATGGAAGTCCAGAGCCTCTCTGTAATTGAAGCGCTGGCCTCGGGGACGCCCGTCATCGGGCTGAGCAACGAGACCATCGATGAGCTGGTGGATGACGAGGTCGGATGCCGTCTTCCCAAAGAGACCCCATCCCAAGAATTTGCAGCATGCATCAAACGGCTATCCTCATGTTCGCCAGAGGTTTACGAGGCGCTCTGTGACAGCGCACAGGCTCGTGTGTGCCATTTGAACTGGTCGAATGTCATCGATCAAACCGTCGCCGCATACCAGACGCTGATTAAGGAGAAGCGTCCTCTCCAGGAAAAGGAACGGGCGCGAGAGCGGCAGCGTCTCACGGAACTCATCTCGTTTCTTCCTGCTGGCGAGCTCAAGCGAACGCTGCTCGACACGGTCGAGAGATCAGAAGAACCGACCCGTGGCCCGCTTCAAAAGTTTACTCCAGCTATGAAGATTCGGGCACTACGACGTGTCCCCGGCTCCACCTGGTTCCTGAGTGGCTTGACGATTCTGGTCTCCGTGGCCGGGTATCTGGTCATGAAGTACTTCAAACCCATCGAGCGTCTCAAGCACAGAGAGCAGGCTTAAAACAGCATCATCCGATTTGGTGTGTTTCAAATGCATTGGGGCACGGTCCCTGACGAGCAATGAAGTTACTGCAGGAGACCAGCCCCAGCTAGCTTTGGGCGGTCTCCTGACCGCGCCAGCCGCTTGCAGTCAACTAAAATGGTAATCGTTTAGTCTTATGAGCAGCCCAGGTGCGACGCACTTACGAATCCAAGAAAAACTGTACTACGAAGTCCTCCGGGCATAATTTAGCATGTCCTGGCTTGTCAGCTTCGGCGAAAGTGCGTCGCACCTCAGAAATCTAAACAGATACCTAAAAGGAACCACACTATCCGATTTTCCGATGTCTTTCAGTAAATCCATTACAAGTTTTGGAGGCAAGCACGCATGATTGAACGTATGAACTTCTTATTCGTCGGCGTCGGCGGACAGGGTGTACTCACGGCTTCGGATATCGCCGCGCAGGTAGGACTGGATCTGGGCCTGGATGCGAAGAAGTCTGAGGTGCACGGCTTCGCACAGCGTGGCGGCGTGGTAGAGAGTCACGTCCGCTGGGCGCCTACTGTCGGCTCGCCCACGTGCGAGGAGGGCACGGTGGACATTCTTATGGCTTTTGAACTGCTGGAAGCCGCGCGCTGGATCGACTGGCTGCGTACCGGCGGGACGATCATCGTCAACCGCCAGAAGATCACGCCTATGTCCGTGAGCGTGGGAGACGCCACCTACCCCGCCGAGGAGGACATTCTGGCAGCATTAGAGCGACGCGCAGGTCGCGTCATCCCCGTCGATGCGCTGCCGCTGGCGGAAGAGGCGGGCACACCTCGCGCCGTCAACACGGTGCTGCTGGCGGCGCTCTCCACGCTGCTGGAGACCGATCCCGGCGTCTGGGAGACAGCAATTCTGCGGCGTGTGCCGGCCGAGTATCGGACGGAGAATGAGACGGCGTTCCGGCTGGGTCGAGAGGCAGCAAGCGTTTCAGGATGAAACTGACCGGGGATGGGAGACGGCGGACGGGGAACCAGATATCGCAACGTGTGGGACAAAAATCGGGGGCCGGTCTCCGGGCTGGAGAGGAACTCTCCTCAGCGGGGACCGACCCTGATTTGTTTCAATCTTGGTGTAACTGTCTTTACGCTTATTCCTTGAGCTTCACGTAAATGATGGAGCTTCCGCCACGACGGCGCACAGTCCGCACCTGGAACATGTCCTGGTAGGCGCGCACCATCTGCGAAAGCTGCTTGAATCCATAGGTGCGCGAGTCAAAGCTGGGATCGAGCTGGCGCAGGTATTGGCCCAACGGCCCTAATGAAGCCCAGCCGTCGTCCTGTACCGCCATCTCGAAGGCTTCTTCCAGCAGAGGGCGCGGATCGGGCGGCGCCCCTCGGGTTTTCTGAGGTGGCTTCTCGGGAGTATGTTCCCGGCGCTTTTTCTGGAGATTCTCGCTGTAGACGAAGACATCACACGCATTGACGAAGGCGCGTGGAGTCATCTTCTTGCCGATCCCCATGACGAAAACGCCCTTCTCCCGAATCCGCGTCGCCAGGCGCGTGTAGTCGCTGTCGCTGGAGACCAGACAGAAGCCCGTGATATCCGCCGTATAGAGAATATCCATAGCGTCGATGATCATGGCGCTGTCGGTGGCGTTCTTGCCGGTGGTGTAACGAAACTGTTGAATCGGCTGAATAGCGTAGATATTAAGTGATTTCTGCCAGCCCTTCATCTCTGGTTTGGTCCAGTCCCCATAAATGCGCCGAATAGCGACCACGCCGTACTTTCCAGCCTCCGCGAGCATGCGCTCTAACAGCGAAGGCTGCGCGTTATCTCCATCAATAAGCAGCGCGATGCGTTGATTACGTACATCATTTTCTTCTTCCATAAGAATACATCCTTCTTTCCTAACTTAACTGTCAAATTAAAATTTCGAACATTTCGTGTGAGTGCATGGTCGGAACCACGCTTCACGTCGTCTGGTGATACCAGGCATCCAGCATCGTCTCCGTCAGAAAGCCTTCGGCGGCGCCGGCCGCGCCGATTTTGTGCGACGCGAAGACGGTGGCTTTGCGCAACGCCAGGCGCGGATCACGTGTCTGCGCGTAGACGTGGACGAAGGCAGCAAACAGCGCGTCGCCGGCCCCGATGGTGTTGACGACGTCCCGCGTGACCACGGCCGGGAACCGCTCCACGGTGCGTGTCTCGCGGAGCGCCAACAGCGCACCTTCCACGCCCAGGCCGATGACCAGGATCTCCGGCGCGTACCGCTCCATGACCGCCCGCGCCCACCTCTCGGGTGCCCAGGGCAGATGCTCGTCGCTCATGAAAAGGATGTCGGCGGCATCCATAAAGTCGCGGTTGTAGGCATCCTCCAGGTCCGAGATTGCATGCACGTCCGTGGCGAGGGGGATCCCGCGCTCGCGAATCTTGGAGAGGTACGCACGGGAGAAGTTGACGTTGCAGAGCACGGCCAGATCCGCATCGTGCAGAGCCGCATCGAAATGATCGCCGGGGTATTCGCGCTCTTGGATGTCCTTGAGATCGACGTGGATCTGTCGTCGTCCGGTGCCATCATACAAGATGGCGGATTGGGGCATCTGAGACAGCAGGGGCAATACGTGATCAGAGGGAATCCCATCGGACCTCAGCGCTTTATGCACCACCTCGGCGTACAGTCCCTGACCGACCAGGGAGACAAGACGAACCTGATCTCCTAGCGTCGTCAGTGCCTTGGCGACGTTATACCCCACGCCTGAGACGGTGCTGTTCACGCCCCAAAACGGGTAGCGAACGGGCGTGTAGTCAATGGGGAAGCGTTCAACCCGGACCGTCATTTCAATGTTGATCAAGCCGGAGACAAGCAGCGCACTCATCGACAGACGATATCGCGGGTCCTTTGTCCCTCGTAGGCCGTCAGGATCTCGTATCCGTCGTCCATGACCCGGACCGTGTGTTCCCATTGTGCTGAGAGTCCGCCGTCCACCGTGATGGCTGTCCAGCCATCGTCCAGGACTTTGACGCGGTAACTGCCGGTGTTGA
Organism: Anaerolineae bacterium; assembly: GCA_034437255.1. Taxonomy (GTDB): domain Bacteria; phylum Chloroflexota; class Anaerolineae; order B4-G1; family SLSP01; genus G713. The sequence goes on from DAOTUH010000085.1 coordinate 13,526, forward strand.
TCATCGGCTCGATGGTAAAGACCATGTTGGGGCGCAGGCGCTGACCGGTGCCCGGCTGCCCGTAGTGGCGCACGTCCGGCGGCTCGTGGAACTCGACGCCGACGCCGTGCCCCACAAAGGCCCGCACAACCGAATAGCCGTGGCGCTCGGCGTGCGCCTGAATGGCGTGGCCGAGATCGCCCAGCTGCGCGCCGGGTTTCACCTGGTCGATACTTCGGTACAGACACTCGCGGGTCACCCGCGTCAGTTGGCGCGCTTCGTCAGAGACGTTACCGATGAGGAACATGCGGCTAGAATCACCATAGTAGCCATCCAGGATCGAAGTGACGTCAACGTTGAGAATGTCACCGTCTTTCAAGACCCGATCTTCCGGAATACCGTGACAGATGACCTCGTTGATGGACGTGCAGACGCTCTTGGGAAAGCCGCGGTAGTTGAGCGGTGCCGGCACCGCGCCCTGCGCTACCGTGTACTCGTGAACCCAGTCGTCGATCTCCTGCGTCGTGATGCCCGGTCGGATCCGCGCCGCGAGCCGGTCCAGGATTTCACTGGTCAGGCGAGACGCACGTCGAATCCCCTCAATTTGTGTTTCTGTCTTGATGATAATACTCCGAGTCCGCCGGACTGCCGAGCGTTGGCGCGTCGATAACCAAGGTTTCTCCTGGTCATTTTGCTTCTGTTGGTAATCCTGCCATAGTTTCTTCACGTTCTACTCACCTTTTTGCCTCCATGCAGATCCGCTATCTTCTGCAAGGTATCTCCGACACATCATACAAGTATAAGTCGTTTGCGTTATACGTCAAGATAAAATCGATGACAATATTCAAAAAGGGGTCGTTCGGGAAGTTCTAGCCGCCTCAAACCTGTCAGATCTTGGATGAGACCAAAAAAGGGGGGCTTGCGCCCCCCGAATCCCAAGAAGGAGAAGATTAGATGAAACATCTAATCTGGCCTTGCATCTCTAGTATAAGACACGGACGTAAACAGACGACTAACTCGTTGTTAACGTTTGGATAAGATGCGATCTTCGTCGTGCTCCTGTAACAGCAAATCAACTTTCTCGGTCAGGGCAGGAAAGCGCTCTTCCTCCAATTGCGCCAACCGTCGGCTGAGCTCAATCACCATACTCTGCATGTCCGCCAGCAGGGTGCCGGAGTGATCGGCCATGGATTCGGCGCTCGCCGCGCTGCTCATGGTCCGGCCCAGGACGCGCTCTAATTCGATCAAGTTAGCGTACATGTTTTCCAATTCCCGGGCAAATCGGGCGTCCATTTCGGCGAGATCGTCTTCCAGCTTGGCCGTGGCGTTGCGAAAGCGCGCCAAAAACGCCTGGTTTTCGCTTTCCATAAAGAGATGTAGCAAGCGCGATGGGGTCAGGGCGTTGGACCGGGCGTTGCCCCGCACTTTGTAGGTCCCACCCGCCGTGCAGTACGGTTTATCGCGCCCGCTGGGGATCTCGATGCGGAAGAAAGGACACCGGTCGGCGTTCTCGACGAGGACCTTCAGCTCGATGGACGGGATGCAGCTTTCAGCACGATTGACGATGGACAGCTTTTCCTCGTCGCCTACGGGACAGCCGATGATCTTGCCGCGTTGGCGCCCGTCCTCGTTCATGTACTCCCGGACACCGACGAGGATCGTGCCGCCTGTCGCTGAATTCGCGAAAGCGACCAGATCAGAGCTGTGCAGGCCACTGAGCGCTTCTTTGAACTCGACATCGTAGCTTTCTTCGCCTTTCAGTAAAGAACGAGCACGTTCTGAGAGGCGCTTGAATTCGCGATCCGTCATAGACGCATCTCCTAAACGAAGACTTCACTGTGGCAATACGTTATTTTGTTCAGCAGCACCAGGACGTTTCGCGCATAAGCGTACGTCGAAATGTCGATTCGTCAATCTGTGTCCGAGCAAACGATCACCGCTGGGCCACGACATCCTTTTGTAGCAACCGGTTAGGTTTGTGAGCGTCCAGGTGCGACGCACTTACAGATCGAAACAAACCGCGCTACAAAGTTCTCCGGGCATAGTTTAGGAGTCCCCGGCTCGTAAACTTCGGCGAAAGTGCGTCGCACCTCAGAAGATTAAACAGATGACTGCACTGAAATAACCATCAACCTCGCGCAAAGGCGCCAAGAACGCAAAGAAAATTCATAAGATGGTAAATTTTATTGATCTGGGTTGGTTTTGCTGTTCATAAAAGTAATAAATAACTTAAAAATCTTGGTGACTATCCAACCTTTGGTCAGCGGCGTCTTTGCGTGAAGCACAACCTTTTTTCAGTAGAGTCAGCCTTAATTTTTGTGTGAAACTATAAGGTTCATGGCAATATCTCACTTCGACTCTGAAAAATCCGGAAGACCCTTTCGACTTCGTGGGCCGACGTGTTTTGAAATCCCTAATCCGCGACCAACGCCAATAATATTCTACCATAGACTTTCTGTTGCCCGCTACGTTTTCGCTACGTCTGTTTTGTATCTTCTCAATAGCGAAAATCTTGGACCTGCTTCCCTACCATGCTAGAAAACGAGGATCCGTTGTGAAATCTGAAGACGAATCACCCACTCCTTATTTGGTTTATCTGGTGCGCTGTTGGCCGGTGAAGACAGAGCAAGGGCTGGTGTGGCGGGCTTCCCTTGAAAATCCCCACAACAACGAGCGTCGACGGTTCGCCGATCTGCTGGCGCTCTACCGGTTTTTGGACGAAAAGACCGCGGCAGCGTTAGAGACGTCCGAAACCTCAACGATACGGATTGAAGAAACATAAACCCAAACGCGACGAGTTAACACTTTCGGCAAGCACAGCGTTTTGAGCAGGAGCGGGCGGACGGCACTTCGGCCAACACTTGCCCTGGCGAGCGATGTCCAAGGGGACCTGCGTGCCTAACTACGAGCGAATCGGTTCGTTGTGAGCAACGGAGCAGTGGGTAAACCTCATCAATCTGGAAAATGAACCATCCCCTCTTATCCACCGTTTTTGTCTCCCATGTGGGTGATGATATACTAGACAGCCGTGGCTGTTGCGCTGCTCTGGGAGGAGCTATAACTCGTTTTTGGAACTCACATCTCAGTGGTGATGGTTTGCCCTGACCATCGCACCGGTCTGGCTAATGGTGAGTTTTGACTACGTGGTCGATCCCGTTGGCACGTGTACGAGAGGGACAGGGGCTCAATAGGATCGGGCGAATCGCCGCTGTGGTCGCAGTTTTGTCCAAAGTCCAATGGAAGGATACTTTTTTCTTCATCAACACGCAGGCATCTACGAACAACTGCGCCCGGGGCTGCATCTTTCTGAGGCACATACCGGCTTCCGCGCCTATCACCGGAAACTGCTGGAGACCATTCCCTTCCCGCTCACCTCCGACAAATTCGTCTTCGATAGCAAGATCATCGCGCAGGCGGTCGCGTTTGGCTTCCGCACAGATAGCGACAAACAGCTCAAGGACGTGATAAGCCGCTACCATTCCTATTTTTCGCGCATCGACAACGGTTAATCAGAACAGATCCTATGAAGTGGAGGTTAAGATGTACGCTGAACGACGCATCTACAACGACGCGGACGCGCTGGCGGACGCCGTAGCCCAACACGTCGTCACGCTGGCGAACGACACGCGCTCCAAGCAGCGCCCGTTCACCGTGGCGCTGGCGGGTGGCTCGACGCCGCGCCCGGCTTACGAACGCCTGACCATGCCGGCGTTTTCGGAGCGCATTGAGTGGGACCGGGTACACGTCTTCTGGGGCGACGAACGGTGCGTCCCGCCAATCCACCCAGAGAGCAACTACCGCATGGCCCGCGAGGCATTGCTGGATCACGTGCCGATCCCCGATGCCAACGTCCATCGCATGCAGGGCGAACTCGCGCCCCAAGAGGCCGCCCAGGCCTACGAGACCGAGATCCGCGAGCTCTTCTACGAGATCGACGTCAGCGGCTTCGACCTGATCCTGCTCGGCCTAGGTGGGGATGGACACACGGCCTCTCTTTTCCCCGGCACCGACGCCTTGGACACGCCAGGCCGGTGGGTCGCCGCCAACCACGTGGAGAAGCTGGGGGCGTGGCGCCTGACGCTGACGCTACCGGCCATCAACGCCGCCGGGGACGTGACCTTCGTCGTCACTGGCGAGCGCAAGCGTGATATTCTCCAGCGCGTACTGGCGCCGGAACCGGACGCGCCGACGTTGCCGGCCCAACGGGTACAGCCCAAAGACGGGCGCCTGATCTGGATGGTGGATCGGGCCGCTATGGGCGCGTGAGGGTAGCCTCTAGCGCACCCCGTAGTTGACCTCGGCCTGCTCCTCGGTGCGATCGGTGGCGGGCGGCGGCGAGGGTGAGAGCGCGGAGATCTTGGCGCGCAGTTCCGGCGTCATGTCGATCTCCATGGCGCGCAACGACGCCTCCAGCTGGGTGGTGTTGCGCGCGCCGATGATAGGCGCGGTCACAGCGGGGTGACCTCCAACCCAAGCAACGGCCAGGCTCACCGGATCGTAGCCCCGCGCGCGGGCGAAATCGGTGAAGCTCTGCGCCACCTCGTACATCCAATCCTCACCGTAGCGGATCTTGTACATCTGGTTTTCCACCAGGCGCCCCGTCTTGGGCTGCTTTTTGGTGCCATACTTGCCCGTCAGCAGCCCACCGCCCAGGGGACTGTAGGGGATCACGCCGAGATGCTCCGCTTCAGCCAGCGGTAGGATCTCCACCTCCGCCTGGCGTTTGACGAGATTGTACATAGGCTGAATCACCTCGAAGGGCACCCGCCCTTCTTTGGCCGAGATGCCCAGCGCCTTGGCAATCTGCCACGCGGCAAAGTTGCTGGCTGCTGGATAGAGGATCTTGCCCTGCTGCACGAGGTCGTCCAGCGCGCGGAGCGTCTCCTCCAGTGGCGTCAGATCGTCGAAGTGGTGAATGAAGTAGACGTCGATGCAATCCGTGTTCAGACGTTGTAAGCTCTCCTCGACGGCGTGGAGGATGTGATAGCGCGTCGCGCCGCGCGCGTTGACGTCGTCGCCCATGGGAAAGTAGACTTTGCTGGTGATGACCACTTCATCACGACAACCGGCGATCAGCTGGCCCAAGATCTCCTCGGCGCGCCCGCGCTGGTAGACGTTGGCGCAGTCGAAGAAATTGATGCCCGCGTCGCGACAACGGTGAAACATCGCCTTGGACTCCTCCTCGTCGGCAATGCCGCCAAAGGACATCGTCCCAAAACAGAGCGGGGAGACGTTGACGCCCGTATTGCCCAACAGTTTGTACTCCATGATGCCCTCCTTACAGAGCCTTGTAATATCGCACCAACGGCAAAGGTGTGTATCCGGCTTTCTCGTAAGACCGTCTGGCCGGCGCGTGACCGGGATCGCCGCCCGTGCCCACGACGGCCAACTGCATGCCGCTATCTCGCATCTTTTCCAGCGCGAGGAAATTCAGATCGGTGCCGATGCCATGCTTCTGATAGTCTGGGTGAACGGCGAGCAGATAGACTTCGCCCTCTTTCTTCTCGTGATCCAACTGGTAGGCCAGAAAACCGACCACGTTCTCATCAACCTCGGCAACCCAGACCGTATTTTTTCCGTCACGACAGGCTTTTTCCACGCCCTCGCGCTGGCTCTTCCGCCAATCGGGGTAGAGCCTGTCGTAGATCGTGGGGCCCAGCACCTGCTTAAACGATGCAAAGACCGGCGCCCAAGCCAGCAGCGAGAGCTGCACGATGGCATCCAAGTCGTCGTCACGCATAGGCCGGATATATACGTTCATTGAGAATTTCCCTCAATCAGCCAAAAGATCCACGACGCCATCAAGATCGTATATCGGCTCTTTTGAAAGATCAAAGATGCGCCACAAGGTCCTACCGGGGCGCTTGCCGGTGACCGTCCCTCCATCATAGCAGCGCGGGATCCCCCACAGACCACAGCACTCCTTGCCCATGTGGTGATGACCGAAAAGCAAGGCATCCACGTTGCCGTGTTTTGCCAGAACGTTCCGCAGCTTGCGCGCGTCCTTCAAATCAGCGAAGGGAAGAAATACACAGGGATGATGATGCATGTAGACGACCTGGTATGCGCAGGAAGCCACGGTAGTATCACCCAGAAGGTCGTCCAACCGCTGGAGTTGTTCCTCACCCAACTCTCCGTCGGCAAACATGCAATCGTACCAGTGCAGTTCCTCGGCAAGCGAGTCTAGCCCGATAAACGCTATGCCATCCACGATATCCACTTTGGGGTAGGCTAACTGCGCATCTCCATAGAAAATCTCTTTGAATTGTGGGACGAAGGTCTTGTCCAAAAGGATACCATCGTTATAGTCATGATTGCCGGGCACCATTAATACTGTAAAGCCCGCTATCTTGAGATCGTCCAAAATATCGTGCACTTCCTGATAAGGTGCGCGCCTGTTCGGCTTCTCGACAAGATCACCCGTGATAACGATGATGTAGTCAGTGGCAGGCTGTAATTCCGCTACCAGCTGGTCAGCAACGTCACGGAAACGGTCGCTCAGGTCTCTGAAGCCAAGATGTAGATCGCTTAGATGAACAATGGACTTCATAGAAAATGTCCCCCCATATATTGAACTCCTCCTACCCCGAATGACTTAACATCACCTTACTCGCTTCGAGCGGATCGCCAGACCCGCAACTTCAGCGGACACCGCCCAACATATATGATAATTAGTCACTTAGGGCTCCTCCTACCATACAACCGGGCTCTTCCCCTGCTGCCGGAGATAGGCATTTGCCGCCGAGAAATGACCGCAGCCAAAGAATCCCCGCCACGCCGAGAGCGGCGAGGGATGCGGCGCTTCCAGGATCAGGTGTTGATGATCATTGAGCAGCGAGCGCTTGGCCTGAGCTTTTTTGCCCCAAAGCATGAAGACCAGGTGCTCTCGTTGGCGACTGAGCTGTTGGATGATGGCGTTAGTCAGCCGCTGCCAGCCCAAGCTGGCGTGGCTGCCCGCGTCCCCGGCTTCGACCGTCAAGATCGTGTTGAGCAGCAGCACACCTTGCTCTGCCCAGCGCGTGAGATCTGTTGGGAATGCCGGCGGCTCCCCATCGTAAACGTCCCGGCCCACTTCTTTGAAAATATTGCGCAACGACGGCGGTGGATCCACGCCCTTGGGCACAGAGAACGCGAGGCCGTGCGCTTGCCCCTCACCGTGGTACGGGTCCTGGCCCACAATGACAACCTTGACAGCGTCGAAGGGAGTCACGTCGAGCGCGTAGAACTCCTTTCCTACCGGGGGATATACCATTTTGGTTCTGCGAATCTCCGCGACTGCGTCCAGCATCTCGTGATGGCCCCCATCTGCCATAAGGGGCACGTGAGCAACCCAACTATCCATAGAACAGCTCCTGTAGCAGCACATCTGACCTCCCTTAGTATAATGAGGATGATACATTTCTCAAGTTCGTCAAAATTGGACACCGTCGAACACAGCATAACACAGAAAATACAAAACTATGCGCGAAGTCCGTGTTTGTCCAGGTGCCAAGATGAAAGCCTCGTTGTCGTATGAGAATTGACAATATGTTCTTCTGTGTTATGCTATATCTAATCGATATATACAAATACAAATAATTTAGAGAGATGATTGAATTGTGGCCAAGAGTACTGTCAGTATTCGCTATCTGTTGCTGGGTTTGCTGACCCAGAAGCCCATGACCGGGTACGACATCAAGGGCCTGCTGGAAAGTTTCAGCTGGCTCATCGGGAGCCCCAGCTATGGCAGTCTTTATCCGGCCTTGCATGGATTATTGGATGATGGGCTTGTGGCGGTCAACGTGGTATCAAGTGAGGAAAAACCCTCAAGAAAAGTCTATCATATCACAGAGGCAGGCCAGCACACGCTGCACGACTGGATCAACAAGCCGGTGGTCAAGGATCCCTCGCTGAAGGCCTTTCTTATGCACCTGATTCTGGCAAAGAACTACTCACGTGAAGGGCTAGTGGCGTATTTGAACCACCGGCGTTCACAAGTCACAGAGCGGCGTACTGCGTTGCTGAAAAAACTCCAGGCGAACGACGGAGAGCCAACTCAATCCCAGCAGCCACTGGCCTTGGATTACGGACTGGCGATGGCCAAGCAGGAGTTGAGGTGGCTGGAGGAAACGCTGGAGCGGCTCTCCTGACAGGTTCATCCTGATAATATGCCGATGAAGACCCGAGATGATCCGCGCTGACGCCGCACGTATCGCTGGCGGGTATCCTCTCAATAATTTGGGAGAAGTCCCTATTAACCTTCCTCGCCTATTGGAGGCTTAAGAAAATGGCTCTCTTGGATTTCGCCGGGTGACTAAAAAGCGGTTTTTTTCACAGATTACGCAGATTTTCACATATTTTCATCGATTTTCTGTATGAATCTATGAAGCCTGTGGTTAATATCTCGCTTCGACCCGGCGAAATCCTGAAGACTTAAGGAAATTAGTCGGTGGTGATAGTATTGGAGTTGGAAGCCGGACGTTTCAAATACGGAGGTGAACGCATTGAATAAACAAGCATCTAACTTACGTAAACGGCTTAAGGATCTGGAAAAGCAGATCAAATCTTTAGAGAAAGCATTGGACGTGCATCCAGAGCACGGGCTGGGCAAGGGCGACCCGGCAGTCACACAGTGGGAGTTAGATCAAGCGCTTTTGAAGCAGCTAAAAAGTCGCGCTGACCGGTTGCGCAAAGCCCTCAACCGGATGAAAGAAGGGTCCTACGGTATCTGTGAACACTGTGGCAAGCCGATCCACCCTGATCGCCTCGCCGTTCTACCGGATACCAAAGTGTGCATCGAATGTGCACGCAAAGACAAATCCTGATCAAACAATCTGGGAGGAAAGATGAACGAACCGACGAAAGAACAAACCACGGTTGCAAACGCTGATGTAGAGCCTAAATTCAGCATTGGCGATGCCGTCGTCCATCCCATTCGCGGCGCAGGACGCATCACGGGCTTCAAAGAATTCGAGACCCAGGGAACACTCAGGCAGTACTATGAAATCAAGCTTCTGAAGCAGACCAACACCAGCCTAATGATCCCTATCGGCGAAGCCGACGAGGTCGGCATGCGACGCGCCATGACAGAAGAAGAGTTGGACAGAATGTGGCAACTCCTCAGAGAAATGCCGGAGGAGCTGCCGTCCAACTATCGCACCCGTCACAAGGTGATCAACGACAAACTCCAAACCGGAGAGGTCTTCAAGATCGCGGAAGCAGTCCGGGACGCCGGCTGGCGCCGGCAGACGGAGGACGGACTGACGCAGAAGGGCAAGGAGCTCTACAAGAAAGGTGTCCGATTGCTCGCCGCCGAGGTCGCCGTCGCTCAGGGCACGACGCTTGCCAAGGCAAAACGAGAACTGAAAAGCAGGCTGAAAAGCGCTTTCAAAGCCGTCAAACGGTCCCAATAGCATAGACCCCGCGTTCACGATAACAAACACTAAACACTAAGGAGGAGATGTGGCAAAGAAAGAAAAAATCGAGATGATGGGCACCGTAACTGAAGCCCTGAAAGGCACCAAGTTTCGAGTAGAACTGGATAATGGGCACGAGATCATCGCCTATCTGAGCGGCAAGATGCGCCGGTATTACATCCGCATTCTCATCGGCGACCGCGTCAAAGTGGAACTTTCGCCTTACGATCTCAACCGAGGTCGGATTGTCTACCGGTACAAGAAAAACCAGCACCCTCGCTAGCTCTCATCCCAGAGCATCATGACGCACGAATTCGAACAGTTCCTTGAGGAAGCCTGGGATTTTATTCCGAATTTGATCGTAGCTCTACTCACCTTTGGAGTGACCCTGCTGTTGTCGAGTGCAGCCGCACGCTGGGCCAAGCGTAGCCTGCGCGGCCGTGATCTAGAACTTCAGGATCTGCTGAGTCGTCTCGCGCGCTGGAGCGTCCTAATCTTGGGCACCATCATTGCCCTGGAGCAGGTAAACTTCGACGTGACGAGCTTCCTGGCCGGGCTGGGCATCGCCGGATTCACCATCGGCTTTGCCCTCCAGGATATTGCCCGTAACTTCGTCGCCGGGATTCTGCTTCTGGTTCGACAGCCCTTTGAGATTGGGGACGCGGTGACTGTCGGCGACTCCTACAGTGGTCAAATCATGGAGATCAACACGCGAGACACCGTCGTCAAAACCTGGGATGGCGAGCGGGTTATTCTGCCAAATATGGACATCTTCAGCAATCCCATCATCAACTACTCCAACGTCCAGTACCGGCGGCGCACGATTTACATCGGTCTGGGATACGATCAAGACCCGGAAGCGGCTATTGCCGCGTTTTTAGAGGCGGTAAAGAGCGTAGACGGCGTCCAGGATGAACCCGCCCCCTCCGTGCAGGCGAAGGAACTGGGTGATTCTACCCTGCAGTTGGCTGCGCGTTTCTGGGTTGACCAGACAAAGTACGGGCTTTTCGACGTCCACTCGAAGGTCGTGATTGCAGTACAGAAAACAGCAGAACAAGAGGGCATCGATCTGCCGTATCCGATTCAGACGGTACGCCTAGAGAAATTATAAATCATATCAGAGGCCAATTCATCCTTTACCGCTAAGCGGCTCGTGGGTTGGCCTTTTCTGTTGAGATTACCTATCTCTAGACCTCCGAGGTCTCCAGCGCAGTGCGACGAACAAAGCGTTTTGGAATCATTTTTTGCCTTGTTTTCAGACATGCGTCGTAGACCTCGTAGGTCTGGATAGGTAACAAATACGCCAAGAAACTAACGAATTGAAGAAAGGCACGAACATCACG
>DAOTUH010000086.1:0-5694 GCA_034437255.1 Anaerolineae bacterium
GAGACCTGGCAACGCGGTCTGGCCGAGATCACATTGCCGGATGAAGCTGAAGCATTCATCGCAGCATTACCGCTCGACACCCGGCCAGCGCGGATGTTCAGGGACGAGGACACACCTCAACCCCAGGACGCCGAGACGTCAGCACCGGACAAGCCGCCCGCAGACGATTACCCGGAAGCGGATGGCTGGACGGTCATCTCCCGCTACACGCGGGCGCAGGCTCTGGAGGACGGTACGCTGGTGGACGTGTCGGAAACGGCCCGCGAGGCTGGCTTTGTCTGGCCCGTTGCCCTCACGACCGAGGTCTGGATGCTCATTGAGCAAATCCCTGCCTCGCACAGCCACGAGGACGTTCAGGGGCGACTCTGGGACGTGCTCTACATGCTGCACTATGCCATCAAGTCCCCAAAGCAGCGCGGTGGTCCGAACGATGTGGTGGTGAAGAAAGACGCCAGGGAAACCCACTATCGTCTGACTTTGCATCACGCAGAAACGGCCAACGCGGATGGTGAGATTGTACTCAAGGCACTTGCTGGTCCTGGAGACCACGGAGAGCCGGTCATCACCATCATGCGAACGTGGGAAAGCTGAGGGAAAGCCATGAAAGGATACCCCTCTTGGCATTCACGAGATAGATATGTTTCACTCGCCTGGCTGAAACACGAGGGCAAGCACAACTGCTACTTCTGCTACGACAATGGGGTCCACGTCGATATCGACAAGGTCCGCACCGAAGCCCGTCTGGGGATCCCCCTGGACGGTTACTATCGCCGCGAACGGGAAAGCGATGAGCCAACGCTCTATCGCAAATGCCCGCGCTGTGGTGCCCTCCCACGTTACATATCCGTCATTGAGATGACACCTGATGACATAAAAACGTGGCTGAAGAACTGGGACGGATAGATCTTTATAGTCATATTCACCTCGCAGGGAGACACGTCACTCCCTACGGGGAGCAACCGCATTGACGTGTCTCTTTGCCCTATCCAAGCAAGGAGAAATGGATGATTTCCACTGACGATCTGAGCAGTATGGATCCCGGCGAAATCGCCGAAATGTTAGACGAGCTGCCTCCCGAAGCGATCAGTGATATGGTGGCTGAGGCCACGGATGAGCAATGCTCTATCCTTTTTGCAGCCTTAGCGCACCCCCCACAGCGCCCTGCTCCTGAATTCCCCCGGCCTGGTGAAGCCTTTGGGTATCGCAGCGGTAGCCGCATCATTGTGGTGCTGCATCCCTGGGGTGACAACTGGCGGTTGACGCGCTTCATGCGAGATGGCCCAACAGGTCATTACGACATCGAAGCCGGAGACACGGAGACGCTTGACCGCGAGATCCGTTGGGGCGGTTTGACCCGCGATGACAGCGCCTTGATGGAGCTGGAAGCGTGGACGCAGACCGAACAGTGGTCTATGGGCGTTGAAAAGCTGATGGTTATATGGGCCTGGAACGCGTGCTCGGCACAGGGTCGATACGATCTATGTCATCAGATTGATGACCACGCGGTCGACCACACGCCGGCGGAGACGCGGGTCTGGCTGCCAACGATTTATCAACGATTGCGAGAAGAAACGTAGTTTACACAATTCACCCCGCAGGGAGACACGCCGCTCCCGCCGGGGAGAAAGATGTAACGGTGTGTCTCTTTGCCCTATCAATGCAAGGAGAAAGCAATGTACGATGAAACGAATGCAGTCCTGCGTGTCCGCGTAGCCGGCAAGCCGCGTTTGATGACGTGGCACACTGGCAAGAACTACATACTGCTGGACACCCAAGCAAACGAGGTCGGCGTTTTCTGCAAGGCGCCAGTGGCACTTATGAATGCCCTGGATACCAAAATGGAGAGTATTCTTGCAGAAACAGATGTAGCTACCGTAGAATTCGGGGTAGGAGAGGTGCTAGTCACTTTCGCCTTTGAAGCCGCTTGTTGCGGGACCTATCAGGTCACCTACACCTATGCGAGTCAACAAAAACCATTCTACACCAGCCTCGACTATCACCATAATCAAGACATTAGCACCTGCTATGCGAGAGCCTACCAGATTGTGGGGGTAGCGAGTGGCAGAGATCAGGCGTGTGGCGCTTGTGGGCGGTTTGTGTACGGTGATACCGGCACTTGCCCCTATTGCGGCGCCGACGCGATCCGCACAGCGACTCTCAACGACTTGGCAGCGCTTTATAAGCGCCTAGACACCATCAACGTGGATGATCTCAAAGTCTTCCCGGCTAAACTGCCGGAAGATTTCGCTGAGGCCGTTGCCATGTTGCGACGGCCCTATCAGCCGATCTCGAAGCAAACATTTGAACGCTTGCTTTCCATGCTTGATGTGAATGGCTGGGATCTGTTCTGGTATCAAGACTTCTCTGTCCGGAAACGCCTTGTGACCATTGGCACCAACGAGCCGCTCGATGGCTATGCCATTATGCCGCTGTCCAAGGAAGACGAGGAGCAGTATTTGGAAGCATAGAGTATTCACCCCGCAGGGAGACACGCTGCTCCCTCCGGGGAGAGAGCTACATCGGCGTGTCTCTTTGCCCTATCAATGCAAGGAGAATAAGTCAATGAAGCCACGAGAGAAACAAAAACGATGGATCATACTCAACCGGCTTCTGCCGCTTGAGTATGACGATGAGCCGATTCTCAACGAGGTTCACTGCCTCGGTATCAAGATCGGCAGATACTCAAAGCGTATGTTCATGATCCGCTACGCCGGCTTGGGCATCATGGGGGGTAAATTCTCCCTGTTCTCGCTGGAGTGCGGTAACGCCAGTCTCCATCCACTGGACGATGACGTGCCAAAGTTGCATTACGAGACTGTGGAAAGTTGTCGGCAAGAAACGGATGATTTTTGGCAGAATATCCGTGAGCGAGTACAGCTGATCCAGGAGCGGGCCAAAGAAGAGCAGGCCTGGCGTGTGTATGCTGGAGCGAGTCTCTGGCTTGCCGCAGGGTTCCAGGATCTGCTGGATAAGTGGATTGTCTCAGAGCGAGAGCACATCGATAACGTCGCTGTGTTGTGCAGCACAAAGGTGTATCTGCGTAACATACGCAAGCACCTACTTGGCTGCCAGTTCAAGATGGCCCGGAAGGACATCAAAGGACTGAAACGCTTTCTCGCCAACCGCGAGGCCAATTCACCCCGCAAGTTTCTGAACACCTGGATAAGAGCCCGCGTCGTTTGATACACTCACCCGGAGGGAGACACGTCGCTCCCTCGGGGAGAAAGCCGTATCGACGTGTCTCTTTGCCCTAGAACGCAAGGAGATGCTCACTATGAAGTTCAAGGTTGACGAGGCCATGCTACGGGTCATCGTAGGGCGTGACGACGTGCTTTGCGCATGGAGTACCCCGGATGGATACCTGTACGCGGCTGAAAAACACGTTGCGCTCTTCAAGCGCAACCATGAGCACGATGAGACTGGAGAGTTTCTGACGGCCATGACCGACGCCCTGGGCGAGGTCCTGCGCGATCAGGAACAGACACTCAAAGGCAAAACGTTGGCCGAGATTAGGTGTGGCGATTTCACCTTTGTGGTGGCCGTGCCGTTCATTTGGGATCTTGGACACTACCAAGTCACCGTCTTCTGCACCGAACGCGAGGATTCGCTCTTCACCTATCACTGTGACGAGGTGGCTATGCAAGATATCACCGCCAGGGCCAACAAGCTCCGGTCGATGAGATTTCTCGCTAAACTCTCAAGGTACAATCGTTTACGGCGAAGATGGAGTTTCTAAGTGTAACCTCTCGAAACCCCGGATTGGTTGATAATCGCTTTGACGGATACGATCTTAGGATCTGAAACCGTCATTACTACTCACCCGCAGGGAGACACGCTGCTCCCTACGGGGAGAAAACTGTATCAGCGTGTCTCTTTGCCCTATAAATGCAAGGAGGATGCACCATATGAAGAACTTTCACAACGCTCAAATCGCCATCGGCAAGGCGAGCCGCAGCACCGGTGCGCTTCATCGCGCCTGGGCCGTAGCGTCTGAGTTGTACGCCACCTGGAAATGGGATGGTCGGGGCCGGATCGTGATCCATGACCCCTACGAAACCCATCGCCAGATGCAGTGCAGCCAGAAACTCGGCTACAGCCGCCGGGGGAGCACCAACGTCCACGCCGGCGTGCATACGTTGACATACGGCGAGCATTACGAGATCAAACCGCTGGCGGTCGAAGCCTGCCGGCGGTTGGACATTGACGAAGATCGTGCGTTATCCGCTGAGGAAGCCGAGCAGTTTAAGGATTACCTCACACCCCAAGACCCGTCAGCGTCTTTGCTGATCTGGCACGATGGCGCGAAGGAGACCGCACCTGACGAGGTCCAGGCTGTTGTTAAGCCTGACACCTATGGTGTCACTGTGTCGGTCTGCCGTGACGGTGCAGAGCACGACGACGGGGAGGTCCTGGTCGAGTTCTACGCTGGGCGCGTGGTTGCCCATGTATGGAACGAGGAAGATAAAGGCGGTGATCCTACCGCTTCGGTAGAGTTGTTCACACTGTAACTGATATTCACCCCGCAGGGAGACACGCTGCTCCCTACGGGGAGAAAGCTGTATCAGCGTGTCTTCTTGCTATCACATAGCAAGGAGGTCATCGATGCCTCAAGTCCAGGCAAAGATAGCAGCCCCACACTTGAAAGTCCGGTTGTGGTGGGACGATTACGAGCCTGAACGGCTATTGACCGACCCCGCCATTTACTTTGGACTCGAACATAAGAACCCGCATCAGTGGAAAATGCGCGTTATGACGCCGGAAGACGGCGCGTGGCGTAGCCCCATGAATCGGTTGGGTAAGATCATCGACTACATTGAGGAACACGATCTGCGTGTCCACAATGTGGAGCTGGTCACGTCCCGCCGGCGCGGGGGATGGGAAGGGCTGTATGAGTTGACCTTCGGCATCGGCAAGAAACCCGAAAGGGCCGAGCCGGAGCCGTTGTTCTGATTTGTAATCCCGCAGGGAGACACGGCGCTCCCTCGGGGAGAAAGCAACGCCGCCGTGTCTCTTTGCTATTACATGGCAAGGAGAAGAAAGACAATGACGATCACAGATCTGGTTGATGTGTTAGTGCTGGCTGACCTGGTCGCGCACGTTCGTGTGTGGGGACACCCGCCGAAAGGCTACCCCACCGAGCACGAACTGTACTACCGTGACGACCGCCGTGGTTGGTACTACCTCACAGAAGCAGGGCGTCGGCTTCGTCGGAAACACCTCACCGCTTGTCAGCGGCAAGAGGAAATCTACGCAGAGCAAGTGGACCGTTGGGCACAGAAAGCTGCCCAACGCACCAGACAAGCCGTCGCAGCACTATAAGCACGCAGTCATCATCCTGCAGGGAGACACGGCGCTCCCTCCGGGAGAAAGCAACGCCGCCGTGTCTCTTTGCTAGAGTCATGACGCAAGGAGATTAGGTACAATGTTACAGTCACGGAGTTTGCAGCCCCACCGCCCTTCATTGCTCACCATGCTATGGGGGAAAGTTGCGGGGCAAATTCGTTTTTGGGCTTATCAGCGGCAGCGGCGGCGGCGCAACCGACACCGCTTCTTCTGACAACTTGACCTGCAGGGAGACACGGCGCTCCCTCCGGGAGAAAGCAACGCCGCCGTGTCTCTTGGCTGTATTCAATCACAGACAGCAAGGAGAAAACCATGTTGGACATCATGGGAAACGCTTTGATCGCTGGACTC
>DAOTUH010000087.1:0-18980 GCA_034437255.1 Anaerolineae bacterium
CAACCCCGAAATTCGCGCGCAAGTCATGGCCGCCGGCGCCGACGACTTCCTCCTGCGCCCCATCACGGCACAAGACCTGCTCAGGGCTGTCCAACGCCTGCTCGCCCGTCACAAACAGTCTTCGTAGCCTCTCCACCATCAGCAGATTTAGCAGATCCCGTTCGCTAATCCAGGGAGTCCAACATCCCTTTCGGAAAACATATTTGGCACCACTGAAATAACTATCAACCTCACACAAAGGCGCCAAGAACGCTAAGGAAACTCATAAGATAGTAAATTTTGTTGATCTGGATTGGCTTTACTGTTCAGAAATAAGTAACTCAAAAATCTTGGTGACTTGCGTCTTGGCGTGAGGTATAACCTCTTTCAGGTGAGTCAACCCATCTTCTCCAAAAGGTTGAATGCCTTCCGTAGGATGGTATAATCCGACTACAGCTTAAGGGAGACAGGTGTATAGAAAATGTTAAGTGTAGAGATAAGTGCCGGATTCGCATTCCTGGCGGGCCTGGCGTCGGTTCTGGCGCCGTGTGTACTGCCGCTCTTGCCTGCTTACCTGGGTTATCTGAGCGGACACGCTGTATTGGAACCCGGCGAAACGCGCAGTGGACGCGAGCGGTTCACCATCGTCTTACACGCGCTGAGCTTCGTCGTCGGCTTCACTGTGATCTTCGTCCTGCTGGGGACGGCTGCCGGCTCGATTGGGGCATTCTTGCGCGGGCCATGGCTCCGCTATATCGGCGGTGTCATCGTCATCTTCTTCGGGCTCACGCTGACGGGATTCCTTCACGTGCCGTTCCTCTACCGTGAGGCGAAGTTGGAGTGGCGCGGCAACCGCGAGTGGGGGTATCTTTCGTCGGTACTTATCGGCATGGTCTTCGCCGCCGGCTGGACGCCCTGTGTCGGCCCGGCGCTGACCTCGATCCTGGCCCTGAGCGTCAATCAGAGCACGGCGGGACGCGGCGCGCTGCTGCTGGGCGTTTATTCTGCCGGCGTTGGCGTGCCCTTTATCGCAGCGGCGCTGGTCGTGGATCGACTGACCGGCCTGCTCGACCGGATCAACCGTTACCTGCCACTGATCCAGAAGATCACCGGCGCGCTTCTGCTTCTCGTCGGCGTCGTAATTCTGACAGACAGCTTCAGCGTCATCGGTCGCTGGTTAGAAAGCGCCGGCATCGGATGGGACCTGGGCCTATGAGCGAATCCACGATCACTAGCGACAAACGGCAACGCGACCCGACGGCTAAGGAGGTTGTGGCCGAAGCGCAGCGGCGCATCACCGAGCGCGAACAGCGAGATGACGGCCACGAAGGTGAAGAGCGGTCACCAACCCGGCGCCGGACGCTCCTGTTGCTCAACCGCATGATCTTCTGGCTTTCGAAGCATTGGGTCGCCGTCTTTAATATGGCTCTGCTGATCTACGTCGGCCTGCCCTTTCTGGCGCCCGTGCTACTTTACACCGGCAACGAAGGCGCCGCAGACGTCCTCTACCGGCTCTATAACAACGTCTGCCACCAGTATCCCATCCGGTCTTGGTTCCTCTTCGGCGCGCAGGCGGCCTATCGACCCGGTGGCACGCTGCTGCCGGAATCCGTCCACAAAGACCCCCTTTTCCTGGGTACCCCGGAATTGGGCTACAAGGTCGCATTCTGCGAGCGCGACGTGGCAATCTACGCCTCCATGGTGCTGGGCGGCCTGATCTACAGTTTCGTGCGCAAGTACCGAAAGGTCCCACCGCTGCCGATCTGGGCGTACGTCGTCTTCGGCCTGCTACCCATGGGGCTTGATGGCGGCTACCAGCTGGTGTCGCAGCTCGCCAACATGGTTAAACCAGGCCTGCTGCCTGTCTACGAATCCGGCCCGCTGGCCCGCACCCTCACCGGCGCGCTCTTTGGGCTCTGCTCCATCGCCCTGATCTATCCCGGCATCGACGAGTTCTTTGCAGATATCGAAGCACGGCTATCCAACCGCTATAACTGGTCCTGAGTCTTGAGGAGGAAAATCCACCCATGAGACCCCCTGTCGATCCCATTATCTTTGAATTCGGACCCTTCGCGGTCCACTGGTACGGTTTGCTGGTCGTCACCGGCATTATGTTAGGCGCCACCATCGCTGCCTATCTGGCCAAGCGAGACGACGAAGACCCCGACATGGTCTGGGACATGCTGCTCGTGGCCGTCGTCGCCGGCGTAATCGGCGCGCGGATCGAGTACGTGGTCACGCCGCCGCACTGGGGTTATTACAAGGACAACCTGGTACAAGCGCTCTACCTCTGGCAAGGCGGACTCCGCATCTACGGCGCCATCATCGGCGGCGCGCTCAGCGTCGCCGTCTTCGCCTGGATACGCGAGAAAAACCCACTCCGGCTGATGGATTACGCGGCGCCGGGCATGGCACTGGGACACGCCATCGGACGCTGGGGCAATTTTATCAACTACGAGATTTACGGTCCGCCGACGACGCGGCCCTGGGGCCTGGACATCCCCACGATGCACCGGCTGCCGCCTTACAACGACCTGAGCCAGTATCCGCCGAGCACACGTTTCCACCCGACCTTCTTGTATGAATCTCTACTTGACTTGGCCCTCTGCTGGCTGCTGGTCTGGGTTTTCCTGCGATTTCGTGATCAACTGAAGAACGGCGACATCATGCTTGGCTACGTGGTTGGCTATTCCATCATCCGCTACTTCATGGACTTCCTGCGCACCGACGCCACTTCAGCGCAGACGCTGGCGCTGGTCTTGATCGGATTAGGGATCGCGGCGCTGGTCGCACGCCATTGGCCCCGCAGAACAAAGGCCCAGGTTGCCACTTGACCTCGCAGAACCGCCGCTCGCCCAATGTCGTTCTCGTCGTCCTAGACACGTGGCGCGCCGACAGGATGTCCTGTTACGGACATTCTGAGCCGACGACGCCGCACCTGGATGCCTTCGCGGCGGAGAGCACGCTTTTCGAGCGCGCCATTTCGCCGGCCCAATGGACCATCCCGGCGCACGCTTCCCTGTTCACCGGGGAATATCCCTCAACGCATCTGACGACGCAGATCTACGACCGCCATACTCCGGCCTGGCCGACGCTGGCGGAATATCTGGGCGATGCGGGCTACGAGACCGTGGGGTTCTGCAACAATCCGCTGCTGGGCGTGGTGGAGAACGACCTGGATCGCGGCTTCGAGCATTTCTACAACTACGGCGGCGTCCTCCCCACGCGCCCCCGGTTAGCGGAGCGCCGTCCGCGACGATCTGGACGTCTGATGGATATGGTCGCGCGGCAGCTCAACCGGCTTAACGGCCCGCTCCAGGACTGGCTGACGCACAACGACACGCTGCTGGGTCTGATGATGCACCCCTGGATCACGCCGTTGTGGGAACGCCACATCAACTTCAAGGGCAATATCCACCAGTCCATCGGAGACATGGTGGGATTTCTGCGCAACCGGCGACGACGCGATGCGGAGCGCCCGCTTTTCGCGTTCCTCAACCTCATGGAGACGCACTTACCTTACGAGCCGCCGGCACGCTTCAGCCGCGATTTTTCGCCCACGTACCACGAGGATCGTGAGGCACGGGACTTCTTGCGAGACTACAACCATCGCACCTTCGATTGGATCGCCCCCATCACCGCGCCCTTCAGTGACGCGCAACACCGCGTGCTCAACGAGATGTACAACGCCGAGGTCGCTTACGAGGATCACGTGTTACGCCTGCTGCTGGATCACCTGGACGAGCCGGAGACACGCGACAACACGTTGGTCATCATCACCGCCGACCACGGCGAGGGCCTGGACCATCACGGCTACGTGGGCCACTCGCTGGTCGTCTACGAGGATCTGGTCCGGGTGCCGCTCATCGTGCGCGATCCGCACCGCTTCCCGTCGGGACAGCGCATCAGGACGCCCGTCTCGACACGGCGTATCTTCCACACAATTCTAGACGCGGCGGATCTGCCGAAGACACCGGAGGAAGAGGACTTGGAGGCCTTCCGTGCCTCGCTCGCCGAACTGCGCCTTGCAAGCAGCCTCGACGACGCAACGCCAGCGCAAGACGCGGCCTTTGCCGAGGCCTATCCGCCGCTGACGCTCGTCAACCTGATGGTGCAGAAGAACGCCGACGCCGTCACTCAGTTCCGCTGTCGCGCAACGCGCCGCACCGTGTATAATCACCGGAAAAAACTCATTACCGTGGACGACGAACCGGAGGAGCTTTACGACGTTGTGGCTGATCCGGGCGAACAGAAGAACCTTGCATCCCGACAGACCGAGCGCGTGCACACGCTATACATCCGGCTCCAGGCGATCCTTGAGGAAGCCAAGGCCCGGCGTAAGCCCGATCAAGAGGGACACGCCGCCATCGACCTGGACAAGGACAGCCAGGTGCAGAAGCGGCTGCGCGCACTGGGCTATCTCGAATAAAAGTGTTTCCATGTGACCAACCACACTAACAAGGACAAGAATTTGAGTCAACGGATCAAGCGGATTTAACTGATTTTTTTCTTAATCCATCGCATTTGCATGCGTCCGTTGATTTTTTCCAAGGAGGAGACAGATGACACCACCCGTGGATCCAATTTTGATAGAACTCGGCCCTTTTGCCGTTCATTGGTACGGCTTACTTATCGTCACCGGCATTATTTTAGGCGCAACGTCAGCCTCGTATCTGGCAAAGCGGGCCGGCAAGAATCCCGATCACATCTGGGACATGCTCCTGATCGTCATCGTCCTGGCCCTGATCGGCGCCCGCGCTTACCACGTCTTCTCCCGACCGGAGGGCGGGCTGATCGGGTGGGATTACTACAAAGAGAATCCCATCGAGGTATTGTACGTCTGGAATGGCGGCCTGGGCATCATCGGCGGCGTGATCGGCGGCGCGCTGGGCGTCCTGTTTTTCGCCTGGCGGCACCAGCTCTCCCCGCTCCGGTGGATGAATTTCGCGGCACCGGGGCTGGCGCTGGGGCAATCCATCGGGCGCTGGGGGAACTACATCAACCTGGAGCTCTACGGTCCGCCGACGGATCTGCCCTGGGGTCTGACCATCCCCGCCGAGCACCGGATCATGCCTTACACCGACCTGGCGACGTATCCCCTTGATACGCGCTTCCACCCGACGTTTCTCTACGAATCGCTGGCGACGTTGGCGCTGTTTCTGCTCCTCTTCCTCCTGGGCACCAAGCGGTACGAACAGCTCAAACAGGGCGATCTGCTCGCCGGCTATCTCATCGGCTACGCCATCATCCGCTTTTTCACCGAGATGCTGCGCCCCGACGCCTGGGAAATGGGCGGGCTGGCGGCGGCACAGGTCTTCTCGCTAATCTTTGTCACCATCGGCATCGCCTTTCTCGTGGTGCGGCATTGGTTACCTGGACGAGAAGCAACAGCCTAGACGACCCGCTTGTAACATAATATAGTTTCGCCCTGGAAACGGTGCAAAACGCTGGCAAGCGTCTTCGCTTTTGGCATTTTCTCGGCGTTGGTCTACTATTATCCATACTGATCAGCAGCGTGATCCTGGCCTGGCAGATTTACAGCTATTCTTTTGAATCCTATACTTCCGGTGACGTGGCCATCGTCCTGGGCGCGGCTGTGTGGAACGATCAACCCTCACCGGTGTTTGAAGAACGGATTCGACACGCGATTCATTTATACGCGCAAGGGAACGTCCAGGCCATCGTGTTCACCGGCGGAAAGGGACTCGGCGACCGACGAACAGAAGCCGAGGTCGCGAAAGCTTACGCCGTGGAACGCGGGGTGCCGGAAGCAGACGTTTATTGCGAAACCGAGTCCCACGTCACGGGCGGCAACCTGGCGGGCGCGAAGACCATCATCGAGGCCCAGGGATGGGAACGTGCGCTGATCGTGAGCGATCCGCTGCATATTAGACGCGCCGTCACCATGGCCCGAGACCTCGGTATCACCGCCTATCCGGCGCCTACGCCAACAAGTCGGTACCGGAGTTGGCGGACCAAAGCCAGGTTCCTGATACGAGAGACCTATTTCTACGGTTGGTACTTGCTCCGGCGAGGGTGGTAAGGAGAGAACCGTCGGAGTTGCCCGCTTTTTGTGCCCGGTTGCATTCATTGACTCACCTGAAAAAAGGTTTTCAGGTGAGTCAGGGGTACTATATATTTTCTTTGGCTGACCCTTTTTTCAGGGCAACCATTCATTGACATCATGCGTATGCGCAAAGGAGCCATCATGTCCTGGACCGAATCCATTGTACGCTTGCAGGCCGTTGATCTCGAACTGAACAATGCGCGGCGGCACCTCACCCAAGTCGAGCAGGATCTCAAGGATGATGCGGCACTTCGTCGAGCCGAGCAGCGCGCGCAGCAGACCCAAGCGGCAGCGAAGAAGGCTCTGAAGCGCCAGGAGGATCTCGAATTCGAAGTCGAGCGCGTGGAGACGGAGATCGAGCGGACCGAATCCGCGCTCTACAGCGGACGGGTGCGCAACCCCCGCGAGCTGGAGGATCTCCAGGCCAAGATACGCTCCCTGAAGCGGCGCAAGGCTCAGCTGGAGGACAGACTGCTGGAAGCCATGATCGTCCGCGAGGAGGCCGACGCTGAGGCCCAGGAAGCATCGGAGGTGCTTCAGGCCACAAAGCAAGCGTGGGAAGAGAACCAACGCGCGCTCACCGAGGAGGCGACCACCCTGCGCGAGCACATCGCAGAGCTAGAGCAAGAAACCGAGGAGTTGGAACAGCAAATCCCCGCCAAGACGTTGGATACCTACCGCTATCTTCAGGGACGCATCGGAAATCCCGTCATCGCGCGCCTCAAGGGCAACACGTGCAGCGTGTGCGGCATTGAGGTGATCTCCTCGCGGCGGCAGTCGGCCTGGGATGGAAAAGAGACCTTCTGTGATGGCTGCGGTCGGCTTCTGATCGCGTGATAGAGGGGGTACCAATCATACCGAATTTATATACAAAAGCGGAAGCGCGCCCGGGTGTGGGCGCGCTTCCTACGAAAGGAGGGTAACCAAATTGATCAGGGGAGGCGGCCCCTAACCAAAGACAAACATAGTATACCGGTATAACCTGATTTTGGCAATAGGAAAAAAGTACTATGTAGGCCGCATTTCACGTCATCAGCGCTTCGTCAAGAAGCAAAATCAGGCGACGCTTGAGTGTACGGTACGAATAATAGCGTCGTCCCAATTCAAAATTATGCTCAACCATTTGAGCCACCGCGTCAGGATCCTCCAGTAAATCCCGCACCTCTTGCACCGTCGCCGCATCGATGTAGTCCGTGAAGTGAACGACCTGGAAGCCCTTGGTCAGGATGTCGGTCTTGAAGACCTCGTAGAGGTGCACGACGATGGGCCGTTGATAGTAAATCGTCTCCAGGAAAGCGTTGCCGAAGCCCTCAATAGCCGATGGGTACGTGACCAGATCGGCCTGATGGTAAACGTCGGCAAGGCTGTAGATTTTCTCACCGTCCGGCGTCCGCCCGCGCTCGTGGTTGATACGATCCCCGGCGAAGACGACGTCGGCCCCCATAAACGCCGCGTGTTCCCGCAGATACGTCTCGTACTCGGTGCCCTCGTCGCCGCTGGCGTGCGAAATGAGCAGCACGGTGGGCAAGTCGAGGCGCCGGACCAGCGCGATGGCGTGTTCGATGCGCTTGCGAGGCACGATGCGCGTCGGTTGCAGAATGAGATAAGCGTCGGCATCGATCCTCAACGTCTCACGAAGATCGTCGGCGTAGCCGTCGGGCTTCGGTGGCGGCGTCTCGAAATCCATCACGTTGGGAAGAAGCACAGAACTGACACCGTGACGCAGTGCCAGCTGGCGCTCGCCCGCCGAGTTGATGACCACGTGACGGATCGAGGGCAGCGTCGGCGGGAAGGCGGCCTGGAGATAGTCCTGCGCGGCGGAGACGGAGAAGCGCTGGCGCTCCCAGGCGAAATCGTGGTGGTGCCCGATGGTGGGTAACTGCGTCTCGGCGATCACCTCCATCAGCGCAAGGCCCAGGGGCACGTTCATGGGGATAGCAAAGGCGTTCTCGACGATCAACAGATCCGGCGAGACCTGCTCCAGGAAGCGGTACAAGTGCTCCTTGAGCAGCACCTTGAGCTGGTCGACCACCTGAGACGTCTCCGGCTTGCGGACGTAATCATCGAAGAGATCAACGTTGACCGCCTGAATGCGCGGGTGCGTGAAGTGCGCTTCCGGCACGACGTAGCAGCGATCTTCCGGTCGGTCGCACTCCCCGGCGAAGTAGAAGCAGCGATGGCCCAGCTCCTCAAGGATCGCGGCCCACTTTGCCGTCTCCAGCGAGACGCCGTCGGTGCCGGCAAAACGGGTGGAGACAAAACCGATGCAGGATGGATTGTGATTCATAAGCGTTCCTCAAATGAGTTACGAGTTACAAGTTGCAAGTTGCAAGTTGCAAGTTGCAAGTTACGGGTTGCGAGTTGGCAGCAGCCAGAGGATCTGGTAGGGTGCCAACGTCAACGTCGTCCGGGCGTATCTCTCGCTGCTGATGAGGTCTTGTAACCCCACCGCGCCAGCTACGATGTCCGTCGCGCTCAGCTCAACGGTCTGCGCTTTCCCGGTGACGTTGTGCAGGCAGAGCAGCGTCTCGCTGCCGTCGGGCGCGGTGCGCGTCAACGCGAAGATCGCCGGCCCCAGATCCAACACGCGCTGCGCGCCGTTGGGATGGAAGGCCGGATGTTCCCGTCGCGCCGTGAGCAGCCGGCGATAGACGGTGTAGACGCGCGAACGCACCGAGTCGGAATCAGCTAGCGCAGCCTCTAGGTCGGCGCGCTCGAATTTCTCGCGGTTGATGGAGCGATAGCGCCCAGTCTCCTCGACGCCCTCAGGATAGTTGCGCGAGCCGAAGAAACTGTGCACGTAGATCGCCGGTATACCCTGTAGCGCCAGCATGATGGCCTGCGAGACCATAAAGCGGCGCACTTGCACGTCCAGTGGCTCCCCACCCTGCGGATCGGAGAGCGCGTCGAAGTAGGAGATGTTGAGCTCGTAAGGGCTCTCTGATCCGTCGGCGTTGGTCTTGTACGAGACGTGGCCACCATGCGCCTCTGCCCGCTCCGCCAGCCAGTGCACGTCTTGCGGCGGCAGAATCCCCTCGACGGGACGCACGCCGACGCCGTCGTGTGAAGCCAGGAAGTTATAGAAGGTCGTCTCCTTCGACGGCAGATCGCCCGCCAGCCCGGCGGCCCACTCGGTGAGATACGAGGCATCGCCGCGCACGAGGGCATGCAGCACCAGCGGCGGCAGGGAGAACTGATAGACCAGCTGCGCCTCGTTGGTCCCATCGCCGAAGTAAGAGATATTCTCCTCGTGCGGCACGTTGGTCTCCGTGATAATCATCACGTTCGGCGCGACGAGATCGAAAACCGCCCGGAAGAGCTGCACCACGCGATGGGTTTGCTCCAGGTGAATGCAGCTCGTGCCGATCTCCTTCCAGAGATAGGCGATGGCGTCCAGCCGAATGATCTCCGCGCCGTGATCCACGTAGCACAACAAAACGGCGATAATGCGCAGCAGCACCTCGGGATTGGCGAAGTTCAGGTCGATCTGATCGGGGCTGAAGGTCGTCCAGACGAGCTTCTCGCCCTCCGCCGTCTCCACCGGTGTGAGCAGGGGCTTGGCCCGGGGGCGCACCACGTCGGAGAGGTCGGTGTCCGGTTCCACGGTGATGAAGAAGTCCTCGTACTGCGAATCGCCCGCCTTGAAACGCTGGAACCATTCGCTCTCGCGGGAGATGTGGTTGATGACGGCATCGAACATCAGCCGGACGTGCTTGCCGACACGCTCCACGTCCTCCCAGTCGCCCCAGGCGGGGTTGACGGTGGTGTAGTCGATGACGGAGAATCCATCGTCCGACGAATAGGGGAAGAACGGCAGGATGTGGACGCCGGAGATGATACCCTCGACATAATCTGTCAGCACATCAGCCAGCGTCTCCAGTGGCGCGGTGCCTGCCTCGGTGACTTGATCCCCATAGGTGATGAGGATGGCGTCCTTTTCGGTCAGTCGTTCTTCAGGCGATACAGCCCCTTGAATCTCAGGATGGGTAGCCCGAAAACTTTCCAACCGTGCGTCGAGGCGCTCCCAAACGTTGGCTGCAGCCTCTGGATAGAGAAATCGCAGGTGACTTAGAATTCGATCTTTAGGTGTGGTCATAGCGGTACGCTCCTCTGCTGGATTCTGATGGGAGCAAGTATATCACAGGGGCGATGTTTATCATCTGATCGGTTGCGTCAGCTAGAAGATATCCGTGCAGCGCCATTGACGACCTCGTGTTCCCTGCTACAATGCCTCCCTATGATCGCAACGCTGACAAAACCCACCCAACTGATCCTTATCCTACATCTCGCCACCATCATCCCCGCCATCCAGACCGGCGCCTACGCGGCACGGTTGGCGGGGGTGCGGACGAGCCATCCCGCCCTGGCGCACTCCCTTCCCCAAGCGCTTCCTTATCGCCGGCATCCTGGTGACCGCCATCTACACCGGCAGCAATCCGGCGGCGCTGTACGCCAGCGCCATCGTGCCGGAGGGCGTGCGCACGGCAAGCAGTCTCACCCCGTTGATCAATGCCCTCGGCACGGTGCCGATGATCTTCGGCGTCGATCCCATCGCCGCGCCGGTCACCGACCAGGCCCTGACCCGCGACCATCCGCTGCACGACGCGACCCACCTCACCATCTGGCAACTTGGCGCGCGCTTCATTGGCACCCTGGTGGCACAACTATTGTTATTGCCGGCCGGCACCCTCCTCGCTATTTTTACACGCTGGCTTATCCAGTAATCCCGTATTTGCATTTTGACAATGTTCGTGAACTGTGTTATATTTGCCACCGTTCCTTCGGCACATATAGGGATTGGCAGGCAACAGACCCCTACATATAGTGGTATCGGAGCACTCTGTCCACCCTGGTATGCGTGTGGGCAGCCACGTAGCCTAGCGACCCAACATGAAAGGAGCCGAGTTTTGTTATGAGTATTGAACACGTCATCAAACGTGATGGATCGGTCGTCACCTTCGACCGTCAACGTATCGAGAATGCGGTCTATGCTGCCGCCACTGCTATAGGCAATGGAGAGGGGCGGCCCTGGGCCGAGACGATCTCCTGGGCCGTGACCGCCCTCATCGAGGAGCGGTTCGGCGGCAACGGTCACCCACCCCACGTCGAGGAGATCCAGGATATTGTCGAAGAGGTACTGGTCAAATCCGGGAAGCCCCGCATCGCCAAGGCTTACATCCTTTACCGGCAGCAGCGGGCTGCAGCGCGCGAGACCCAACAAATGCTGCTGGATACGGCGCAGTTGGTGGACGATTACCTGCAGCGCGCCGACTGGCGCGTCAATGAGAACAGCAACATGAACTACTCGCTTCAGGGGCTCAACTTCTACCTGGCCTCCTCCATCGCGGCGCGCTACTGGCTACAGAAGATCTATCCGCCGGAAGTACAGAATGCCCACGTCGAAGCCGACCTCCACGTCCACGATCTGGGCATGCTCTCAGTCTATTGCTGCGGCTGGGACCTCCAGGACCTGCTGCTGCAGGGCTTCGGCGGCGTGCCCGCCAAGATCGAAAGTAAGCCCCCACGTCACCTGCGCACGGCGCTGGGCCAGCTGGTCAACTTCTTCTACACGCTCCAGGGCGAATCCGCCGGCGCCGTCGCCGTCTCCAACTTCGACACGCTGATGGCGCCCTTCATCCGGTACGATGGTCTCAACTACAAGCAGATCAAACAAGCAATGCAGGAGTTTGTCTACAACATCAACGTGCCCACTAGGGTTGGCTTCCAGACACCTTTCACCAACCTGACCATGGACCTGACCCCCTCACCCACCCTGGCGGATCAACCGGTGATCATCGGTGGGCAGACTCAGGACGCGACCTACAGCGAGTTCCAGCGCGAGATGGATCTCCTCAACCGCGCCTTCGCCGAGATCATGGTGGACGGCGACGCCAAGGGGCGCGTCTTCACCTTCCCCATCCCCACGTACAATATCACGGCGGACTTTGACTGGGACAATCCCCAGCTGGCGCCCGTCTGGGAGATGACGGCCAAATATGGCATTCCCTATTTTTCGAATTTTATTAACAGCGACATGCAGCCGGAGGACGCGCGGTCCATGTGTCCGATTGCAGCTGAAGAGAAAGTGTTGATTAGATCCACCCGTGGACGCGGGCTAGAATATGCAGAAATCCGCGGTGTTTATGAAGACAACTCTCAACAAGAAACGTACGAAATATACAGCCATGGCAAATTCATCCGAGGACGCTTCAATAAGTTTAAAGATCAGGATATGCTAAAGGTCACACTTGCCAACGGTCATGAAATCAAGATGAGCACAGAACACCTGAATTACGTCATGAGAGGACCCAATAGTCCAGTCGAAGAACTCAAAGGCGAAGACCTGAAGACTGACATGTACCTTCCCTACTCCCTTAGAGTGTATCCTGGCGAGGGCGGTAACCGAGACTTGGGCTTTTTTGTTGGAGCCTATGCAGGGGATGGATCCCTAGACAGAGACACAACGGTCATCTTTTCCTTGAACCAAGCAAGTGACGATCTCATTGAGGAGCTGCAACGTATTGCTAAAGAATACTTTGGCGCCACATGTTCTATAACCACCTACGAAGATACAAAGATGCTCACGCTGAGAGTCCATTCTCGTGCAGCCGTGGGCCTCTGCAGAGATTTTGTAGCGAGCAAGAAAAGAAATAAGCGTTATAAGGCTAAGATCTTTGATACCAGCGTCGAGTTCAGGTGGGGAGTGATCGCAGGACATTATGCTACAGACGGTGGTAACAGGCACAGAATCTATACGTCCTCTCCGAAGATGGTAGAATCTTTGAACATGCTGGCGGCTACCCTAGGCACAACAACCAGTGTCTACCGGGACGAACGCCCCGGTCGCTTGGGTAAGGAACCCAACTATGCGGTGTTAGTCTATCAGCTGAACAGAGAGAAGTACGGAGACTTCTGGTATAAAGCGACAGATAAATTGTGGATGAAAATCGTCTCGATCGAACCGATCTCCAATTCGGTAGCCTATTGCTTTGAAGTGGCAGATGGGGAGCCCATGTTTACCGTGGGCACTACCGGGATTTTGACCCACAATTGTCGACTCCGCCTGGACAACCGCGAGCTGCGTAAGCGCATGGGCGGGCTTTTCGCCGCCGCGCCGCTGACGGGGTCCGTCGGTGTCGTGACCATGAACCTGCCTCGTCTGGGCTACCTCTCCGCCGACGAGGCCGAGTTCCGCGAGCGCCTGGAGCACCTGATGGAGATCGGGCGCACCAGCCTGGAGATCAAGCGCAAGCTGCTGGAGGATTTCACGGCACGCGGGCTCTACCCGTACAGCCGCCACTTCCTGCGCGACATCAAGGCGCGCACCGGCGCCTACTGGAGCAACCACTTCTCCACCATCGGCCTCAACGGCATGCACGAGGCGTGTCGCAACCTGCTGGGTGCCGGCATCGAGACGCCCGAGGGCCGCGCGTTCGCCGAACGGACGCTGGACTTCATGCTGGAGGTATTGCAGCGTTTCCAGAACGAGACGGGCCACCTCTACAATCTGGAGGCGACGCCCGCCGAGGGCGCGACGTATCGCCTGGCGCGTGCCGACAAGGAACGCTACCCGGAGATCCTCACTGCCGGGACGGAGACCGCGCCGTACTACACCAACTCGACGCACCTGCCGGTGAATTTCGGCGACGACCTCTTCGCCGTCCTCGATCATCAGGACCCACTGCAGACGCGCTACACGGGGGGCACCGTGCTCCACACCTATCTGGGCGAGCAGCTGGACGACGGGCGGCAGGCACGGCGGCTTGTGCGCACCATCGCCGAGCATTACCATCTGCCCTACTTCACCCTCACGCCGACGTTCAGCGTCTGTCCCGTGCACGGTTACATCCCCGGCGAGCACGAGTTCTGTCCCTACGAGCACACGGAGGAAGAGCTGGCGCAGTTCAGCGTTTCTGTGTCAACGGACGCATGAAGATGCGGCGGAATGAACGGATTAGGCGAACAGCGAAGAACCGGCGTCATCCGGGTCTACTGAAATCGAACCAGGAAAAAGGAACCAAAACATGAGCGCTGAAACCATTCCACATGAGATCCACGAGAAGATGCTGGAGATGCAGCAGGGCGAGATCACGGAGTATCACATCTATTCCAGACTGGCTCAGAGCACCAAGGACCCGGAAAACAGCAAGGTGCTGCAGGACATCGGAGATGATGAGCACCGCCACTCCAAACGGCTGCAGAAGCACACAGGCCAGGAACTGAAACCGAACCGTCTGCGGATCCTCTTCTACTACTGGATCGCCCGCATCTTCGGCCTGACTTTTGGCATGAAGTTGATGGAACACAGCGAGGAGGACGCGCAAGAAGCCTACGGCGAGATCGTCGAGTACATCCCGGAGATCCAGGACATCATTGAGGATGAAGAGCAGCACGAGATAAATCTGCTCAACATGCTGGATGAGGAGTCGCTAGCCTACGCGGGATCGGTGGTGCTGGGCCTCAACGACGCGCTGGTGGAGCTGACAGGCACGTTAGCCGGACTGACCTTCGCGTTCCAGAACACCCGCCTTATCGCGCTCTCCGGCTTGATCACGGGTATCGCCGCGTCGTTCTCCATGGCAGCTTCGGAGTATCTCTCGGCGCGGGCGGGTAAGAGTGAAGAGGAACCGCTCAAAGCCGCGCTCTACACCGGCCTCGCCTACATCTTCACCGTCTCCGTGCTGATCCTGCCCTATCTACTGCTGGAGAACTACCTACTCTGCCTGGCGCTGACGCTGATTGCGGGCATTGTGGTCATCGCCGTCTTCAACTTCTACCTGGCGATCGCCAAAGACCTCTCCTTCCGCGAGCGCTTCGGCGAGATGGCAGGCATCAGCCTGGGCGTCGCGGCCTTTTCTTTCGGGGTTGGCTACGTCATCCGCGCGATTTTTGGCGTGGACGTATAGATCACGCATAAGCAGAAAGGAACATCTACAATGACCAAGAAACGAAAACTACCCAAGCATTTACGCCTATCCATGCTGCGTCCCAAATTGGGAACGCTGTTGGGGCCCGACACTGTGATGGATATGGAAAGCATCACCCTGAAACGTGAACTGGAGGCCCTGTTCCAGGGGCTGGCACCTGACGAGTTTCTGCCCATCCTGATTAAGACGGCATGCGATGCTCCACCCGAGGTCCAGGCGCGACTCGATGATGTCCTCCCTAGGTGGCTCGAAGATCAAGAGTACGTCGATCCCTTGATGGAGATTGTCAAACAACGCACCCTCGACGCAACTGAAAAACGCTGTATTGAGGGATGGCTGAAGGAGGCCGGCGTCTCAGAGCAGGAAATAAAGAAAATCGAAGAAAAACCCAACCTGTTCTACAAGGCGTACACCCACACCGACCAATTTGGTTCACAGGGTTTCATCCTTGTGATGTGGTACACGGACAAGCACCAGCGCCGTGCCACCGGGTTCCAGTTCCTTATCGACCATAATCCGCCCTGGGAAGGCGCGCTCAAGGACAGCATGACGTTGCCCAAACGTCCTCCGGAGGAGTTAGCCCGGCAGATGGTGAGCTTCTGGGAAGAAAGCGGTTCTTTCCCCATAGAAATCGGACCGGCCGAGGTCAAGGAAGAGATCTTGACGGCGCTGCAACATAACCGCGAGGAGAACATTCGGCTGCCCAGAGACCTGATTCCCTACCGTGATTCTTTCATCAAACAGATCCTGAGTCTGCCGGACACCCCGGAGACGCCTGAGTTCACGCCGGAGGATTTCGACGAGCTGAGCAAGACCGGCAAGACGCCGGAAAGTATCAATCGCTTTGAACGGACCATCGGGCGACGAGTACGGATGGACGACGGCACAGAGTTATTTTACCTGGGCAATCCCCTCGACGAAGAGTCGTGGTGAGGGACAGATGCCGTCAGCGTACGAACAGCTGGTCAAGCGCCTGAATCACTTCCCGCAGCGGGTACCGCCGTCGGAGACGCTCTATCAGATTCTGGCAATGCTCTTCAGTGAGCGCGAAGCCGAGTTGGTCGCCCGGCTGCCCATCCGGCCCTTCAAGGCTGGGCAGGCTGCCCGCCTTTGGGATCTGGACGTGCAGCGCGCCGAGGCGATTCTGCAAAGCCTGGCCGACCGTGCCCTGATTGTGGACGTGGAAGCGGACGGCGCATCAATCTACACCGTGCCGCCGCCCATGGCCGGCTTCCTGGAGTTCTCCATGATGCGCGTGCGCGACGACGTAGATCAGCAGGTGCTGGGCGAGCTGCTCTACCAGTACTGCAACGTGGACGACGCCTTCGTCAAAGACCTCTTCGAGGACAACGGCACGCCGCTGGGCCGCGTCTTCGTCAACGAGCCGGTGCTCCAGCCCACGGCCCACGTGCTGGACTACGAGCGCGCCAGCCACGTCGTCGAGACCGCCTCTTACATCGGGCTGGGCAACTGCTACTGCCGCTTCAAGATGCAGCAGGTGGATCGCGCCTGCGACGCGCCACTGGACGTCTGCCTGACCTTCAACGGACCGGCGGAGTCGCTAATCAAGCACGACTTCGCCCGTCAGATCGACGCGGCGGAGGGGCTGGACGTGCTGCGGCGCGCCTACGAGCACAACCTCGTCCAGATCGGCGAGAACGCCCAGGAGGGCGTCAGTTTCATCTGCAACTGCTGTTCCTGCTGCTGCGAGGCCCTGGTCGCCGCGCGGCGCTTCGAGATGCTCCGCCCCATGACCACGACCAACTTCCTGCCGGCGGTCGACGTTGAGGCGTGCGTGGGCTGCGGTGCCTGCGCCAACGTCTGCCCCATGGACGCCATCGCTGTGGTGGACGGCGAAGCCGTGATCGACGAGGCGCTCTGCCTGGGCTGCGGCCTCTGCGCCCGCGCCTGTCCAACAGAGAGCATCACCATGGAAGCCCGCGCCGAACGGGTCATCACGCCGCTCAATACCACCCACCGCGTCGTCCGGCACGCCATCGAGCGAGGCCAGCTCCAGAACCTCATCTTCGACCGGCAGGTACTGGCAAGTCACCGCGCCCTGGCGAACGTCCTCGGCGCCATCCTGCGGCTGCCGCCCATTGAGCGGGCACTGGCATCGGAGCAGGTCAAATCGCGGTATCTGAAGGCCCTGATCCAACGGCTGGGAGTGTAGAAAGTGGATAGATCCCAGGACACGCAGGAGGAAAGCATAATGTCGTGCAGTTTCTGTGACGGTGAATTGAAGCGCGATGGGTACAACATGAATATCGTTGGGAGGGCAAGTGATTTGTCTTTGAGGACGTTCTCGCCCGTGTGTGTCGCCAGTGCGGTGAGAAATACTTTGCCGCTCACGTCGTGAAAGCGCTGGAGAGAGCAGTCCTACACCAGATGGAGCCACAGCGCGTCTTGCAGGTGCCCCTCTTTGTCTACTCCGAGGTAACGACGGCTAACGTTTGATAGCGCGCATAAGCGAACGACCAGTACTCTCCCCTTTTGCCCAGGGGACACGAACGCGCCTCCGCTACTGACTACAAACCGATAAATCGGCATCGTTTCAACCCATACAGATGTTCGCTTTACAATGTCTGAGCAAAGCGCGTCTTGAGTTCGACTCAAGTGGTCGTCGTTTTGAGCCTATAAGAGCTACTTTTTGATGTTTTCGCATTCTGTATGGGGGTAATTTCGTCAGAAAGTGTAACCTGATCTTTTTTCCAAAATGGCTGCTTTTGAAACGATGCCGAAAAATCCGTTACATCCGTTGATTTAGTTGGAGATCATCACAACCCGGCACGTATACCTAGCATAGGAGAGGCATTCCATGGACGACATGCTTTGGGGCTTGATTCCCTGGGGATACCAGGTGCTACTGCAAATCGAACTGCTGCGCAGCGATGTGTTCAACATTCTCTTTCCCATCATCACCGACATCGGCAGCGAGATCAGTTATCTCGTCCTCCTGTCGGTAGTCTACTGGTGCGTCCACAAACCCATCGGCCAGGGGCTGAGCTACGCCTTTCTCTTCACGGCGACGCTCAACACCTGGATCAAGGACCTCTGGCGGATCCCGCGCCCTGACTCACCCGCGCTGGAGCCCGAGTTGGATCAGGCCGAGATCACGATACGGCTCCGCCCACTACGGCACGAGACGTCGCCCTCGTTTCCCAGCGGGCACACCCAAGGCGCCGTCGTCACCTGGGGCTATATGGCAGCGCGCTTCGCCAAACGCTGGTTCTGGATCGTCGCGGTCGCGATGGCCGGGCTCATCGCCGTCTCGCGGATGTATCTAGGCGTTCATTTTCCCCAGGACGTGATCGCCGGCGTCTTGATCGGTGTGCTGTACCTCGCCGCGTGGCTGGGCGTCGAGCCGCAGCTGCGGCAACGAGCAGCACAGCTGGACCGGCGATGGCGCTACGTGCTAGCCGCTCTCATCCCCCTCGGCGTGCTACTGATCCATCCGGTGGACGGCACGGCGACGACGCTAGGGGCCATCATAGGCCTGGGCCTGGGCTACGTGCTGGAAAGCGAGACCTTGCGCTTCAGCGTAGCCGGCCCGCTCTGGCAGCGGATCGCGCGGGCCGCGGTGGGCCTGTTGATCGTCGGCGTCGCCTACGCCGGACTGAGCGCACTCTTCGGCCTCTTCGACGAGCAGATGGGCATCGCCTGGGAGATCGTTTGGCGCACGCTCCGCTACGGGATGGTGGGGTTCGTGGGGAGTTGGGTCGCGCCGTGGGCGCAGATGCGCCTGGGCGTACTGAAGAGAGGTGGCACGGTCCCCGGCAAGCAATGAAGTTGCTGGAGGACATCGGCCACAGCAGAGAGGGAAATAGGCTATAGCCGCGTCAAATAAAACGTATCCATCACACACAAAAAAGGAGTGTAACAATGACCACGCAAGATCGATCAAACAAGCAAGAAGCGCGCAAGATTCCCTGTGAGGTCTATTCTCGCATCGTCGGCTACCTGCGCCCGGTGCGGAACTGGAACGACGGGAAGCGCCAGGAGTTCAA
>DAOTUH010000088.1:0-10269 GCA_034437255.1 Anaerolineae bacterium
GGATATCCGGGTCGACCCGACCAGGCTGGCTATCTATCCAACCTCAAAGCGGAAATGGCAGCGTTGCAAGGCTACCTACCGGATGCCGATCTTCTCCTTGACGAACACGCGACCTACGACAATCTCCTGCAAGAAATGCCAGGACGTAATCTCGTTCACGTCGCGGGGCACGCCCACTACGAGGCGCGAGAGCCACTGGCGTCGGGTGTCTACCTGGCCGAGGGCCGCCAGCTTCGTGCCAGCGATCTTTACGTCAGACGGGGATATCTGCAAGGTGCCACCGTCGTCCTGAGCGCGTGCAGCTCGGGGAAAGGGCGCCCCACAGGCTGGGACATTCTAGGGTTGCACAGCGCATTTCTCTACGCGGGGGCTGTCAGCATCGTCGGCGGCCTCTGGCAAGTCGACGATGAAAGCACGATGCGCTTCATGGGCGCACTCTACCAACATCTACTGAACGGAGAAGAAACCGCAGAAGCGCTGCGCCATGCTCAATTAGCCCTATTAGCAGAGGGCGCCTCACCTTACCACTGGGCACCGTTTACGCTTTACGGCGATAGCCGAGTGCTGTTCCCCGCTCACACAACCTGAAGGACGATTCTGCGCCGAAACCAAGATGAAATGACTCTGTATAAGTTTGACTGTATCTGTTTAGTTCTCTGAAGTGCGACGCGCTTTCGCCGACGTTCACGAGCCGGGGACTCCCAAATCATGCTCGGAGAACCTTGTGGCGCGGTTTGCTTCAATCCGTAGGCGCGTTGCACCTGGACGCACACAAAAAGACGCCGCCGACCCAAGGTCGGACAGTCGCCAAGATTTTTGAGCTACTTATTACTTTTATGAACAGCAAAGCCAACCCAGATCAATAAGATTTACCATCGTTTGAATTTCCTTAGCGTTCGTGACGCCTTTGCGTGAGGCTGATGCTTATTTCAGGGAAACCGATGTTAAAGTTCTACAGAATGACCAAAGTCGACTCTAAAAGGACGTGGATGCTTGCGCATCTCCTGAACGTAGAGGATCTCACCTGGTCCATCGGATAGGTTGAAAATAGGCTGTTTGGGATTACACTTGTCAGAGAACACAACAGTGAAGAAAGGAGAAGCATGCCGGAAAAGCGCACGTGTGAAAGAGATCAGGATCAAGAGACGATGGAGTTTGAACCCCAGGAAGCGCTCTCGACGACGCAGCATACCGTCACTATCGCCGGGCAGGAGGTTGCCTACACGGCGACGGCAGGCACACTGGTGCTCAAGGAGGAGAGCGGGGGAGCCAAAGCCGCGATCTTCTTCGTCGCCTACACCCGCGACGAGGTCGAGGATCCAGCCCAACGTCCTATCACCTTTGCCTTCAACGGTGGACCTGGGTCGTCCTCGGTCTGGCTGCACCTGGGCCTCTTCGGGCCCCGCCGCGTGCAGCTCTTTGATAACGACGGTCAGCGGCTGCCGCCGCCGGGCCGCCTGATCGATAACGCGCACTCGCTGCTCGACGTCACCGATCTGGTCTTCGTTGATCCGGTCACCACAGGGTACAGCCGCGCGACCTCGGAGAAGGAGGCCAAGGAATTCCACGCTTTTGAGAAGGACATCGAAGCCGTGGGGGAGTTCATCCGGTTGTACACCACGCGCTTCCAGCGTTGGGCCTCGCCCAAATATCTGGCGGGCGAGAGCTACGGCACGACGCGCGCCGCCGGTCTGGCGGGCTACCTGCAAAATCGACAAGGGATGTACCTCAACGGCATCCTGCTGATTTCCACAGTGCTCAACTTCCAGACGCTGCGCTTCGACGTGGGCAACGATCTGCCGTACCAGCTCTTTCTGCCCACCTACGCGGCGACGGCGTGGTACCATCAGCAGCTGGCGGATGATCTCCAAGAGCGTCCGTTGCGCGAGTTCTTGGACGAGGTCGAGGCCTTCGTGCGGCTCGACTACGTGCCCGCGCTGCTCAAGGGTGACGCGCTTCCGCCCAACGAACGGGCCACCATCGCTGAGCAGGTGGCGCGGTATACCGGTCTGAACCGTGCTTACGTCGAGCACACCGACCTGCGCCTGGAGATCTTCCGCTTTACCAAGGAGCTGCTGCGCAAGGAGCGCCGCACCGTCGGACGTCTCGACAGTCGCTTCACCGCCGTGGACCGTGACGCGGCCGGCGAGAAATTCGAGTTCGATCCCAGCTACGCCCTCATCCAGGGGCCCTTCACCGCCATGCTCAACCACTACGTGCGGGCGGAGTTGGGCTTTGAGAGCGATCTGCCCTACGAGATCCTCACGGGCCGCGTTCAGCCCTGGGACTATGGCGAGCACCAGAACCAGTACGTCAACGTCGCCGAGACACTGCGGCAGGAAATCTCCCGCAATCCGCACCTGCGCGTCTTCGTCGCCAACGGCTACTACGACCTGGCGACGCCCTACGCCGCCACCGAGTACACCTTCAACCATCTCCAGATGGACGCAGCGCTGCGTGACAACATCACCCTGGCGCACTACGCATCGGGCCACATGATCTACATCCACGAGCCGTCGCTGGCTGAGCTGAGACAAGACCTGATCAATTTTGGATTTTAGATTTTAGATTTTTGATTGCCGATTTTCGATTTGGGATTGTCAAGACGGTTGGCGAGTTTCTGCTATTCGGAGGTAGAGATGACAAAAGTACAAGAAATTCAATACGCGATAGAATCATTATCCCGCGAAGAGTACGTTCGTTTGCGAGAGTGGTTCTTGGAAAGAGATTGGGAGAGGTGGGATGAGCAAATCGAGGCAGATTCGATTGCAGGGAAGTTGGATTCTCTAATTAAGGAGGCCCGTGACGAAAAAGCCAATGGCTATCTGAAGGACCTGTGAATGAAACATCAGACAACACGGCGTTTCTGGAAATACTTTAACGGTTTGTCAGAAGATGTTAAACGTATAGCAGAGAAGAACTTTGAGTTGTTGAAGAAAAATCCTACACATCCCTCACTTCACTTCAAGAAGGTCGGTAGAATTTGGTCGGCACGTGTTGGAATTCGTCACAGGGCGCTTGCAGTCAAGGACAAGGAAGACTTCATCTGGGTTTGGATTGGTACCCATGATGAATACGAACGAATGATTCAAAAGATGACCTGATGAGCATCAAAACGCAACGTAAAGTAGGCTGTGTCTTGAATTTTGACTCGTGAGCCTATGAACGAAAAACTCCCGCTCCAAGAACTCGACGGGACGCTGGAACGCATTACCTTCCAGAACGAGGAGAACGGCTACACCGTCGCCAAGATCGTGCCCAAGGGAAAATCCTACGAGATCACCGCCGTGGGCACGCTGACGGGCGTTCAGGTGGGCGAGGCCGTGCGCCTGCGCGGACTGTGGACGACGCACTCGAAGTACGGGCGCCAGTTCGAGGTGCACGGTTACAGCGTGCAGCTGCCCGCCACCGAGGAGGGCATCCGCAAATACCTGGGCAGCGGCATGATCAAGGGCATTGGACCGGTCATCGCCGACCGCATCGTCGACTACTTCGGGCTGGAGACGCTCTCCGTCATCGAGGAGGAGACCAACCGGCTGCGCGAGGTGGCCGGCATCGGGCCGAAGCGCGCTGCGCGCGTCGCGCGGGCCTGGGAGGAGCAGAAGCAGATCAAGGAGCTGATGCTCTTCCTGCAGGCCCACGACGTGAGCACCGGTCTGGCGGTCAAGATCTACAAGGAGTACGGCGACGCGGCGCTGGGCGTCGTCCGGCGTGATCCCTATCAGCTGGAAAAGGACATCTACGGCATCGGTTTCAAGACCGCCGACAAGATCGCGCGCAAACTGGGTATCGCGCCCGACGCGCCGGAGCGCATCCAGGCTGGGCTGCGGTACACGCTGGGCACCTTCAGCGACGACGGGCACTGTTTCGCCGCACGCACGGCGCTTATCGACGAGGCTGCGCGCCTGCTGGAGGTGACGCCGGAGGCCTGCGAGGTGCAACTCCAGCAGCTGGTCGAGACGGAGGAGGTGGTGACGGAGGATATTCCGGCCGACGAGGAGCGCCCGGCAAGCGTCGCCGTCTACCTGCCGCCCTTTTACTACGCCGAGGTGGGCGTGGCGAATAAGCTGCGGCGTCTGCAAGAGAGCCCGCGCGACCGGCTGGGACGCTTTCAAAGCCTGGACTGGGCCACGGCCTTCGATTGGCTCGACCGGCGCAATCCGTTCCAGCTCGTCGAGCAGCAGCGCGCCGCCGTGCGCATGGCGCTGACAGAGCGGGTGAGCGTGCTCACCGGCGGGCCGGGCACCGGCAAGACGACCATCACCAAGACTATCATCCAGCTGCTGCAGGCCAAGGGATCGACGGTGCTGCTGGCAGCGCCGACGGGCCGCGCGGCCAAGCGCCTCAATGAGCTGACGGGTCTAGAAGCCAAGACCATCCACCGGCTGCTGGAGTTCTCGCCGGGCCAGGGCAACGTCTTCCTGCGCGACCGGGAGAATCCACTGAACGCAGACATGATCATCGTGGACGAGGCGTCGATGATCGATATTCTGCTGATGAACAACCTGGTCAAGGCGGTGGAAGCGGGCAGTCACCTGCTGCTGGTGGGCGACGTCGACCAGCTGCCGTCGGTGGGCGCGGGGAACGTGCTGCGCGATCTCATTGAGAGCGCCGTGGTGCCGGTGACGCGCCTGAAGACGATTTTCCGCCAGGCCGAAGATAGCTACATCGTCGTCAACGCGCACCGCATCAACCGGGGTCAGATGCCCATCTTCGCGGAGGACGCGCGCGACTTCTTCCTCTTCCGCCTGCCCGACGCTGAGAAAGCTGCCGACATGGTCATCGATATCGTCGCCCGGCGCGTCCCGGAGAAGTTTGGATACCATCCGCACGAGGATATCCAGGTGCTCAGTCCCATGCATCGCGGGGCAGCGGGCGTCAGCGCGCTCAACCAGCGGTTGCAGGCGCGGCTCAATCCGCCGGCCGAACCGAAGCCGCAGACGCAGCACGGCTCGCGCACCTTCCGCGTGGGAGATCGCGTCATGCAGATCCGCAACGACTACGAGCGCCAGGTTTTCAACGGGGATCTAGGGCGCATCATCGCCATGGATCTGCAAGCGGATCTGCTCACCGTCGATTTCGACGGCGTCCCCGTCGTCTACGAGTTCACGCAACTGGACGAGCTGATGCATGCCTACGCCGTCAGCATCCACAAATCGCAGGGCTCGGAGTTTCCGGCGGTCGTCGTGCCCATCCTGACGCAGCACTACGTGATGCTGCAGCGCAACCTGCTCTACACTGCCGTCACCCGCGCCGAGGAACTGGTGGTGCTGGTGGGTAGCAAACGCGCCATCGCCATCGCCGTCAACAACAACAAAATCGCCCGGCGCAACACGCGCCTGGTCGCGCGGCTGCAGCAGGCGCCGGAACCGAGGACGTTGTTCGAGTACGGGGCGAGAAATAACTGACCGGGGACGGGAAACCGCAGACCGGTAATGGGTTGACTATTGACCCCTGACTCGTGACTCTTAACTTATGACAGAATGAACGCGGAATCCGGTTCTCTGACCAAGCATCACGCAACACGCAATACGCAATCCTTCGACCTCGCTCAGGACAAGCACGCAATACGTATCACGAAAGGAGGAAATCATGGCTCAGGTTTTGAGGGGGAAAGTACTGTTCGCCAACGGCGAACCCGTACCCAACGTGAAAGTTCGTATCTTCGACAAGGACGCGCCGAGTAAGGGCGACGACGATCTGACGGTGAAAAAAGGAGTGTCGGATGCGCAGGGGCACTTCGAGGTGCACTTTGCACCGTCGAAGTTCCTGGATTTTGTCACCCTGGGCAGGGACACCGATGACGTGCCCTCAGACTGGACGGAGGAGACGCAGGGCCTTCGTCTACCGGACGTGACCGACATCTACCGGCCCTACGCGCAGTTCAACTACACGTTCAACGGGCAGCCGCGCATGCACAAGGTTTTCTTACGGCCCTTCAAGCGTGAGTTCCGGCTTCCAGAGATGCCGCCGGTGGATTTCAAGCCATCGGAACATGGCTTCAGGTTTATCAACCGTTTTCCGGGCTACTACTTGCCCTTCTCTGTGCCCGTCTTGCCGGAGATTTTTGAAGTGAAGGGCGCTTATGGCCTGTGTGGCGGTATGTCGGCCGCGGCCTACGATTTCATGCTGGCCGGTCGCCCCATCCCAGAGGAAAAAGAAGTGCCTGATCGTGGGACGGATCTGCATCGCTATCTACTGCGTCGCCAGAACGATTCCTTTGGACGGTTGGGCGCGCAGATTGTGCGTTTCGTGCGTTGGGCGGCGTTGCCCGACGACACCCCGTCGGGAACGTGGCGCAAATCCTTCGAGGCGTGGGAAGGTCTCCGCGTTAAATTAGACGACCGGAATCTGCAGCCGGTGGGCCTCGTCTACATCAGCACGCGCGACTCACTCAACATCTGGGAGAATCACCAGGTGCTGGCTCACGCCTATACGGAGCGCGATGACGGCGGGGTTGACATCCACCTTTACGACCCCAACTTCCCACTACGCGATGACGTTTATCTTCGCTGCGAGCCGGTGACCCTCGCCACGCAGCACGAAGCAGAGAGCGTGACGTTGGAAGGCTTCCGCACGATTCAACGGGTGGGAGACCGCGATGTCCGCCCAGTGCGCGGCTTCTTCGCCGTGCCCTACGTCCCCGTCCACCCGCCAGCCGGGCTTTAGTCGGGTAGTCAGGTAGTCAGTCTGATAGTCTGGTAGTCTGATCGTCAGGGGTCACGAGTCATAAGTCATCCTGACTCATGAGCATCACGCAACACGTAACACGTATCACGCAACACGCATCACGCAACACGCATCACGTAACACGCAACACTTATTCGAAGGAGATCACTCATGCTACGTCGTTTTCTATGGTTGATTGCAATCCTAGCTTTGTTATTGACATCCTGTACGACGGAGACGCCCTCCCCAACGCCGACGGCCCCGCCGCCCACCGCCACGTCTACGTCTACGCCGGAGCCGACGCCCACGCCGGAGCCAGAAGAACCGCTCTATCTCTCAATCATCTGGCATCAGCACCAGCCGGTCTATTTCAAGGACCCGGAGACGGGCATCTACGCCAAGCCCTGGGTGCGGGTGCACGCGGCGAAGGACTACGTCGACATGGCGGTGATGCTGGAGGCGTACCCGGACGTGAAAGCGACCTTCAACCTCACGCCCAGCCTGATCCGCCAGCTGGACGATCTGGCCGAGGGCGCCAAGGACGCTTACTGGGTACACACCGAAGTGCCCGCCGAAGAGCTGACCGATGAGCAGAAGCGCTTCATCCTACGCTATTTCTTCGATATCAACCCCAAGATCATCGCGCGTTTCCCGCGTTACGTCGAGCTGCAAGCCCAGCGACCGGCGGATGATGCCGAAGTCGAGGCCGCCATCGACGGCGGCTGGACCGAGGCCGACTTCCGCGATCTCCAGGTGCTCTTCAACCTGGCCTGGACCGATCCCGCGTGGCTGGCGGAGGCGCCGCTGGCGTCGCTGGTGGAGAAGGGGCGTGATTTCACCGAGGAGGACAAGCAGATCGTGCTGGACGAGCATCTGCGGCTGATCCGTGAGGTGATCCCCGTCCACAAGGCTTTGCAGCAAGCGGGACAGATCGAGGTAACGACGACGCCCTTCGCCCATCCCATCCTGCCGCTGCTGATGGACACGACGCTGGCGAAGGTCGCCATGCCCGCCGCCGAGCTGCCCGATCCGCCGTTTCGTTATCCGCAGGACGCCCGCGCCCAACTGGAACGCGGCGTGGCCTTCTACCAGGAGCATTTCGGCATTGCTCCGAGGGGGCTGTGGCCCGCCGAGGGCTCCGTGGCGCAGGATATCGTGCCGCTGGTGAGTGGCGCCGGCATTCGCTGGATGGCGTCAGACGAGGGCGTGCTGGCCCAATCTCTGGGCATGGAGGGCTTCACCCGCAGCGCCGACGAGACGGTTCAAGAGGCCGATGCGCTTTACCGACCCTACACGGTGGCGGGACGCGACGGCGCTCCGGTCGCCATGCTCTTCCGCGATGTGGTGATCTCCGACAAAGTAGGCTTCTCTTATTCCGGTATGCCCGGTGAAGAGGCTGCCGCCGATTTCATGGCGCGCATACGTGCTATCCACGATCAACTGGAAGCCGAAGGTGCCGGGGGGCCGCACCTGGTCACCGTGATTCTGGACGGCGAGAACGCCTGGGAGCACTACGAGAACGACGGCAAGGCGTTCCTCAACACGCTCTACGCGGCGCTCTCCGAGGACGAGACCATCGAGACCGTGACGCCCTCGGAGTATCTGACGAGATTCCCCGCCGAGCCGAGCCGCGAGATCGAGGATCTCTGGCCCGGTTCGTGGATCAGCCACGATTTTTCCACCTGGATTGGCGAGGACGAGGAGAACCGCGCCTGGGATTACCTGCGGCGCACGCGCGAGACCTTCGGCATGTACGAGAAGGGCGTCTACGAGCCGCCCGACGAGGCAGCGTTGGCGGAGGCTCGCGAGCAGATGTACATCGCCGAGGGCTCCGACTGGTTCTGGTGGTACGGCGCCGATCAGAACTCCGGCGACGACCAGGGCTTCGATCAGCAGTTCCGGGATACGCTCAAGCAGGTCTATCTGGCGCTGGGCGAGACGCCGCCCCCGTGGCTGAGCGTGCCCATCATCGCGGCGGAGCCGGTGCCGCCGGAGCAGACAGCCAGCGGGCTGATCTCGCCCACCATCGATGGGATTGCGGGTGAGGCCGAGTGGGCCAAGGCGGGCACGTACAGGGCAGCGGGCGGCGCCATGGCAGGCGGGAGTCTGCCGTTGGAGCGCCTCTACTATGGCTTCAACGCAGAGCAGCTTCATCTGCGGCTCGACGCGGCCTTCAACTGGGGCGCGTTGACCACCTGCGGCGGCAATCCCAACTGTCGCAGCACCGTGGGGATCTATCTCTCGCT
The DNA here is from genome assembly GCA_034437255.1 of Anaerolineae bacterium. Lineage (GTDB taxonomy): Bacteria > Chloroflexota > Anaerolineae > B4-G1 > SLSP01 > G713. The sequence continues at coordinate 8,916 of DAOTUH010000088.1, forward strand.
GCCGGACGTGGACGAGGCGGGCGCGTTCTCGCGCTGGAGCGATGGTACGGGATACCTGGGCTTTGGCGCGACGCGCCTGCTGGAGCTGACCTTTGGCAACAATGCGGAACTGCTCGGCGTCAATTACAGTGTGTTTGACGGCGACGGCTGGGTGCCCGCCGGGGAATTCCCCGTTGAGGACGTGCCCAGTGCCGTGGCGGGTCAGACGCTGGAGCTCTCCCTGCCGCTGACGCTGCTGGGCACGGACGGGACCGCGCCCGATAGCGGCACCCGCTTCGAGATGCGCGCGGTGCTCAGCCAGGGCACGACGGAGGCGCAAAGCGACCAGCAGATGCTGCCCGGACAGGGCCCGGCGCGCGTGACCATCCCCGATCTGGGCTTGACCACGGTGGTGCTGGAGGTGCAGGACCCTGAGGAGGACGACTACGGACCTGGCACGTACACCTATCCGACCGACGGCGTCTTCACGCCGGGCGTCTTTGACGTCACCGCCTTCAGCGTCGGCTACGACGAGACCAACGTCGTCTTCCGGCTGCAGTTCCGTGGCCCACTGGAGAACGTCTGGGATTCGCCCTACGGCCTCTCGCTGCAGACCGTGGACATCTACATCGACCAGGACGGGCCGGAGAACGGCGCGCGCCGCCTGCTCCCTGGTCGCAACGCGGCGCTGAACCCCGATCACGCCTGGGATTATGCCATCTGGGTCGAGGGCTGGGAGCCGGGCCTCTACGTGCCGGGGGAGACGGAGCCGCAGCAGGTCGCGGGCGTGATTCCGGGGATTATCGTCGATCCGGGGCTGTCCCAGATCACCATCAAGGTGCCCCAGGAGGTGCTGGGCGACGATCCGGCACGTTGGGCCTACACAGCGGTCGTGCTGAGCCAGGACGGCTTCCCCTCGACCGGTGTCTGGCGCGTGCGCGACGTGGAACCGACGGCGACCCAGTGGAAGTTCGGTGGCGCGCCTGATGACGCCTCGCACACTCGCATCATCGACCTGGTCTGGCCCGTCGCCGGAAAGCAGGAGGCGCTGCTGAGCGCGTACACGTCCTCCGATCAGCTGAGCCGGCTGACGCCGGACGATCTGGCGCAGCTATCGATGCTACCAGCGCCGTGAAGCGTTTCGCGACACGTCCTCACGTTTCTTATCTCTGGCTAGCGGATAGGCCTGTTGCCATCGAAGGATAATAGCAGTTAACCAAGCGGCTCTTGTAGGGATTTAGGTGAGACATTGACTCACCTGAAATAACTAGCAGAAATCGGATTTTTCTACGACTTGATACTATATGTGGGTTTCTCATGACCAAAATTACTAGATGTGGGGTATGGCCACCTAAAAATCCGATTTCTTGGACCT
>DAOTUH010000089.1:0-6682 GCA_034437255.1 Anaerolineae bacterium
CGCTCTGACCATCGGCATGGTCGTCAGCGACGGCCTCGTCACCTTCGACCTGCCAGCAGCCCAGCAGATAGTCCCGGCCGACGCAGACTGGCACGTCGTCGCCAAGGCCACGCTGCTCCGCGCGCATCATGGCACCAACGTCGTCAACGCAGGCGCAAGCATCGGCTACACCGACCCCTTCTCCTTGACCTGGCATGATCAGGGGACACCGGTGGTGGTGGAAGCCCACGGCGCCGCCGTCTGGGTGGACTACGAGTGCGAAGGCGGGTATGAGCCGTCGTCATATCCGGCCTCGGATCACGTGCTAAGCGAGGAGGACGGGACCTGCACCATTCCCGACTATGGCCCCGCCGAGGTGGTCATGGACGTGACGGCCTACAACCCCGGCGACGCCATCGCGCGCACCGTCACTGTGACCTTGTCCCTGCCGAAAGGGGTCACCGTCACGGAGTCGACACCTCCGTGGCTCGATCTGACGGACGGTTCGGTCACCTGGTCCATTGGCGACCTGGCGCCGGGCGCGTGGAAGGAGCTCACCATCATCTTCCGCGTCGAACCGGGCGAGGGTGAGTGGGAAGGTGAGCTGGACGAGATATCCATCGCCGCAGTGGACTCGCTGGGACGTCTGCTGGGCGTCCGGCGCACCGACGGCGCCTTCGTCGACGAGTACAGCGACCAACCGGTCAGCGGGCAGTTCGCAGGCCCCTTCTGGTTCAACGTCTGGGCAGCACCGAGCTACGTCTATCTGCCGGTGATTATGCGCACCTATGACGCCCGACCTGACCTCTGGGTGCAGGATCTCTCCGTAGATCCCGCCAATCCGGCTGCCCTGACGGTGACCCTGGCCAACACGGGTGAGGGGACCGCACGCGACTTCTGGGTCGATCTCTACCTGGATCCCGAGACGCCACCCGAGGTCAACCAGCCATGGACCGAGCTCTGCTACCCCTACGGCGCGGCGTGGTTCGTCGCCGCGCTATCCCCGGGTGAGACGTTGACGCTGACCATCGACGGGGCTCACTACCAGGCGGATCAGAGCCGCTGGCCCGTCGCTTACCCGGCGGGCGAGCACGAGGTCTGGACTTATGCAGATTCCTGGGGCTACCCGCAACCGTGGGGAGGCATCCGGGAAACCGACGAGAGCAACAACCGCTACGGCCCGGTGACCTTCAGCGTGAGCGGGGCGCTGTCCGACGAGGAGCCAGAGCGGACCTTTGAGCCTATCCCCTCCCGCCCCCGTTATCCCGAAGGAGGTGAGCGATGACCCGGCGTGTTCTAGTTTTAGCCGGCGTGTTAATGGTACTCAGTGGCGTGCTGCTACGGATGAACATGGATGTGGGACCGACGGTGACCCCAGTGCTGGCACAAGCGGAGCCGACGGCGACCCGACCTCCGGTGCCGCCGCTACCGACGGCGACACCAGAGCCTCTGCCTCCCACCGCCACCCCGGTGCAGCCGCCGCCCTCGGACGACGAGACGCCCGCACCGGAGCCCCCCAGCCCCACGCCGACCGTGATTGCCATGCTGCCGGAGGCCGGCGGGAGGTTCCGCGTTCCGTCCGTCCTATTTCTGAGCCTGGGCCTGCTGCTGGTGGTGGGCGCGATAGCGGCGATCCCTCAGGTGCGCAAGACAGAATAACGACTCACCAGAGGACACAGAGAAACGGGCCGAGGATATCCTCGGCCCGTTGTTGTGCTGAAACAGGATGGCGCTAGAAATCCTCAAACTCTTCCACAAACTGCTCCTTGCCAGAAAGCATGAAACTGGCCACGACGATGAGGATAAGGAAGGGCAGTACGCTCAACCAGACACCGATCCGCGATGCTTCTCCGACGCCGAATTGGAACAGTTGCTGACCGTAGAGGCCGGTTGAAATCCCCAGCCCGACGATCAGGCCACCCAGCGCGCCGACGATCATAAGGATGCCGCCCAGGCCCTTGGCGAACCCGGCCGAGACGTCCTCCTCGCGCATGATCTCCGTCCAGATCAAGCCCCATTGGCGGATGCGCGGGTAGAGCAGCAGCAACAGCGGCGGCCCCAAGATCGCCTGCGCGACGAAGTTGTTCAGGGTGATAATGCCCGCCAGATAGGCGAAGGGCACCATGCCCGCCAGGTCAAGATACCAGGCGATGATGATGGCGCAGGCCGCCGAGGACGTGAAGGTAATGATCAGATAGGCTACCAGTTTGCGTAAGGAGTTTGTGTTCTGAGACATATCATCCTTGGGCACCAACCCCAGCACGCCCCACATTTTGTAGGGAATGTAGCCCAGGTAGAAGTTGCCAAAAAAGCCAAAGATGCTGCCCCACCCCAAGGTCCCACCGAAAATATCGCCGATGAGATTACCGATAGCCGATCCCCAGGCGCCCGCCGGGCCGAACATGAGGCCAAAAATCGCCGGGAAGACGTTGGCCGGGCGCACTTCGGTGATCCCCGGGATAAGAGGAATACCACCCTTGAATACGATCAAAAGTGCCGCGTAAATCGCAGCGGAAAGCGACACAAGAATAATCATGCGCGTGTACTTCCACATCGAACCTACTTCTTTCATCGCAATACCCTCCTGATAAGATAAATTGATAAAATTGGCATGTTCAGTCCATCACAGCACTACATAGATTACTTGTAATCACCTCCTTTTGATTTCTGTTCGTAACTTGGTCGCCCCGGCGGGGATCTAGCGATCCTCTCCAAGCCAGCTGAGTAGTGACTTCTCTTCACGACCTCATGAAAGAGAGCGTCGGATGAAATCACCGCGCAGACATAGGCGGATGCACGACCAGATTGGACGCATCGCACCGGCACGTGCCCAGCACCGGCTCACGCAGCACGTCAACGAAGAGCGCGATGAGAGCCTTCTTCTTTGCCTCCAGCCCCTGGATAATCTCCACTTCTTCGTCCACCAGGCCGGCGCCCCAGTTGATGGAGAGCGCGACGGCGGCGTAGTGGATGCCCAACTCGCGGGCCAAAGGCCCTTCCGGCACGCCCGTCATGCCGACGACGTCGCCACCCAACTGCGCCAACATGCGAACCTCGGCGGCGGTCTCGAAACGCGGCCCGTTGGTGCAAGCATACGTCCCCTGCGAGACCAGATCCAGCTCGTGGACTGAGGCATGGGCGAGCAGTTGCTCACGCAGCGTGGGACAGTACGGTTCGGTCACCAGGGTGTGCTCCAGACCCGAATCGCCGCCGTCGAAGAACGTCCCCTCGCGGCCCTTGGTGAAATCAAGAAATTGATCGAGGACGACCAGCGAGCCGGGCTCGACGTCGAGATGCAAAGAGCCCACGGCGAAGGTCGCCAGCGCTCGCGCCACGTCCAACTGCTGGAGCGCCATGACGTTGGCCCGATAGTTGATGCGGTGCGGCGGGACAGTGTGCTCAGGGCCATGACGCGGCAGGAACACCAGCTCCTCGGCCTCTCCCCGGCCCAGATAGAGCGGAACGTCACCATAGGGCGTCGAGATATCCTCCAATTCGAGATCAAAATCCGTCAGCCGGTCAAACCCGGTCCCGCCGATGATGGCTGCTCGCATGGTCACCTCCTCTCAGCGCGTTCACTGTCACTAAAAATCGGATGTCTAGCTACCTATCACTTCTACAGGACTTATGCATCAACGAACCAAAATTCACTCATCACGTCATTTCGACTGAGCGAAAGGAGCGCAGCGACTGTAGCGAATGGAGAAATCTCCCCCGCTCGGAGGTGATTTCAGTTTGAACGTGAGAGATTCCCCGGCCACTGGGCCTCTGGGCCAGGGTCTCGACTTCGTGCCAAAAGCGGGCACTGCGCTCGAAATGACGGTGAGAATAAAGACTTTCACTGACAAAGTGATAGGTAGCTAGATCGGATGTTTTGATTCGTGATCCGATGTGAAGGCTGACCAAAATCGAGCCCAGCGTACGTGTAGACAATAGCTGCAAAACATCCGATCTTCTCATCGTTTTCCAGCAACGCCAAAACGACCTTAGAAACGAATCAGCCCCTCGATCATGCCGTAGCCGGCAAACTTGAAATAGGTCAAGACGGCGAAGAGCACAGCCGACCCCGCCAGCACGATGTGGTCGGCGCGTCCCACAGTGGGGTTCAGGTAAAACGTGCGCTCCTCTCGCGCACCAAAGCCCTTGGCCTCCAACGCCATGCCGAAGGTGTTGGTCCCGCGAATCGTAGAGATAAAGACCGGGATCAGCAGGGGCACGTACTTGCGCAGCCGCTCAAGGATATTGCCGCTGTCCAGATCGAGGCCCCGACTGCGCTGGGCCTGTGCAATGGTCTGCGTGCTGCTGGCAATGGTCGGCACGAGACGCAGCGCCGTGGAGAAAGCAAACCCCACGCGGTAGGGAAGTCCTAACTTGATCATGCCGATGACGAGCTCCTCATTGCGCGTGGTGCTCAACAGAATCATGCCTGTCGTGATCAGTGAGAGCATGACCAGCGTGCGCGCGATGCTGTACTTGACCGCCTCCACCTCGAAGATCCAGAACCACGGTGTCTCCCCGCCGGAGAAGAGCGTCCACATGATCAGACTGGAGATGGTCAGGATAATGAGCACGTGACGGATGCGCCGCAGATTCACCAGCGCGCGCCCCACCCGCCCCCAGATCAAAACCAGGACGCTAAGAGGCAACACCCAGAGCGGCTCTTGAAAATAGAGCAGCGTGACGAAGGCGGTCAACAGCATGAGGAGTTTAGTGCGGGGATCTAGCCGGTGAATGATGGTATCGCGATCCAGGTAGATTTCGGAGTCCATTACGCTTCCTCCATCAGGGTGCAGTGCACGAACTCATCGACGTCCAAGAGAGTCTTGCCCAGCCGGTTGGAGAGGCTGACCAGCTGCGGCGGGCGCAAATACGCCTCCCGCAATACGTCCTCCTTGGAGAAAACCGCGCGCGTTGTGCCTTCCAACAGAATCTGTCCATCCTTGACCACGAAGACGCGGTCGGCGTACTCCGCCACAACCCACATGTGGTGCGTCACGAAGATGATGGTGCTGCCGCGCGCGTTCATGCCTCGGACCAAGTCCATCATACTGCGCTGCTCGCGGTAGTCCAGCCCCGTCGTCGGCTCGTCCAGGATCAGCACGTCGGGCTTGATCGCCAGGACCGAGGCCACGGCGACTCGCTGACGTCCGCTTTTGGTCATGCTAAAGGGATCAGCCTCTTCCATGCCGCTCAGTCCCACCGCCTCCAAGGCCTCCGCCACGCGGGTTTCAATCGTCTCGTCGTCCATCTCCCGCAACCGCAGGCTGTAGGAGACCTCTTCGAACACCGTCTCTGAGAAAATCTGATGATCGGGATTCTGGAAGACGTAGCCCACTTTCTTGCCGAGCGTGAAGACGCCCTGCACGCGCGTGGGCTTGCCCTCGACTTCAATCTCGCCACCGGTAGGCATCAAAAGACCGTTGATGTGTTTGATCAACGTGGTCTTGCCGCTCCCATTCTGCCCAACAATGCCAATGATCTCTCCCTCGTAGATATCCAGATCGACGCCTTTGAGGGCCTCGACGCCGCTGGGATACGTGTGCTCCAACCCTTCACAGTGGATGATCACCGACTTGCGCTGGTCGCGTCGCGCTGCGTCCTTTGCCACCACGTCGGCATACCGCTCATTGGAGAGACGCCATCCGTTCTCCTTAAAGTGCTCCTCTCCCTCATCCAACGTGAGCGGCAGATACGAGGCCTCCATGCGTTTGAAGAACAGCGGCACGCCCAGGGGCATCACGCCCGTTTCCTGCATCAGTTCGACCTCGCGCAACATCTCCGAGGCCGGCCCAAGGCGCAGGATCTCGCCGTCTTTGAGCAGCAGCACGTGATCCGCGTTGAGCGCCTCCTCCGTCTCGTGCTCCACGACGAGGAGCGTCAGGTCACTGCGCTGCCGCAACTGCTGGGCAATATCGAAAACGCCCTGTTTGCTGATGGGATCGAGGTCCGTCGTCGGCTCATCCATCACGAGAATGGGCGTCTGCATGGCAAGGACGGAGGCGATAGCGAGCTTCTGCTTCTGCCCGCCAGAGAGTGTGGAGGGGGCGCGCTCCCGCAAGCCGTCCAGCCCCACGAGCTCCAGATTCTCGTCAATGCGACGGGCGATCTCCTCGCGGGGCACGGCGAAGTTCTCCGGGCCAAAGGCGACCTCCAACTCGACGTTGGTGGAGAAAAGCTGCGCCTCAAAGTCCTGGAACACCATGCCCAGTTTTTCCGACATCTGGGCGACGGTCTTGTCGCGTATATTAAGCCCCATGACGGTGACGTCGCCCGCAAAGCGCCCCCGGTGAAAATGGGGCACCAGGCCGTTCATGCACGCCACCAACGTGCTCTTGCCGGCCCCGGAATGCCCCATGATGACGAGGAAATCGCCCTGTTGCACGTCAAAGGAGATACCGTTGAGAGCAGGTTCACGCTGTCCACGATAACGGAAGTGCAGATCTTCAATCGAGATGATGGTTTCAGACATAGGATCCTGGACATCCTTTCAAAATTGAGGTAAGGCAGCAGGTCAATCAAGTCGCTACTATCATTATAAAAATGGGACTCGCTGTGTCAAATCCCAAATCTTCACTCACCTGAAAAAAGGTCCAAGAAATCGGATTTTTAGGTGGCCATACCCCACATCTAGTAATTTTGGTCATGAGAAACCCACATATAGTATCAAGTCGTAGAAAAATCCGATTTCTGCTAGTTATTTCAG
>DAOTUH010000090.1:0-4432 GCA_034437255.1 Anaerolineae bacterium
GGGCTGGTCGATATCTACATGCCCGACGTGAAGTACGCCGACGCCGACGTGGGCCGGCGCTTCTCGCAGGTGCGCGACTATCCGGCGGTGAACCGAGCGGCGGTGAAGGAGATGCACCGGCAGGGGGGCGATCTGGTGATGGATGACCGGGGCCTGGCGAAGCGCGGGCTGCTGGTGCGCCACCTGGTGCTGCCCGGCGACCTGGCGGGCACGGCGGCGGTCGCGCGCTTCCTGGCGGAGGAGGTCTCGCAGGATACCTACGTCAACGTGATGGCGCAGTACCGGCCCGCCTACCGCGCCCGCGCCTGCGCGACGGACGAGGCTCCGCTGGATCGCCCGGTGACGCGCGAGGAATACCGCGCGGCGGTGCAGGCCATGCGGGCGGCGGGGTTGCACCGGTTTGATCAAAGGTGACAAGATTCACAGGATTTACAGGATGTTGGTTTGTGCTGCTGAACGCAACACGCCTGAAGGCTCACAGCTCCCGTCCATGGGGGCGTTATGGTCGAACGATTAAGCGTTTGAAGGTGTAGAATCTTCGTATGATGGCTTACGTTATTTTTGCTCTGAATTCAATCCATGCTACAATGAGCATGATGCTTCAAAAAGAAAGTAATTCCTCGGAGACGTAAGTGCTAAGCCAAATTCTGAAGAGCATACGAAAGAAGATATTCGTTTTTTCTGTCAGAAATTTCCGTTGGCTTCTTGTTCTTCTGATGTCTCAATGTTTTCTTGTTTACATAATCTTTGCATGGCGCCGTTCCCCTCCTAAATCAATATGGGAAGCAGTTACTCGGCTGGGTGTTACAATCTCGGTTTGGCTTGCTTTTCTGGCGAGTCTTGCGCAGTTTATTGGTTTCAGTCTTCGAGAAATCTGGAATGATGAAAATCTTCAGATTCGTTGGACGTGGGTCGTATATTCTTCGAATGTTCTTCTGACAATTTTACTTCTTCTAGTGTATATATTCACTTCACCTGCAGTCCCTTGGCAATCTTCCACAATATCTGTGCCTTCAGACGAAGTAGTTATCCTTGTTTCTGAGTTTAGTGAAGGGGCTAGTAGAGATGTACCATCCGACAGGACTATTACCTACAAGATTATTGAAGAACTAAGGCATCTAGAAAAAAACGATTCACGGTTTGATATCGTAGAACATGGAAAAGTCATACTTGACTCCGAGGAGGCACGCATAGAAGGTCGAGCAAAGGGTGCTTCCGTAGTGATTTGGGGGGTATACACTACCAGTCCCACAACGATCAATATCGAGCCTCATCTAGAACTGCTTTCTATCCCGGTAGCGGTGTTTGCGCGCGGGCATCTTTCAGGGCCTGAGGAGCGAATTGTTGATATAGAAACTTATCACTCCTTTGATTTGCATCTCGAACTCAAGCAAGAGATGTCATATCTGTCAGCCTTTGTTGCTGGAATAGCACACTATTTGGAAGATAGATATGACGAGGCGCTGGTAGACTTCGATGTGGCACTTGTGGATGCCATTGATAGCAAGTCACTCGGGACTGAGTCAATTTATTACTTCAAGGGGTTTGTTTTCCGTGAACAAGGACGATACTCTGAAGCAGAAAGACAGTTTGAAGAGGCCATAGCAGTCAATCCGAGATTTGCTGAAGCTTATAATGGATTGGGTCTCACCTATTCGGATCAGGATAGGAATCTTAAGGCTGCAGAGCAGTATATACAAGCCATTGAAGTTGATCCTGAATTTGCTCTTGTATACAATAACCTGGCAATGGCATACAGGAGGCAAGATCGCCCAGACGAAGAATCTGAAGTACTACTTGGAAAGGCCTTGGATCTCGATTCTTCGCTTACCATAGCTTATTTGAACCTCGGCGCAATATATGAAGAACGGGGTGAATACACTAAGGCGCTGACGAAATACGACGAGGCCATTCAGAGCAATCCTTATTATGAAGATGCCTATTATTATCGAGCTAGCTTGTATTATCAACTTGGAAGATTACAGGAGGCAAAAGAAGATTGTAAGAAAGTATTGGAGCTAGAATCAGATCACGCCCTGACACACAATTTGCTAGGATTGATCTACGCTGAGACCAGAAACCTGCGCAAAGCCATAAAAGAATACAATATAGCATTGGACATCAATCCCGATTCTGATATTGCTCACTCAAACTTAGGCCTTGCTTATGAGGTGCAGGGTAAGTTTGAGTTGGCTCGAGCTGAGTATGAAGAAGCTGTGCGTATAAACCCTGATGATCCTGTATATCATTGTAGTTTGGCGGGCATTATTCTAACCATGGAAGAAGATGACGAAAGCGAGGGTTATCTTGCTGAATGCAAGAAGCTAGTAGCTAATAGTTCGAACAATGCGAGTGCTCATAATGCACTTGGGATGGTTTACTTGAAATTGGAGGATTATCCGCAGGCAGTCCAAGAGTTTCAAGTGGCTACTGATTTGGAACCTAGTAACCACATTTTGCACAGCAATCTAGCTTCTGCTTACGATGAGATGGGTGAGTTGCAGGCCGCTATAAAGGAAGCCGAAATTGCTTTGCGTTTGTCGGCGACCGCATATTCATCTCACAAGTATCTGTCTGCTCTTCGGTGGAAGTTTGGAGACTATCTAGGTGCTCTTCGAGAGTTTGGTTTATTCTTCTGGAAAGCTCCCATTTCACTTCGATTAAAACTAGTCGGTAGTCAAATCCTCGTTTGGGCGGGTATCTTTCTTTTAGGGATTTCTCTATATTTAATAGTTGTAATGGTATATTGGGGACTTATTCGCAAGGATGCACAACACTTTGCGAAGATAGCAGTACCATTTATGAAATTGTGGATACGATTTTTCATTTTTGCATTAGTGATCATAAGGTGGTTTTTGGTAAAAGTCAGCAATGTTCTTCACAGAGTGGGTATTAGATTGTTTTACCCAACGCTTTATGGAACAGTGAAGAAGATAAATGGCCTTGTCCTCGAATTCTCATTATTTGCTTCAGTAGATGGCATGCCAGACGATCATAAAAGGGCACTATGATGAGGACGTGATGGATCACCAAGACCTCATTGACGCCTGGAGACGTGAGGAAGAACAACCCTTCACCGGCTGGGATTTCTCCTACCTGGAGGGCAGGATGGACGAAGAGCAGCTGCCGTGGTCGTATCTGGGGCGCGCCGCCGCGTTGATGCAGCGCGCCTCCGCCGTGTTAGATATGGGCACCGGCGGCGGGGAGCGGTTGCTATCGCTGCAGGAGCATTGGCCGGAAAACGTGGTGGTCACTGAGGGCTATGCCCCCAACGTGACGCTGGCCGGGGAGCGCCTGGGGCCGCTGGGCGTGGAGGTCATCCGCGTCTCGTTGACGCGGGAGGGCCGGATGCCCTTTGACGACGGCGAGTTCGACCTGATCTTGAATCGGCACGCCGGGCTGAACGGCGCCGAGGTGGCCCGGGTGCTGGCGCCCGGCGGCGTTTTCTTGACGCAGCAGATTCACGGCCTGTGGGCGCAGGATCTGTTGGCCGCTTTTGGCGCCGAGCCTCCATGGCCCGACGACACGCCGAAAACCGACGTGCCCCGGTTGGAGGCGGCGGGATTGGAGATCAGGACCGTGGAATCGTGGCAGGGCGCGTTGACCTTTCACGACGTGGGGGCGGTCGTCTACTACCTGAAAGCGGTCCCCTGGCTGGTGCCGGGCTTCTCGGTGGCGACGCATACCGACGACCTGCTGCGTCTGCACGCGCGCCTGCAGCGCGAGGGGGCGCTGGCCTTCGAGGCACGAAAGTATCTGATTGAGGCGGCCAAGCGTGGATGAGGAACGGTCTAGCTATCTATCACTATGACAAAGCTTGTGTGAAGAAAACTCAGTCTATCTATTACGTCATTCCGAGCGAAGTGCCGTTTTTTGGCACGAAGTCGAGGAATCTCCCTGCCTGGAGTACAAATCCTGGGATTTCGAAGCGAGTCCGCTGGTGAAAACGCCCTCCGTACCGTAGAAACTGCGTAGACGAAAGCAAGGCAAACGAAGTTGGGGTTGATGCGGGAGGAAAACATGATTGGAAGCTGCCTATGGCGTTTGAGCCACCCTGGAACTGCTTCGTTTGCCCATCCTTGGTTGACTTTGTATTCGACCATGATCTGAAAGCGAGAGGGGGAGATCCCTCGACTCGCTGCACTCGCTCGGGATGACGGGGAAGCAGCGGTGTTTGTGTGAAAGGATCCAGCATGAAGAAGGGCGGATACGTTTACATCCTGACGAACAAATCGGGCACGCTCTACATTGGCATGACCAACAAACAACCTAATTCGCCGTATGTGGGAGCATAAGCAGAAGACCGGAATGGCGGGATCTGAGCCAGGATTGGTACGATTAACCCCACCTGCCACTAACCGTCATTTCGAGCGACCAAAGGGAGTCGAGAAATCTCACCACCCGGAACGTAAAGTCTTGCTTGAGCCTACAT
>DAOTUH010000091.1:0-41055 GCA_034437255.1 Anaerolineae bacterium
GTGGACGCCTGCAGCGCGGCGCTCGCCACCCCACACGGTCTCCGCAGCCTGGCGCCGGGCCACCCGGACTACCTCGGCACGTATGGCGGCTCGCCCCACGACCGGGACGCCGCCTACCATCAGGGCACCGTGTGGAGCTGGCTGCTCGGCCCGTTCGTGAAAGCGCATCTCCGTGTGTACGGCGATGCCGAGACGGCGCGGTCGTTCCTCGCGCCGCTGCGCCGACATCTCGGTGAGGACGGTGTCGTGGGCAGCATCAGCGAGATTTTCGATGGCGACGCGCCGTTCCGCCCGCGCGGCGCCCCGGCCCAGGCGCCACGCCCGCGCGGCGCCCCGGCCCAGGCGTGGGGCGTGGCCCAACTGCTGGAGGGGTGGCAACTCCTGCGCTCAAATCGCACTGCGGTGCAGTAGGTGTAGTACAACCCCGACTCCGGGAGGAGCCCGTCTTCAGGGGACGTTGTCACGCAGACGATGGCCCTTGAGCGCATCGACGGTCGGGAGGGGCTCCGTGCCGCTCCCGAGGCCACGCAGGGACGGATTCCCTCGTCGCCCAAGGGCTGCGTGAGAGGAGAATGTTCGACGTGGTGTTGCGCAACCAAGCTCGTTCTCTCCGCAGCCCCTCCTGGCGCAGTCCCTCCGGCTGACTTGCGGAGGCTCCCGGCGCCCATGGTGTTTTTGTGCGCTTTGTTTTCTGCTACGACGATCTGTCCGGCGGCAGCGTCGCCCCAGGCGGCAGCGTGGCACCTTCGGGGAGCCCGGTGTCCTGCCGGTGCGCCTTCACGATCTCCTTCCGACGCTTGGCCTGAAAGGCGCGAACGACCATCCACAGCCAGGCCACGATGCACCCCATCGTAACCACAATGAACGTGCCCACCACCCACCACACTCCGCTCGGAGTGTCGGGCCAGGGGGATGCGGGGGGCGCGGCTTCGTGAACGGCGGGGACTTCGAACTCAGCCGTGTAAACCTGGTTGTCCCGCGTCGTGAGACGGAGGCGCAGCACATCGCCGGGGGCGGCGGTAATCTCGGCGCGCGGCGCGCGAGCGGCTCCCTCCATACCGGTGACGATGCCGTCTGGGCCAAGCACGGACACGTCGCGCAGGTTGGGCAGCCCGGCCCCGCGAAACCGTGCTGTGAGGGTTGCTGCGTCTGCTGCTCGACAGGGCGCCTGGCACCGCACATCCACCTGAAACGGTCCTGGGTGAACGGTCGCGACGGCCACTTCCGGGCCGTGTTGCGGTGCCCGGTCTTGAATGCCGGTGACGGTGCCGATGCCGACGACTGCAAAGTAGGCCAGTGTGATAGCGGTGGCGACGATCGCTCCACGGAGCATCGGCACGGGTCCGAGACCGTCGCTCGCAGTGGTTTCATTGGTTTGTGCGGACGCTGGACGCCGCTGGCGAGGCTGCGAGCGCACGACCCACAGGTACGTACCCGAAAGGATGGAGAACGACAGCATCAGTCCGAAGCCGCACCACAGCACTTTGGTCCAGAATCCGCCGAAGTAGCCAAAGTGCAGCGGGTCGACGGCGTCGGTGATGAAGGGCACTGGGCCCAGATCGCGGGTCTGCTGCACGCCCAGCACCTCGCCGGTGAACGGGTGCAGGTGCACCTTGTCGGCGCGATCGCGCGTGAGCGGGGTGCCGGCCTGGCCATCGACGTACACGGCGTCGCCCGGCGAATGGGGCATGCGTACGGAGTGCACCGTGAGACCGGGCAGCGCCTCTTTGGCGGCGCGGACGTACGCGTTGGCCGGCAAGAGTTCGGGCTGTGGACCCAAATCCGGCAGCGTGGCCTCGTCGACTTGCGGCAGCGGTTCGGGCAGAAGCGTCTCGTACTCATCGGCAGCCAGAAACCCGACCTCCACCAGGTAGAAAATGCTCGTCAGCGCGATGAGCAGCGTGAAGAGAAGCCCCCAGATGCCCGTGGCTTTGTGCAGGTCCGACCACCGCAGACGCGGCCCTCGGCTCCACCGGAGCGTGAGCATCTGCTTGAGCCAGCCTTTGTGGAAGAGCCAGCCCGCAAGGGCCGAGATCAGGAGCGGCAGCCCCATCAGCGTGACGAGCGCGATGCCCCGGTTTCCGTCGAACAGCCGGCGGTGGAAGGTGCGGAAGAAGCGCTGCGTGTTGAAGAAGCTGGTGTGGCCCTGCAGCTCGCCGGTGTACGGATTGAGGTATACCTTGCGCGTCTGTCCGTTGGGCACGGCCACGTACGCCACGGCAGCCGTGCCCTCGCGCATGGCCATGTAGGCCGATCCAGGGGCATAGATGCCCAGGTTCTGTCCGTCGGGAAAAGCGTCGGCGACGGAGGCGTGCATGGAGGTCCAGTCTATGGGCGCATCCTGCGGCTCCACCTGCTGGGCCGGGTCGATCCAGCGGTCGATCTCGTACGAGAGCGTCGCGACCGTGCCTGACAGGCAGATCACAAAGAGCAGCAGCCCGAGGTTGAGCCCGATCCAGCCGTGCAGGCGGAACAGTGTTTTGCGCCAGTTCCCGAGCCCATTCATGGCGTTGGGGGGTCAATTCATCTGCAGGCTCAATGCGAGCCTGCCCGCAGTGGATCCCGAGTCAGAGAGAGGAATTGCAGCCGGGGTCCCGCGCTAATCGACCTGGATTAACGCTGCGACCGGAAAGCCGGCCCCCGGCTCCGTGTCGATGGCGACGGCCGTGACGATCCGACCCGGCGACAGGGATCCTCCCCCCTGCGTGCCAATCGGAAGCTGCAACGGCCCAGCCCCTGTTGGTACCGTCAGGACTCGTCCCTCTGCAGGCACCGGGAGGACCTCGAAGTCTCCACGCGGAGACGCAGGAAGGGTCTCCGAAAAGGGGACCTCAGAGGCAAGCGCGTTGTCTGAGCTCGGCTCCTGTCCGGGCGGGACCCAGAACACGTCAATGCCGGGTGCCCCCGCTGCGGCGTGCACGAGGCGGAGTCCGACCTCGTCGCTCGCGATTTCGGGCAGGTCGTCGCGAAGAACGAACGCCTGCGGCGTGTCGCGCCCCGTTTGCTCGCCGGCTGCAATGCCTCCTGCCACGATGACGAGGAACGGCTCGTCGGCCTCAAATTGTGCTCCGTCAATGGTGGCAAGAAGGTCACCCGCATCGTTTCGCACCTCAATGGGTCCTTCAATGGGCACGTCCAACCGTCTCGTCACGGTGGGGTTGACGTTGGGGCGGCGGTTGAAGGAGACGTCGGTGATCACCTCTTCACTACCAGCCAGAATGGTGAGGGCTCCGGCATCGGCCGAAGCATGCATGAAGCGGATCTGAGCCGTAACCGGTTCATCGTCGCTTCCGTTGCTGTCACATCCCGTCAGCGGAAGGGCGACAGCGAAAACAAGGGCAAGCAGAAGAGCAGGAGGGAGTGCAGGTACGAGTCGCGAGTTCATCGTCTTGGGGGATAAAATCAAAGAAAACGGGTCCACTGCAGCTGAAAACAGAGGTTGTAAACAGCGGAGGTCGTGAAAATGGAGGTCGTGAGAACGAAAGTCGTTAGAAGGGCGTGACGGCCAGTTCGACCCCGAAAAGACGGGGGCGCGGCGACACTTGAAGGCCACTCAGCGACAGCGAGGACGCACGGATGCCAACGAAGTGCTCGTTGTCGAGAGCATTCTCTGCGTAGATCTGCAGGCGGGCCCAGTTGGTCTCGACGCCGAGCGAGGCATCGACGACAACATAGCCGGGCACCCGAAACGGCTCCCGCGCGGCGATGTCTTCATACCGCTCGCCCGTGTAGGTGACGGCACCGCGAACGAAGCCACGGACGCGGTCGCCGAAGGGGTGCTCGTACCGGGCGAAGCCACTGGCCGTCCAGGTCGGCGCGCGCGGAAGCGGTTCTCCGGACAGGTCGCGCTCTTCCCCTTCCACATTGGCCGATGGGAACGAATCAAAGGTCGCGTCGAGCGCGCCCAGGCTCCCTCCAACCTCGAACGCATCGAACGGCCGGGCGCGAACCTCCAGCTCGGCGCCGAAGCTGCTGGCTTCGGCCGCATTCTGCGTCTCAAAAACCGGAGTGCCGGTCGACACGTCGACCGAGTTGACCTGCAGGTCCGACCAGTCCATGTAGAAGACGCTTGCGTCGAGCCGCAGCCGCCGGTTCCAGACCGTGCTTTTCAGCCCCAACTCGTAATTCCAGAGCGTTTCCTCGTCGAACGTCGGGTCGCCCTGCACCTGATTCTCCTTGAAGCCGCCCGCCTTGTAGCCGCGAGCCACGGTCGCGAACACATGGGCCGATTCATGCAGGCGGTAGGTGAGAGCAATGCGCGGCGAGACGTCCTGAAAGGACACCGACCCGCTGTTGGACCGCTCGACGAATCTCCCCGGAAACGCTGGATCATCGGGATCTGTGGAAAGGGAAAACATCTCGCCGTCGGTTTCGCTGCGCACGTCGTCGTAGGTGTAGCGAACGCCCAGCAGCACATCGACCCGATCGTTCCAGAACCGCCGCCCCACCTCGCCGAAGACGCCGACGGACTCAGTCACGCGGCGCGTCCGCGTCTGGTCGAATTGGAACGGCGGCGAGGACGGAAGGAACGGAGCCAGCGGAAAGTCGCGACCGAAAAATCGGTCGATCAAGAATTGGGTTTCATCGTCGGCGTACGTGGCCCCCACGAGCCAGTTTACCGTGCCGTCGCCGTTCGACTGCACGCGCACTTCTTGGCTCAGAGCGTTCAGGGTTTCCTCCACATCGCCCGTGATAATGTCTTGGGCTGTGTTGTCTGTCTCGCCCAGCGTGGCCGACGAGCTCTCAATCCAGCCGGTCTGTGCGATGATCGAAACGGCATCGAACTGAACCTCGGCCTGCCCCGATACCGTGGTCGTTGACAGATCGGAATGGAAGTCTGCATCGGTGCTGATGGTTGATTCGTTCTCGGGAAATGCACCTTGCCCCTCCCGAATGCCGCCCGGCGCGCCGAGCGCTTCGAGGATCGACTCGAGCGCCGGGTTGACCGACGCGGACGGCACCATGGTACGGTAGCCTTGGTCGAACACGCCGTGAGACACCGAGGCATCAACCGTCAGGTTCGAGAGCGGTTGGTATCGCACCGCGCTGCGGATGCCCCACTCCTCTCGGCTATTGGTGTTGTCTGCCGGACCGATGTCGTCGATGAATCCGTCCGACCGTTCGTAAAACCCACTCGTCCGAAGCGCAAGCCCGTCGGTCAGCGGAAGGTTCACCATGCCGCTTCCCTTCTGGGTGCCGAATCGTTCGACGGTTCCCTCCCCTCTGACGGCAAGCCGATCCTGCGGCTTTTTCGTCGTGATGCTTACCGCACCGGCAATGGCGTTTCGCCCGAAGTGCGTGCCCTGCGGTCCGCGAAGAACCTCGATGCGCTCGATGTCGAGAAGCTCCGGGTTGATGGCGATGTCCGAGGACGACGGCGTCACGTTGAGGCCATCCACATACACGCCGTACGCGTTATTTTGGCCGCCGAGGTTGCTCACTCCCCGAATGGTGATGTCGGATTCAGAGCGCCGCCCGGTGCTGGCAAACGTGAGGTTGGGCGTGAGCGCCGCGTAATCCTCTACGGTCGACACTCGGTTCTCCTGCAGGTCGGCCGCGGTGAGCGCCGTCACGGATATGGGAACTTTCGACAGGCGCTGACGGCGGTTCTGGGCAGTGACGACGACCTCTTCAATCTCCACCAAGGCAGGCTGCAACACAAAGCGGAGAGTGCGGGTGCGGCCCGCTTCCAGCACAATGGTTTTCTCCTCCGCCTGATACCCGACGAACCGCGCGGTCACCTGAACCGGGCCGGGAGGAAGATCGGCCAATTCGAACTGGCCGTCGGCGTCGGTCGAAGTCCCATCCGTGCGGTCTCCCTTCATCACCACCACGTTGGCCCCGGGAAGGGGGCGCCCGCCTTCATCGACAACGGTCCCGGTGAGTGCGGCTGTCTGCGCAACCGCCGACGGCCCGCCCATCCCTCCAATGGCGGCAAGGATGGAAAAGAGGGCGCACACACGTACGATGGGGCGTGGATCACCCACGGGCTCTTTTATAACCTGCCGAAAATGGGCTGCAATCATCGTGCGGAGGCGAGAAGAGACGCCGATTACCGTCGCGTCGCCGCCGCCATCTCTTCGAAGTCGAGTCCCTCGTACGTGAAGGACTGCGCCTCAAAGAGCGGCGTGCCATGCGCGTCGCGCCAGCTTTTGTGGAACGCCAGCTCGGTCTCCTCGGGCGGACGCACGTCGAACGTCACGGTGTAGGCATCGGTCGGGCTGCCGGGCAGCGACACGTTTCGGGCATAGTGCATCGCGTCACCGAGCGTGACGTGCGGGATGAGCGTGACGGTTTCGGTCGCGCCGGTCTCTTCGTTGGTGATGGTGGCAAAGAAGTGCAGGTAAGCGACGAACCCGCCGCGCTTCACGCCTTCAGGCACCTCCACGCTCTCATCGGTCGTCCAGGTCGTGAGCACCTCCAGATGCACATCGGTTTTGTTTTCGGCGAGGTTCTGGTCGTGGGGCGTCACGTCATCTTTCGGAGCGCCCTCAAACACGAGCTGGATGCCGGGCTCGATGGCCGCCTCGCCAATAATCATTTCCTGGGCGTGCGCCGGAACGCACAGCACCACAAGCAGCAAGAGAACGGTGGAGGTTATCCGGTTCATGGCGCGTGTAGGTTGGATTTGAGGGAGTAGCACTTGGGCAAAGTGTTCTATTCTTATTTAGACAGAGTAAAAATGGGAAAGCGGACACAACCGATTCAAGGTTGGCCCACAGACTTCCGACGCTCTTCACGTCCGGAGATGACCAGGCACAAGTGTACGTCGGGCGCGCAGATTACATGTCGGCCCCCCGGCGGCCTCGTCTCGATAGAGTACGGGTGCCGATTGCAGATCAGGCCCATGCAGAGCTCGGTCCGTCCCGAAGAATCGGTCCATCCCGAAGAAAATGTGTCTCTCGACGGGCGTTGAGCCGAACGGGACGGCGCCAGGAACGGCGATGCTGGGATGGACGACATGCAGGGCGATTGCATGACATGGAGGGCGATTACATGTGGGCAACCGCCGTCTCCACCTGGTCGAGCACCCGCGTTGTGAGGAGCGCTACGAGCCGCTGCTGCACCTCGCGTCGATGATCAAGGTAGAACGCGAACTCTTCTTCGGTAAAGTGCCCGGCGATCATCCCCACGAGCGAGCGTTTCAGGCCGCGGTCTTCTTTGAGAAGGCTGCGCACCAACGCCTCCTGGTCGTCGCGGTCTTTATTCGCGAAGCCGGTGGTGTGCGAGCGGAGATAGCGTGCCACGAGCGGGAGGATGAGCGGAACTTGCAGCTCGCAAAGCGGCTCCAGCGTACAGCTCTCAAACCGCGCCATCGGGCGCTCCTCCTCAACGTCCACCGGCGCAGGGGGGCGGATGCGTCGGACGGCGTCGTCGCGGGCCTCTGCGTCCAGTCCCCACAGTTCGGGCGTCCCAAGTTCGATGCTGTTCCCGGCAGGGTCGCGAACGTACAGCGACACGGCGCGCTCGTGATGCCGCCAGGAGGCGGTGTCTTCGATGGGGATGTCGTACTCGGCGAAGCGCGCCCGCCAGGCCTCCATCTGGCCGTAGGGGACGGCGAAGGCGGCATGGGCGGCCCCGTCGGCGCCATGGGCGGGCAGCGATTCGGTTTCGCGCGTCACCGCTGCGATGAACACGTGCACGATGCCGCGACCGCACCGAAACGAAAGGTGGCGCTCCGGCTCGTCGAACACGACGGGCAAGTCCAAGACGGTCCCGTAGAAATATCGGGCCGCCTCCAGATCCGAGGCGTACAAACTGGTTTCGAGAACGTGGGTGGGACGCATGACGCAGGAGCCGGTGTGTAGAATCGGTGAGCCGCTCGAAGTGCGATCAACCGTGGAGTTGGGGGTTATCGCCCGTCGACCCCCAACATTGATGCTTATTTACGTGCGTTCATGTTCATTTTTGGCTCGATCCCGCCGAGCGCAGCGAGGGCCGGCGGTCATGCCCTTGCGGTGCACACGACCGCAGGGTGTAAAAACGAGCCTGTACCCATCACGGCCACGCGGGATGCCCCCCGTCCCCAGCGATGAGTCGGGCTGACTGCACTTGGTGCTTCGTCAACCGTGAGGTCTTGTGTCCTCTCTCCCGAACCGGTGCCTTGCGCCGTAGATTCACGGCAAGACGAGACGACTTCGGAGACCCGACCTTATCACGGCCGGCAGATCCCGGCAATCGGGCGCGTTCCACCGCGGCCGCCCCTCCAGACGTGCCGGCCGAAGACGCTGTTGTCACCGACGACTGTGTCGGAGGCACATCAGGGACCTGGTCGCCCATTTTGCTCGAAGGCTTCCCGGCGCTGACCGCCTGCTCGTGATCGCCCGATTTCGGCCGGCTCGAATCGGAGTCCTTCAGCGACGGGTGCTCCGCTCAGTGCAAGCAGGTCTCGCTATAGAATCGCCTGCAGCGTGGACCATGCGATTCCTAGAAAAATGATCATCGAGAGCGGCGCGTGGACCCACCATCGGTCCGTCCAGATCAGCGTTCCGGCAAGCAACACCATCACTGCGTTGGTCATGATTTCTCGTTCGTTGACTCCATATCCTTCCCCGACCGCCCGGGCCGTCTGGCCTCCGATCTGGCTCGCGACAAGAAAGGCAATGAAGATTCCGAAGTACCACCGCCGGTGCGTATCGGAAAAGTAGAAGGCCTCCAGGTCCAGCGGGGGCGGATTGCTGGCATCTCTGCCGGACGCGGCCTGTCGTCGCGGCCTCTCCCACTCGGGGTCCGGAAGCGCAAACGCGCACGTCAGGTACAGAAACAGAAACGCGCCCAGAAACGGGAGGAAGAAGACCGAGGTCGCCTCCTTCACGTACGAAAACGAGTTCCACCACAGCTGGATCGAGAGCAGCAGCGTGGTGGCCGCCCAGAGAAGCGGGAGCCAGTGCCAGTCGACGGTCCGCTGGGGCCGGACGAGCTCTCGGACGCTCTGGGCGAGGTCGGTCACGCCGAGGCCGACGATGATTGAGAGCAGCGCGGCAATGTACTCCGGTTGGGTCATGGGTTGGGGGAAAAGACGCCGATAGAACGCGAGGCCTCCAGACAGGAGTAGCAACACGCAGGATTGTGCGTCTGCGTTTCACGGGGACGGCGCGCTGGACCTCCGGAGCACGGTGTTGACTGATGCCGGAAAAGCGCGGAGCTCATCCCATTGACGGCGCCCCCCGTTCCTCTCGGGCTTCCGCCGCGGACGGATGAATGGAGCGTGAAGACAGGGACTTCGCGCCTCCGATTTTCAGCACGGAAGGAGACTGGGGAGGATCCAACGATGCATTTCTAGATGCTGCAATTCTGCACACTGCCCGGCCTCTGGTGGGGGGCCGGGCATATTTTTGGGGCTTCGGCGCGGCGTAGAGAGGATTCTCTCCGCCGCGTCGCGGGCCTGCACCCCTTACCCCTTCATCAAAGCCGGTCCACTTTTTGCGTATATCCGCATATGTTTTGTAAATAGAATATTCTACCGTTCCTTGTTTTACGTCGGTCCCCCTGCGACGTCGGATGGCCTCTTCCCTCCTCCCCTTGCGCCGTGCTCTTTCCATCGTGATCTCCGAGCAGCCGACGCGTTCGGCAACGCGGACGGTCGTGGCGGCCTGCCACCAAATGGCTCGGGCGTACCTGCGCACGCGCCAGCGCGCGGGCAATCTGGACCGCCGCCTGCTGGCCTGTAGCCTGGACGACCTGGCCTTCGATGGCATCGCCGACCTCTTCGAGCGCGACGGCGCGGGCCGCTTCCCGGCGCTGCAGCACTATTTCGAGGACGTGGAGCTGGCGTCGTCCAATGAGGCGGAAGCCATCGGGGCACTCCGGCGGCTGGTCTTTAGCGCGGTGGGCGATCGGCTCTTCGAGTGCTACCGGGCGGCCGACCCGTCGCTGGGCCGTATCATTCGCACCGTGAAGCGGACCGCCCGGGGGCTGGACACCTGCACGCTGCGTCGGCACCAGGGACGGCTTTTTCTGATGGTCGGCGGCGCGACACAGGAGCCGGCCGGGCACCCTCTGCCGGCCGAGCGCCTGGAGGCTGCACTGGCTCCCCACGTCGCCGAGAGCACCTGCACGCGCGACCTGGTGCGTGCGGCCGCCGCCATCTTGAATGAGACGCCGTCCCACCCGTCCTGGTACCCGGTTTCGCGGCTGGCGCAGGCCATTCGGGGCGCCACGGTACGCGTCGGGGACGCCGCTCGGTCGGATCCCGAGGTGGTGCACGCCGCGGACGACCGCTTCCGGGCCGACGAGTTGAAGCAGTTTCTCCGGGAGAGCGTCCAGGCCGTCAAGACCGCCAAGCGGGCCAGCTACGTCGGCCCGTCCTTCTCCGCCGAGACCTACCGCACGTACTTTGCCGCAATCGAGACGTACCTGCGCGCCCAGTTGATTCCGGAAGGACGTCTGTGGCTTACCCAGCACGAGGCGCTGGCGGAGCATCTCCGCGGTCTTTCGCGCGATGCGTACCGCGCAACGCATCGGAGCCGCTTCGAGTACCTGGTTCGCCAAACGCGATCCGACTTCACCGAGCGCGTTCGTGCGGCCTGGGAACGCGGCGTGCCTTCGTCGGACCCCCCATCGGCCGCCCTTCCGCCAAACAGCGCGTTCGAGGAGCATTCGTCCAGAAACAACGTTCAGCACGACACCGGAACGGGAAGGACATCGGGATAGATGAAGAACCCGTTTTCATTCCTGCCTCCGGGCTGCGAGCGGCCCCGACGGGCTGGGGTCGCAGGTCAATCCCTGGGTGCAAATCGCCCCCAATCTTGGCCCGTAGCGCTCCTGGTTCGCCAAACGCGATCCGACTTCACCGAGCGCGTTCGTGCGGCCTGGGAACGCGGCGTGCCTTCGTCGGACCCCCCGTCGGCCGCCCTTCCGCCAAACACCGCGTTCGAGGAGCATTCATCCGGAAACAACGTTCAGCACGACACGGGAACGGAAAGGACATCGGGATAGATGAAGAACCCGTTTTCATTCCTGCCTCCGGGCTGCGAGCGGCCCCGATGGGCTGGGGTCGCAGGTCAATCCCTGGGTGCAAATCGCCCCCAATCTTGGCCCGTAGCGCTGCTGCGAACCGCGATCGAGGACCGATTTTCGCCACGTCGTTGCTCGCTCCCGCCATCCAATCCAAAATCAAAACAGGTTCTCACATGCTGACCCTGCCTCCGCGTCTTGCACCGCTCGTTACCGCTCGCTTCTCATGACACCCGAGAGTGCCCATCATATCGAGCGCTACGTCCTCGATCCCGGATCGTTGACCCGCTCGGAGCGGCGCCGCGTTGCCTCGCTGCTGCGCACCGACCCCGCCGCGCAGGCTTGGTGCGACACGCTGCGCACCTTTTATGACGACCTGGCGCGCGAAGATGATATCGACGACCGCGTCGGTGCCTTCGTGGATACGCTGTTCTCGCCCCCGAATGTGCTGGAGCTCCACGCACGGCCGGCGGTGTCGAGCTCTGGTCCCACGGTGCTTGCCGCCGAGGCGCCGGCAGCCGCTCGCTTCGAGACGATCACGGCCCTGACCGCCCGCGGCGACGACGTTCTAGTCCGCGTGCTTCGCCATCGCGGCACCGGCGAAGGGCGTCTCTACGTAATCACCGGCGACATGGAGACGTGGGCCCACGCGCTCATTACCTTTCCAGAGGCGGACCTGCAGGTGCCAGTTGGGCCCGAAGGCCGGGCCACTGTGCCGCAGCTTGCCAGCACCGACACGGGCGCCCTCCGATCAGCCCGCGTGCATCGGATGCTGGCGGCCGCCTCCCTTCGTGGCTCCCGTCTGCGCGATCTACCGGACGAGGGGCACCTGTGCACACTTGAGACCGGCCATTCGCTGCGTTTTCGACGTCGCGGCGCGGTCCTCCAGATTCGCTCTGCGATGCATCCTGCCGAGGCCGCCGACCTGCAGTACGTCGTGCTTGCCGCCGAGTCGGCGGACGGCGCCGATTGCCTCGTTGTTGCGCTGGATGCGGGTCGGGGCCGCCTCCACGGTCGCCTCCCCGCCCCGAGCTACACCGTCCGGCTGTATGCCTGACGGCCACGACAGACCAACCCCTCCGGCAGGCGTGCCTCCGCACGCCGTCCCGCCCCTTCTCCGAACGGACGGATCTCCCGATGTGGTGGACGCCTCCTCACTTCGATCCGCGACAGATTGAGGACCTCGGCACGCTGAACCCGGGTCAGCTCGAGCAGCACTACCGCCATCTGTGTCAGAATCTGGAGCGGCGTGCCACTGCCGCCTGGCATCTGGCGCAGATGGCCCAGTTTCTGTGGCGCTGCCCACGCGACTATCCAGGCGTGGAAGCGTATCTTCTTGATCTGGAGCCGACGCTGGCCAACACTGCAGAGCGCTACGCACCGGTGGGCTGGCGCCCCGCCCCCCTCGCCGCACTGGCTGATGCCCTCCAGCACTTTGGCACACGTTGTCCCGATCTGGGCGACGACTGGCGGGCCGCCGAACTGCAGATTCGCCGAGGCGCGGCCCGTCTGTTTGCCTATGCCGGGGCTCTCGATCGGGCCCTCGAGACCTGGACCCACGACGAGGTCCGTCCCGCAGAAGCCCTCGGCAGTCTCGAAGGGGCTTCGCCCCGCGATCGTCTCCGCGAGGCAATCGACCGGGGTCGTGCTTCCACGGCCGAACGCCTCGAAGCGATCGACGCCGCATGGGGCGACCCCTTTGGGCCGGGCGCGGCTCCTGTCGTCGAGCAGCCGGGAACGCGCGGCCCGTTCCAGCACCGGCCGCGGATCGGCGGCGTCCTAGACGTGCGCGTCGACCTGCTCGACCGGCGCGACGTGGATCACTTCACGGTGGAGGGCTACCGGTCGGGGCTGCTTACGCTCCAGCAGAGCCAACTGGATGCCCCGGTAGCGGCGGCCCGCCGTCTTCTGGCCGAGACCGCACCGGCCAACGCCGAGGCGCGGTGGGCTGGACGCATCAGCCTGCTGGGCAGCGAGAGCCAAGCCGCCGGCACCTCCATCCACCTGGCCGTGGCCGCTCATTTCTACGCCGAGGTGCTTCGGGCGATGGGCGAGCGCGTTCGCTCGGCACCGCGGGAAGGCGTTCTGCTCACCGGACGGGTGCGCCCCGACGGCACGGTACCGCCCGTCGCGGAAGACTCTCTGCCCCTGAAGGTACAGACCGCCTTCTTCAGTCCGGCACGGGTGCTGGTCGTACCTTCGGCCCAGGAACGGCCGGCCGCCGCGCACTGCGACCGCCTCCTGGACGACTATCCGCAGGGCGACCTCTGCGTGCTGGGCATCGAGTCGTTCCCCGACATGTACTACGATCGGCGCGTCACGCGTCGGGTGCGAATCGGTCGGATTCAGCACGCCTTTCAGCGGGTGCGCCATCACCGGTCCACACTGGCGAGTGGCGCCGTGATCGCTGTGCTTCTGGCCGTGATCGGCTGGATGTGGCTGGGCCCGATCGACCGCAATCCGGTTTCCGTCACGTTCGAAGGCGCCCACATGGTGCTCCTGAACGCGAACGGAACGGAGGTCGAGCGCATCGAGGTCGGCGAGGAGGCGGTGCGTCGCACCCGGCTCCCCTCGCCTCTCCACCACGACCTGCAAGCCCTCGCCGACGTCACCGGCGACGGCCAGAACGATGTATGCTGGGTCGACTATCCGGGTCATTCAGACCGCCAAGTTCCAACCCCCCGTCTCAGCTGCAAGTCCGTCGGAGCCAGCGAGCCCCTCTGGTCGCGCTCCGTGACGTTTGACGTGTCGTTTCCCCGCAAACCCGAGGTTGTAGGCCGTCAGTTCGATGCACGTGATCTTCTCGTCGGCGACTTCGACGCAAGCGGCACACCGGAAGTCATCCTGACAGCCGTGCACCGGCCCTACTTTCCGGGGGTGCTGTGGAAGCTCGACGCGCAGACCGGGGAGGAGCTCGCCCGGTACGTGCACCCTGGTCATCTTAAAGACGTCGCTGCGCAGGACCTCAATGACGACGGGATTGTGGAGCTCCTGGTTTGCGGTGCTTCCAACGCATACGACCAGACGACTCTGTTCGCTCTTGACCCGCGATCCATGCACGGACACGCTCCCACCCGCGGCGATTACGGGGTAGAGGGGCTACCGAAGGCCGCGGAGGTGGCCTACCTGCGCATCCCACCGACCCTCGTTCATCGCACCCAAACGGAAAAGCGCAATTCGTGCCGGTATCTTAAGGTGTTCCCGGAGGAAGAGCGATTCAATCTCCGGATCTACGACGGGCAACCGCAGGAAGGGCAGGCGCACCCGTTCATCGTTCTTCATCTCAACCAGGCCTTCGAGCCGCAGGGCGTAGGGACAAGCGACGCCTACGACCGCCTGGCACGGCGGCTGCTGGAGACGGGCCGGATCGACCGGGCTCCCGATCACGACTACTTCCAGCGGTACCTTCGCGAACTCCGATACTGGAACGGCACCGAGTGGCAGGCCGAGCCGGTGGTGCGCTGGTCGGATCCCGCTTCGTAGGGAACAGAGGGACGCGGCTTGCTTCTTGCTTTCTAAACGCGTGCACCGAGGGTCGCCCGACCGTCGGTCCTGACCTCATCCTTCGTGCCCTCCTTCTCAGACGGTGATTGCCTCCTCATGCCTTCTTCCCCCGAACCGACCCGCGAAGACCTCCTGGATCTGCTGCAAACATGGATTGACGAGCATCCCGCCGGTGCGCAGCACACGAACCACCTGGAACGGTCGATTCAGGAGATGCGCCACGCAACCGCCCCGCGGACGGAAAATCGTGCCGATCGTCCGGTCCGGTTTCATGCACCGATGCTGGAATTCGCGCAGCACGTGGTCCGCCAGTGGGAGCATTTGACGACAGACATGAAGCAGACCGTGATGGACTGCCTCCAGGGCTACCAGCAAACCATGCACCCCGGGAGCGACGCCTGGACGTGCGCAGAGTAAAATCCACCTCGTTCGTAGGTAAAAACGCCTCGCCTCGCGCCCACGCCGGTTGCGTTTGTGTCCCTTCCCGACGTGTATTGGTGGATGTTATGTGAACACTATGGTTGCCATCCACCCGTACCATGTCCACCTCCGACGACCGATCATCGCCCTCTTCTCCGTCTTCGGATCGAGACGATTTTTTCTCCGAGTCTGACGACAGCGCGTCAAATGGGGAGGTCGCGGACCGATCGACTCGCCTCCTGGCCATCTTGATCGACGGTCTCGTGGCAGCCGCACTGAGCGTCGTCCCACTCATCGGCGGCGTGGCCGGCGTGGCGTACTACGTGGTTCGCGACGGGCTCCGCGTCGAGTTTATGGACGGACGGTCGATCGGCAAGCACGTGATGGGGATCGACGTGGTGCGGCTCGACGGACGACCGATGGACCTGGAAACCTCGATCCGGCGCAACTGGATGTGGAGCATCGGCGCGCTTACGGGAACCCTCGTCTACATCCCGATCCTGGGCTGGATGCTCATCCCCTTCGTCGCGCTGGTTGGGATTGGCATTGGCTTGTACGAGGCGTACCGCGTCCTGAGCGACCCCGAGGGGCGGCGCTGGGGCGACGAGATGGCCGGGACCCTCGTCGTTCGCTAGCAGGCCCTCGGCCTCCGGTGGCCCGTTCAACCGCCCCCCGTATCCCTTTCTGCCCGTTTCTTCATGCTGTTCCGTACCCTTCTTCTGCTTGCGCTCCTGAGCCTGGGCATGGTCTCGCCAACGGCCGCTCAGGTGAACACCGAAAAGATGCGGGCGCTCGACGTCGATGGCTTCCAGACGACCCTCGGCGGCGACGTGGCACTGCAGTCCGGCAACTCCGATCTCTTCGAACTGGGCGCGCGCCTCCGCTTCGACTACCGCGCAGGCCGACACTACACGTTCCTGACGGGGGAGGTGCGCTACGGGGAGGAAGACGGCAAGGCGTTTCGCGACCGGAGCTTCGGGCATCTGCGCTACAACCACCGCCTTAAGTCCTGGCTCGTCGGCGAGACGTTTGCGCAGCTCGAAAACGACGGCTTTACCCGCCTGCGGCTTCGCGTGCTGGCCGGCGGCGGGCTACGCCTCCGCTACGTCGACGCCGAGCGCGTCAGAATCTTTCAGGGCACGACGCCGATGTACGAGCACGAGAACCTGAAGCGCGGCGGCCTGGGCCCGCACCCGGCGGTGACCTCGGGCGTGCGATGGAGCAACTACCTGAATCTGCGCCTGCGGGTGTCCGCGTCGACCTACCTCCGACACACCGTGTACGTTCAGCCACGCATTGACAACGTCTCGGACGTGCGGGTCCTGAACGAGACCCGCTTGGGGGTCGCGCTCACCGAACGCGTCAGCCTGGAGGTCACCTTCGACCTCGACTACGACAGTCGCCCTCCGGCCAATGTGGCAGATCTAGACATGACGCTCCGGAACGGCCTCTCAGTGTCGTTCTAGCAGCCCGAGACAGAGGCGGGCCGCCTACGTCGAGATGACGTGCACGTGAGCAAGCTGCGACCGGCGCACCGTCCGCCGATCTCCGTCGTCATCGGTGAGCGTGAAGGTGGTGCCCTCGATGTCCGCCACCGAACAGTTCGGCAAGGCCGTGCCGTCGGAGAGGGTGACGTGAACGCGTTGCCCCTGTTGCCGGGCGGATACGAGCTTCTCGTAGACGGATTTCATGAGTGTGCAGTGTTGTGGAGAACGAGTGCGCGCTGCGGTCGGGGCGTCACGGCATCGCTGTAGTGCCACAGGACGTCGGGGATGGATGGCCGGGGGCCTCCCGCCGAGCCAAGCGACGCCCCTGAACGGTTGCTGTGCTCACAGACAGCGTCTTGTTGCATCGGTCGCGGTGGTGCGAGACAGGGCGGTTTCCACCCGCCTGGTGGCAGCAACAGTATCGTAACAAACCTCTCGATTCAGTTTTTGCTCCAGATGAACGCATTTTTCGATCGCAGGCCGCAGACAACCGACGGTTCCCTCGACACACGGTAGAGCGCGACGCGCCATCCCAGCTGCTCTGCCCCCCCCCGAAACGAAAAAAAGCGGAAAATACAGCCGCCAGGACCGTGGTGTTAGCGCGAAATCCTGCGTAAGCACCTGCCCCGTCGTCAAGGTAACGACAGTAGCGCTCAGCGGATAGTACCCAATATGCGAGGCCGTCACCGTGTATACGTCTGGGGGCACGATGAACAGGTAATCCCCCAGGGCATCTGTCGTAGTGGTATAGATCGCTTGCGGCGCCTGCGCTGTCATCAGGGCATCTGGGAGCGTAGCGCCACGTATCACGTCATATACGGTCCCTCGAAGACTGCCAGCCCCCAATGGCAGATCGGCGAAGATCGCCGTGACCGGTCCCCACATCCCGTCGGCGTCCTGGCCTCGTACAAAGAGCAGGTGCCGCCCATCGGGCACATCGGCGATGGAGAGCAGCCCGCTCACCGTCTCGGTCACGGCGTCGAAGGCCCCGTCGGAGGCGGAGAGCGTCCCCGGTGAGCCACCATCCCACGGCGGCACGTCCGCGTAGACCTCCGCCGAAGCGATGGTCTGCCCACCGTTTTTCTCATCGTCGACCACAGCCTCAATCCACAGGTGATCGGGGTCCTCAAGCGTCACGGTGATGTCTCGAACATCAGGCCCAAAGGAGGTCTGGTAAGGTGCGCGGGCCACCTTTGCGGCATAGACAAAAGCGTCCAAATTGGGCTCGATCAACGCGTCGTAGCGCGCGCAGGGCGGGTAGAAGCCATCGGCGAAGGAGCCGATCTCGAAAGTGTACGCCGGAACGTCCAGGACGCCGTAGAACCAGTCGTCGGCGGTGCCGCTGGCCCGGTAGAGATCGCTGGCCTGTTGAGGTCGGTAGCCGTTGAACGTCGCCAACTTCTCACCCAGCATGGTCAGCGTGACGGCATTGCCCGCATCAAGTGTCGTGTAGCCCCAGGGCCAGAGCACCAGATCACCGTAGCTGTGCAGAGAGATGGCCAGGCCGCCGGGTGCTGTCTCAGTGAAGACCGTGCGAGCGAAGGCCTGCACCGCCTGCGTCTCCGGCTCCGAATCAGGCGCGGGGCCGCGGTAGGTATCGTAGCACGGATTGGCGGCTGCACCCACGCCGCCCCATTCAAACCCGAAGTTGCGGTTGAGATCAACGCCGTAGCTGGACGAACTGCAACTGCCGTAGGGCTGCGCGTTCTTGCGCCAGTAGGCCCAGGGTACGTCCCCCGGCTCGTTCTTTACGTGGCCGTCGGGGTTAGCGCTGACCAGGACGATGATCTCGTGCTCGTCCAGCAGCCAAGTGAGGTCAGCGTCCACACCGTAGCCCGTCAGCAAACGCTCGACAAAAGCCATGGCAGCTTCGTTGGTGATAAGCTCGCGCCCGTGGATATTTGCAATGAGGAGAAACGGTGGCTTCAGCCCTGCCGTGGCTTGGCTGGTCAGTCGCAGCACCTTGAGTGGGCGGTCCTCGTAGCTATCCCCGATCTCCTGCAGTGTGACCAGGTTGGGATAATCGGCTACCCAGGCATCGAGCTGCGCATAGAGCTCATTGATGGAGCGGTAGCAGGGATAATCTGGCACCGTCGTAGGCGCAAAGAGGAAATCGGGCTCCGGCTCGAAGGTATACCCTTCTGCCAGGAGCCATCGCTGGGCCCAAAAGCGTGCGTAGGCGACAACGTAGCCTTCGTCTGCGTGAACTTCCCAGATATCGAGCATCGAGGCCAACGTCTCCAACTCTGCCTGCGACGCAAAGGGCACGCGGACCACGCGATCCCTGACCACCGTCATAGTCACCGGCACCGTGGCCCACGTCGTCGAGGTTTCTGTGTCAATGACGTGCAGGGCCGCCGTGTAAACGCCTGTCGGCACCATGGAAGCGTCGAAGCGCACGTCTACTTCGGTGATCGCGCTCGCAGGGAGTGTCACCGTGAGGAGATCAGTGGCAAGCCACGAGACATCGGCCCAGGTGCGGGCGGCCTCCACCGCCTGCAGCGCGTTGATGCGCCCCCAGCCGTAGGCGTTGTTGGGCACGTTGCCGGGCCCTTCGTTGCCACAGCCGCTGGCATAGGATTTGGGATCGGCCGAGGTCTCCAGCAGCGCCTCCAGGGCGTCGTTCTGTCCGATAAGCCCCGGATTGGCGGAAAGCATCAGCGCCGCGACGCCGGAGACGTGAGGCGTCGCCATGCTGGTGCCGCTCATCCCGGTGTAGGCGCTATCGCTGCTGCGATAGGCGGACCGGACGCTGGCCCCGGGCGCGGAGACATCCGGCTTGATGGTGTTGAACTCAGGCCATCGGGGGTCGGGATCCACGTCGTCGGTCGGCCCCCAGAGGCTGAACGAGGCGATGGCGTCGCCGGAGGTCGTCGCGCCGACGCCCACGGCCTGGTAGTGACGCGCCGGGTTGCCGAGACTGCCGCAAAAAGCCGAGCTGTAACTGCAATTCCCGGCATTGCCGTTGGCAAAGGCGGTGAAGATGCCCGCCGCGCGCCACGCATTGATAACGTCCTCGAAGAACGCGGTGGTCTCCTGCTCACAGTCGCCCCAGGAGTTGTTGACGACGTGCGGTCGCAGATCCGGCTCGCATTCCGGGCTACCGGGCGTCACGCCCACCGGGCAGGGCGCCAGCAGCCACTCGCCGCTGCCAATGATATCCGCGTCGGGACACTCGTACCCGTCGCAGCCGTCGGCGGCGATCCACTGCGCGCCCGGCGCCACACCGATCTGGTGGGCGCCGCCGTCGTCGCCCACGATGGTACCCATAGTATGCGTCCCATGACCGTTGTCGTCCGCCGGAGCGGGATCATGGTTCTGCGGATCGTACCAGTTGTAGTCGTGATCGTAGAGACCGCTCCCCAGGTTGCCCCGGTACTGCGTCACCAGGGCCTCGTGCGTGTAGCGCACGCCCGTGTCGATGTTCGCCACGACGACGCCTTCGCCACGCGTGAACTGGGCCCACGCTTCCGGCGCCTGGATAATGTCCAGGTTCCAATCTGTTGAAGCGGGAACCGCCGAGAGCGACGTGAGGCGCATCTCCGGTTCCGGGATCGAGAGCACACGCGGTGCCCAAATCTGCGTGACGCCCGCCACGTGTTGCAGGTCTTCGATGGCCGCGAGGTCACCGCCGCGCACGTAGATAGCGTTGACGATCCAGTGGGATACGTAGTCGATGCCGGCGCCGTCGAGATAGGCGCGCACGGGCGCCTGTGTTCGCGCCGCCACGTCACGCAACGTCTCGACGACAAAGCGGCCCCGTGCCTCCCAGTCCAACTCGTAGGCCGGGCTGAGGTCGGCCCGGGGTGCAAGATAGATCCAGAAATCGGTCTGGCCCAGGGCCCGCGCTTCGACCAGCACTTGCAGCTCGACCTGGGGCGGACCCAGATTCGCCATGCCTGTGAATTGCGGCGCGAGCTCCGTCAGCCCTGTGGCAGACGCCGGGCCAGGTTGCTCCTCTAAATACAGCGTGACGGTCTGACTGCCCGTGTTATGCAGCGTCAACGTCTGCGTCACGATCTCCAGTAGCGTTTGCACTGAGGACATCTTTGTCGGAGAAACCTCGCCTGTTGCCGAGTTAACGTCCGTATCCGTGGAAACGCGTTCCGGGGCCAACGCGTGGAATTCGCCCGGCGTTGCCCGCATCCAATTCACGTCGAACCCTGCCAACACAACCAGGATCAAACTCACCGTTATCATCCGTCTCAATCTCATCTCCGCCTCCCACGCTACCTGTTTGGAACAATTATAGCACCAAACAGTATCTTGTTCTTACGCTCGCTTTGCAGTTTGTATCCGTTGGCTCCACTGAGATAACCATCAACCGCACGCGGAGGCGCCAAAAATGCAAAGGAAATTCATAAGATGGTAAATTCTATTGATCCAGGTTGGCTTATTCGTTCATAAAAATAACAAGCAACTTAAAAATCTTGGGGACCTTTGCGTCTTTGCGTGAGGCACAATCTTTTTTCAGGTGAGTCATCTGTTTAATCTTCTGAGGTGCGACGCACTTTCGCCGGAGTTCACGACTCTGGGCCTAAACTATGCTTGGAGAACTTTGTAGCGCGGTTTGTTTCAATCCGTAAGTGCGTTGCACCTGGATGCTCACAAACCTAAACGGCTACTTCAGTTTTATGCGAATTAACTGGATCGCCATTCTTTAGAAAGAAGCGATTTGCTTGGGAACCTGAGTCTGGTAAGATTATAGGGGCATTGCCGATTTCATTGAAGCGAGGAGCAGAATTCATGCAAACAAACTGGCTCTGGGGATACCTGACTCCGGTGGGTATCTTACTTTTGACGTGGGGCGGTCTGTCGCCCCGCAAAGCACGCCGCATCACGCCGTTGGTCGCGCTGGCGCTGGCGTTGGCCATCATCGGTTACTGGTTGACGGGGTACGCCTTTCACCTGGGCGGGGCGCACGCGCTTAAACCCGACGATGCGGCGCTGGTCGGCCTGGATCGCATCTGGTCTCCGCTGGATCGGGTCCAGGGATTGGGTTGGGGCTTTATCGGGCTGGCAGGCTTCGCGCTCACCGGAGAGGAGGTCACGCCGACGGCACTCTCGTTGTTCCTGGCTTATCTGCCCATGATGGTCACCGCCGTGCTGCTGGTGGTCCTCGCGCTGGCGAAGACGCGCCGCTGGCTGATGGTGACGGCCGGCGCGCTGGCGGGCGCCGTAGTGGTGCCCATCGCGGCCTGCTGGGTCTGGGGGGGTGGCTGGCTTGCGCAATTGGGCGCGACGCTGGAGCTGGGCCACGGTTTCGTCGATTTCGGTGGCAGCAGCGTGGTGCTGTGGTTGCCGGCAACCATAGCTGCGGGTGCGCTGTTCTTGCAGCGCTGTGAACCTGTCGAAGAACAACCGGCGCCACCGGCGGCATACTTCCCGCTGCTGGCCAACCTGGGTGCACTCCTGTTGGGCATTGGGTGGAGCGGTTGGGCACTCTCGACACCTTTCCACACCTTCGGCGCAACATTGGACTGGAACCGGGCCGCGATCAGCGTCTTTGTGAGCATGGCGGGTGCCGTGCTGACCTCCCAACTCTACGCCTGGCTGGTCACGGGCGAGATCGAACCGCTGATGGCCGCACGGGGATTGGCAGCGGGCTGGGGGGCCGCGCTGGCGGGCGCGGCCTTTCTGCCGCCGTGGGCCGCACTGGTCGTCGGCCTTATCGCCGGGCTGATCTTCCCGCTTTTGCTCTATCTGGTCGACGTGGTGCTGCACTGGAAGGACAGCGCGGCGACCGTCGCCCTGGGGCTGACCGGTGGCCTGTGGGGGGTGCTTAGCACGGCCTTCCTCGCTGATGGACGCTGGGGCGCGGGCTGGAACGGCGTCGGCGCCGACGCGAGGGGCGTCGCCGGCCTGATCAGGGGGAACACGGATCAGCTTCTGGCTCAACTATTGGGGCTGTTGGCCTTGGGCACGTGGGGCCTGCTCTGGGGGTTGCTGCTGGGCGGATTTAGCCGTCTGAGCCTCTCACGAGGCCGGGACACGTCGCGCTCGAGGCAGTTGCGACCAGAAGAAACAGAAGAAACAGCGGAAGCAGACGGTGAAACGGCACTGGCGGAGGACGAGCCCGCGCCTGAGTCAGAGACGCCGATGGCGTTCGACGAAACTAACACAGGTTAAGGAAGCGAGCATGCGCGTGATCGCAGGAAAAGCCAAGGGTCGCAGACTCAAGTCCGTGCGGGGACCCGGCACCCGGCCGGTAACCGCGCGCGCCAAGACGGCGTTCTTCGATATTCTGCAACAGAGCATCGTGAACGCGCATTTTCTCGATCTTTTCGCCGGCACCGGGCAAGTAGGCATTGAGGCGCTCAGTCGTGGGGCAGCGCGCGTTGTTTTCGTGGAGAAAGGCCGCACACCGCTCCGCGCCATCCGCGAGAACTTGAAAATCACGGGGTTAGAGGACAACGCGGAAGTTGTGCGTGCTGATGTCTTCGAGTTTCTCCGGCATACGCCGGAACCCTTCCATTACATTTATGTAGCGCCGCCTCAATATCGTGGGTTGTGGAAGCGAACGCTGCTCCACTTTGACCGAAACCCCGGTTGGCTTACAGACGACGGCTGGGTCGTCGTGCAGATTCACCCCACCGAATTCGAAGATCTGAAGCCGGAACATCTGGTTCTTTTTGATCAACGCAAGTATGGCAGCGTGATGTACTGTTTTTATCAGCTGCGGTTTCCTGAAAGCAAGGATTGAGAAGAAAAGCGAATTAGCCTGAGATTTGAGCGGCAGGATCTGGCAATCCGCTCGAAACGAGTGAAGTGATATTAAATCATTCAGGGTGTACCCCCCACGTAGAGGGTATGCTGGTTAGGATTTCTGCTTCGAAAACCCGGGAAAGAACAAAGTTGACAAAATCCACGCTCCCGCTAAAATGGCGGTATGTTAGGGTACTCACAGCAGGATAGTCACGCTGCGGAACGAGACCAGCTTAGTATTTTGCTCGCCGTTGCTCTCATAGGAGCAACGTTGTTGCGTTTCGTAGAGCTGCCCACGTTTTCTTGGAGTGTTCGCCGGATTCTGGGCTCTCCGCTGGG
Organism: Anaerolineae bacterium; assembly: GCA_034437255.1. Lineage (GTDB taxonomy): Bacteria > Chloroflexota > Anaerolineae > B4-G1 > SLSP01 > G713. Next base: position 23,412 of record DAOTUH010000091.1, read on the forward strand.
CTTTACATTGGACGGCAATTGGCTGCTACCCGTGCTTATGATGAGTGTAGTTGGCACGGGCACTTATGCCCTTGTACAAACCCTTCCCCATCGGGACAGCCAAGAACGCCCCATCCTCTTTTCGCTGATTACGCCCCTTTTAGGGGCGCTTTTTACATCCTTACTCCTGTTGCGTGCCTCTTCGTGGCCCGTTTGGCTGGGAACCCTCCTCCTCACCGGTCTATTGATCGGACTGCTGGTTCACCTCACGTACGGTGTGTTTTATCTTGATAATCCCAGCTATGCCAGTTTCCGAACGCTGCTGAACCTGGCAGATTATTTGCTGGGTTTTGCCCTCTTTGGCATTGTGTTGAGTGCACAAGAGCGCTCCCTGGTCAGCAGTCCTGCCATTCTGTTGTTGAGTGGATTGCTGAGTCTAGATCTCCTGAGTGCCAGTAGCACGTCATCTTCCGTACTCTTAATCTATGGCGGTACGATTGCATTGATAGAAGGAGAACTGACGTGGATCTTGAGCTACTGGCCCATCTCCCCTTGGGGAGCGGCAACGGTCCTAATATTGGGTCTGTATATCGGTAGTGGGATTGCATACCAACACCTACTTGATACCTTGAACCGCCGCATGGTGATAGAGTTTGTCACCCTGGCGGTTATTGTATTTGGCCTAATTTTGATTATTAAGCCCTGATTGTAGAGGCCAGCCGTCGTTACAACAAGGAAACAGGGGCTGCGTAGGGAACGCATTTATTCAGGTCCCCTCGAAAAGCCGGTAGAGATGCTCTCTAACGTCCAAGAACAGCCCTCATAATTATTACAGGGAGGAGATCTTATGAAAGTCGTATCAAACTCTGTCATCCGTAAAAAGCTACCTAAACGCATCTCGCGTCTGGAAGAGCTCGCCTACAATTACTGGTGGACCTGGCACCGGCCGGCCCGCGATCTTTTTAAGATCGTGGATCACACACTGTGGATCACCACCCGTCACAACGCGGTGAGGATTATGCGGGATGTGCCCCAGGAGCGCCTGGAGCGGCTGGCCCAGGATCCTGCGTTTCTGCGGCAGTACGACAGTGTCATGATGACCATGGATCATGATATCGAGAACGGTCATCTGTGGTACTCCCAGGCGCATTCAGAGCTCAGAGATCGGCCGGTAGCGTATTTCTCCGCCGAGTTTGGCGTGCACACGTCATTGCCGATTTATTCCGGCGGCCTGGGCGTGCTATCGGGTGACCACACGAAGGAGGCCAGCGATCTGGGCATTCCTTTTGTGGGCATCGGTTTCCTTTACGAGCAAGGTTATTTCCGCCAGCACATGGGTCACAACGGTTGGCAGGAAGCGATTTATCCCTCTCTACGCGCCGGAGAGGTCGCTCTCAACCCGGTGCTTTGTGAAGATGGAACATGCCGCAACGTCGTTGTGAATGTCGGGCACCGGCAGATTCACCTGCAGGTGTGGGAAGTGAAAGTGGGCCGTGCCAATCTCTATCTGATGGACGCCAACGTGGAACAAAATGCACCGTGGGATCGGGAGCTGACGGCACGCCTCTATGGCGGTGACCAGGAGATGCGCCTGCAGCAGGAGATCCTTTTGGGCATCGGCGGCGTGCATATCGTGCGAGCGTTGGATATAGAACCCGGCGTCTGGCACCTTAACGAGGGACACTCGGCCTTCCTGGTTCTGGAGCGTCTGCGCGAATACGTCGTGTCGGGACTTTCCTTTGATGAGGCCATCGAGCGGGTCCGGGCAACTACAGTTTTCACCACGCACACGCCCGTACCGGCCGGTCACGACACCTTTCCCTTCGGTATGATGGAGAAGTACTTCCAAAACTTCTGGCAGGGAATCAACATCAGCCGTGATCAATTTATGGCGCTGGGCAGTCATGATAGCGGCTTTGGGCCGTCTTTCAATATGACCGCGCTGGCCTTGCGACTGGCAGGCAAATCCAACGGGGTCAGCAAGCTCCACGGTGAGATTTCCCGCGAGATGTGGTACTCATTGTGGCCTGAGAAAGAGGAAGTGGACGACGTGCCCATCGATCACGTGACCAACGGCGTTCACCTGCCATCGTGGGCCGGTTCGGCTATCCATCATCTCTACCAGAAGTACGTAAGCCCCGAGTGGATGGACCGCCAGGATGAAGCAACGCTCTGGACGCGCGTAGAGGAGATCCCCGACGCGGTACTCTGGGAATCCCACCAGCATCTCAAATCGAAGCTCTTCGACATCATGCGCGAACGCGCGCGTGATTCTCGCATTGCCCAGGCCTCGTCACCTGATCAGCTGCTGGCCTCGGGCATTTTCCTGGATCCCGACGCGCTGGTGATCGGCTTTGCGCGCCGCTTCGCCACGTATAAGCGTGCCTCGCTGCTCTTCCGCGACATCGACCGTCTCAAGCGGCTGATTCATCATCGTTATCGTCCCGTGCAAATCATTTTCGCCGGGAAAGCTCACCCGGCCGATGATCCAGGCAAGCGTCTCCTGCAAGAGATCTACAATTGGGCACGTAGCCCGGAGATGGGGGGTCGGATTGCCTTCGTCGAAGACTACGACATGCACATCGCCCGTTACCTCGTCCAGGGCGTGGATGTCTGGCTGAACACCCCGCGCAAGCCCATGGAGGCCAGCGGGACCAGCGGCATGAAGGCTGCCTTCAACGGCGTGCTCAACCTCAGCGTGCTGGACGGCTGGTGGGCCGAAGCGTATAACGCCCGCAACGGTTGGGCTATTGATTCGGAAGGGCAATACGCTAACGAATGGGAGCAGGATCAGGCCGACGCGGAAGCGCTCTACCAGGTGCTCGAAGAAGAGGTAGTCCCCCTTTACTACCAGCAGGACCGAGATGGGGTGCCGCGCGGTTGGGTCAACATGATGAAAGAATCCATTCGCACCGTGGGCCCTCAGTACTCCACACGGCGCATGGTGAAAGAGTATACGAACAAATACTACGTTCCGGCGATCAAAAACGCGCTGGAGGTGACCGAGGAGTTGACGCCTGCTTGACAGATAGACACGTCGATAAGCAGACAGCCCTCTGAGATAGCCTCAGAGGGCTGTCGTTTATCGGGATGGTTTCGTTCAGACTGACCAACCACTTGCCTTCCCCGATCCCTCAATACGCGCCCAGCTCCTGCAGTCGCACGTCATCAATGCCAAAATAGTGGGCGATTTCGTGACGCAGCACGTGCGCGATCACGTCAGACAGGTGGCTGAGATTCTGAGATTGCAACATAATGGGCTGACGGTACAGGCTGATCTTATCCGGCAGCCGCAAGTTGTACCGCGCGCCGCGTTTAGAAAGCGGCACACCTTGATAAAATCCAAGCAGTTGGGCGGGATGGCGCACGCCGGCCCGGTGAAGAGTAGCCGGATCGGGCCACTCTTCAATCACGAGATCCACGTTTTCCATACGCTCTTGAAATTGCGGCGGTACTGCATCCCAGGCTTCTCGGACCAGCCGCTCAAACACCTCTTTGGTCACGCTCCCTGGGTGCATCTTTCATCCACTTGACACCTGACTTTCTGCCAACTCATCCCTTACTTCGCATACTCGACCGCGCGCGTTTCGCGGATGACGGTCACTTTGATCTGTCCGGGATACTGCATGGTATCCTCGATCTTGCGCGCCACGTCGCGGGACAGATTCAGTACCTCCAGGTCGTCAACGGCGCCGGGCTTGACGATGATACGAATTTCTCGACCGGCCTGGATCGCGTAAGCTTTCTTCACGCCGTTGAAGGAACGCGCGGTCTCCTCCAGAGTGCGAATCCGCTTGATATAGTGCTCCAGGCTCTCACGGCGGGCACCGGGCCGCGCACTGGAGATCGCGTCTGCTGCCTCCACCACGACGGCCTCCAAGGATTGCTGGTCGACTTCGTGATGATGGCCCTCAATGCAGTTGACCACGGCATCGGGGACACCGTAACGTCGCGCCAAATCGGCGCCGATGGCCGCGTGCGTACCCTCAATCTCGAAATCGACCGCCTTGCCGATATCGTGGAGAAGTCCGCCGGCGCGCGCGACTTCCTCGTCCGCGCCCAGCTCGGCAGCCAACAGGCTCGACAGTTTGGCGACCTCAATGGTGTGCTCCAGCTGGTTCTGACCGTAGCTGGTGCGGAAGTGGAGCTTCCCCAGCAACTTGCGGAGTTCGGAATGCAGGCCGGTCACCTCTGCTTCGTAGACAGCGCGGTCACCTTCCTCACGAACAATCTCCTCCACTTCCTGCTGCGTCTTCTCCAGCATCTGCTCAATGCGCGCGGGGTGAATCCGGCCATCGGCGACCAGGCGATGCATCGCGCGCGCCGCGACCTCCCGGCGAATGGGGTCGAAGGAGGAGATCATGACGACCTCGGGCGTGTCGTCAACGATGACGTCGACGCCGGATTTCTGCTCAAAGACGCGAATGTTGCGCCCGCCCCGGCCAATGATCCGGCCCTTGAGATCGTCCGAGGGAATGTCGATGTTTTTCGTGGTTAGCTCGGCGACCTGCTCGCTGGCCAGCCGCTGCACGGCCGTGGTGATGATCTCACGCGCGCGACGGTCCGCTTCTTCTTTGGCGCGCGCCTCTTCCTCGCGAATGACGCGAGCCATCTCTTGACGGGACTCCTCCGCGATCTGTGCCAGCAGGAGCTCCTGAGCTTCCTCAGCGGTCAGATTCGCGATACGTTCCAAGTCCTCCCTACGCTTGGCTTCCAGTGTCTGTAACTTATTCCAGCGCTTGTCCAGGGAGCTCTGACGCTTGTTCAGGTTTTGGGTTCGTTGTTCCAGCTGTTCGAAACGATGATCTAATTGCTCCCGGCGTCGCTGCAGGCGCTCTTCTTCGTCGCGGAGCCGGCCTCGTCGCCTCTCGAGTTCGGCTTCCATCTGTTCACGCAGCTCCTGAGCCTCTTCACGGGCCGCGAGTGCGATCTCATGCGCCTGCTTTTCCGCAGCTTCTAACAGCCGGCGCTTCATGGCCTCCAGGTTGCCTACCTGTTGCTGGTAGCGCCACTGCCGCACCAGGTAACCCACCACCGCTCCTATTAGAACCAATGCCAATGCTATTAAACCGATCCTGATGTCTACTATCATGTCCACTTTCCTCACTTTCTCCTAAACATAATCAGCGCTCTGGTAAAAAGGTTTTCACCAGAGAAAAGAGCGTTTTACCCCATGTCTTTGATCGGCTGCGGCTTTTTTCACCGCAGCTAATCATCGGAAGAGCGATAGGTCTCAAGCGCGTCGCGAATGTCTCCATAAGAAAATCCACGGCGTGCCAGACGTTGTATAAGACGCTCTCGAAACTTCTCAGAAGATAGATGCTGTAAACGACGGGCATGTCGCTGCACGGCTTTCTTGAGCGCCAGTTCCTCGTCAAAACCTATCAATGCTTTTTCAATGACCTTAGTATCAATGCGTTTCTGGCGCAACTCTTGCTCCAGCGCCCAGCGACCGCGAGGGCGGAAGCGGAGACGATTATCGATCCAATAGCGGGCGAATGCCAGGTCATCCACCAGGTCGGCCTGACGTAGACGCTCCAGCACCAAATCAATGACGTCATCGTCAAACCCTTTGTCGCGCAGATAATGACGTAACTCCCATTCGCTCCGGGGGCGATAGGATAGATAATTGAGCGCTTTATCACGCGCCCTTTCTATCGCATCTCCAGCTTTCAATTCGACAATGCGCTCGTCAGAAAGCCAATCGCCTACTCGAAGCGATGTGGCTTCGAGCTCCGCCAATCCAAAGGCGAACTCACCATCCAAGTAAACGTTGACCCGCCGCTTATTGTGCTTCTGTTGCTTCAAAGCCGTGATTTTTCCGGCCATACCTCTCCAAAACAAAAACGGCTATGGTAGGGGAATACCATAGCCGTGTCAGGCACTATCAAGACTAAACTCTGAATATCTATGACAAGAACCTTCGCGCCGGGCGAACCACGCCGGGCTCCGAAGTCGGTCCATAGGTTATCATCGTCACATTATCCAACGACCAGATGGGTCTGGCGCTGGGTCAGATAGTTAGGCTATAGTTTCCCATTATATCGCCGTATCAATGTCAAGTGTCCACTATATCGTGGCGATACAAAGAGCATACGTACTGCGTTACAAGACGCGAGAAGCGTCCCGAAAAAGATAGCGTTACTCAGATTATGCGAGGCGATGCTGAGATCACGTCGCTTACCTTACAATTATAGCGCATCCTGTTCCTTGCTGCAAACGAGAGACAGGTTGGACAAACGAAGCGGTTCTAGGACGGTTTAGAGGCAATAGACGGTCTCCAGTTATCTCTGCCGCGTGCATCAATCCCGCTTTCGTTTACCTTGATCACGTCCAAGCACGTTCTGGGGTAGCGAGGGCGGTTTCGGTAGCCGATCTACTTTGAAATCCCAGGATGGGTGCTTTATCCCTGCTGGATCTCTGGGGTTTCGCCGGGTGGTGGGAGATTGTTATCCCCACAGCGTTTGGGACAAGGCAACCGTTTAGGTTTGTGAGCATCCAGGTGCAACGCCCTTACGGATCGAAACAAACCGCGCTACAAAGTTCTCCGAGCATGGTTTAGGAGTCCCCGGCTCGTGAACTTCGGCGAAAGTGCGTCGCACCTCAGAAGACCAAACAGATACGGGACAAGTTTCCAAATGAAGTGAAGAATCTCGTTCTTGGGGAACAAGACCCTTCGCTACGCTCAGGGTGACAGCTCAGTGGGGATTTGCGCATATTTATCGGGATAGTTCAGAAATAGGTTAACATTTTCGGCATCGTTTCAAACCGTACATAAGCATAGCGTTTTAAGTAGGAGTGGATGGGCGGCACTCCGGCTAGCACGTGCCCTGGGGAACAATGTCCAAGGGGGCCTTCGTGCCTAACTGCGAATGAACCATCCCTATTTATCCGACGAAATCCAAAAGAGCCTCCCTGCTGAGACTCGCTGTGGGACAGATTAGACTTAAAACCTCTGTGTCAGACAAAAGGCCTGCTGGATAGCAGGCCTTTGACATTCTACTTACTTCCTTTAGGCTTTAACGCCGGGAGAGCACAAAGAGCACGCCTACGGCGATGGCAAGCAGCAGCGCGAGGATGCCGCTGACGCGGACAATCGTCGTCAAAATGTTATTACTGGCAGTACCTGTAGTCTGATTCTCGTCCGCCGTCGTGGCTTCGTCCGCCGGTTCTTCAGGTGTGGCCGCCGTGCCGGCACTCCCACCTTCACCTTCCCAAATATATCCTACTTGTATGGTATAGACTTGGCCTTCCGTCAAGAAAATGCCCTGTTCACCCGGGCCGGATGGCTGATACCCGGGAGGTGGACTCTGGCGCAGCACATAGTTTCCCGGCTGAAGATTTTCAAAGCAGTAGGGTTCGTTTAAGCCGTCGGTCGTATAAGAGCCGGCCGGGCCGTTAGTGCCAACCAACGAAATCGTGGCGTTGGGCACCAATCCTTCACCCTCTGTCTGATAGACCATGTCTTGGTTCTGGTCGTTGAAGGCAAGAACGCAGATGGAACCGGTATCGGACGTCTGAGGCATCTCAGACGTTCCCGGCGTCTCCGAGGTCAGGGTCGGCGTGATCGGCTGGGCCTCTGTGGGGACGGGGGTAGGGGTCACAGCCCCGACAGGCTCTCCTGAGATCACGATCTCCTGCCCGATGGAGAGCATATCGTTGGGACCCAGGCTGCCGGCGTTCAAGCGGCGGAGCTCGTCGACGTCCACGTTATACTGCAGCGCAATGCCCAGTAGCGTATCGCCTTCCACAACCGTGTGGACCACGGCCCCGCCAGGCAGCGGCGTCGCCGTCGCGCGTGGGGTGGGTGGAACTTCGGAGGTGGGAGGTGGGGGCTCGGCCGTCGGCGTGGTCTCTCCCACCACGACTAGAGATGCGTCATCAAGATAAAGGTCGTTATTGAGGCGAGGGTAAGAGTCAGGCCAATCGGCGAGGGAATAGAAAAAAACCGTTACCGTCTCTGCCTCGGCGGTAGCCTCGACCCAGAAAGGTGTCCACGTATCATGGCTTTCATACTCCCCTGACCACACGATGGTGGACGCCCAGGGATTCGTGCCCCCCGTGGGATCAATGCCAACTTTGTTATGGAAAGGAGCAGGATTGTTGGAGTTAGGCGCGGTAGGACAGCGGTTCCACGCCCCTTCTGCCAAACATGACCACGTTTGGACATACATGGTGAACCGTAGCACCGAGCCCGGTTCAATGCCGCTCACTGTTTGATAGATCCCGGCCTCATGTTGCTTATTGAAGGTGAAAAATTTCTGCGAAAGAAAGCCGCCGTGGACGCGGTAGTCGAACTCGGCCGTGCTCATGCCCCGGAACTCAGGGCGCGCCCACAGACACGTGCGCGGGTCTCGATCTTCTTGTACACAGACGTTGGGAACGGTGACGTAGGAAGGGCGTTCTGTTGCCCAATACGCACGCCATCCCGGCGCCACCTGCACCTCCGGGATGCCATCCTGGAAGGGCCACGCCTCGCCCGCACCTTGTTCAAAATCCCCATTGGTCAGTAAGTTGGGACCGGTTTCCTGCGCCAGTGTCAACTCGGTCATGCCGAGCATCGGTGTCAGCAACAGGCCGATCACCACAGTTATGATCAATATCTTCAGGGTTCTATTCCAATTCATATCCAGTGATTCCTTTCAGGCTCTTGTATTTGCTTGTTGTCAGCGACGACGCGAAATGACAAAGAGCCCGGCGACCAACAACGCCAGCACCAGGACTACGATCCCGCTGATTCGCAAAACCAAGTTGAGTATGTTATTAATGGAGCCAGCCGAGCCGTCACCGCCCTCCGCTGTCTCTGTGGGTTCCGTTCCTTCCATTCCTGGGGCCTCGGTCGTCTCTTGGGGCGACGAGGTATCCGTGCTGCGAAGATAACCAAGATCAAGAGTGGCAGTTTGCCCGGCACTCAAGGGCACCCCCCATTCACCAGGCCCGGTGGGCGCGTAGCCCGCTGGCGGTGTCTGACGCAGAACGTAGCTGCCCGGTTTCAGGCCCTCGAAACAGTAGGGCTCGCTGATGCCATCGGAGGTATAACTGCCGGCCGGCCCATCGGTCCCGACCAGGGTGAAGGTAGCATTGGGTAGCAGCTCCTCATCCTCAGGTTGTCGCACCATGTCCTCGTTGCGATCGTGATATGCGCTCACGCAGATGCTCCCGACGTCCCCGGCCGGCGCTTCCCCGCCGCCTTCACCGCCAGGCTCCTCGGTAGGTTCGGGGGTCGCTTCTTGGGTCGGGGCCGGCGTGGCGGTGGGCGTTACTGAGGGCGCCGAGATAATCAGTTCTTGTCCAACAGAGAGCATATCGTTGGGACCCAGCGTGCCGGCGTTGAGGCGACGGAGCTCATCGACATCAACGTCGTACTGCAGGGCGATACCATACAGCGTGTCACCGGATTGCACGACGTGGACGGTGGCCCCATCCGGGCGCGGCGTTGGGGTGTTGACCGGCGTGGGGGGAACGGCGGACGTAGGTTGCGGCGTAAAGGTTGGCGTCGCGGCCGGTTGGACGACTTCCAACGTGGCGTTGTCCCATTTCGTGTCCATGTGAAGCAACGGGATATAACCGCGGTAATTTGTGGAGACGTAAACCGTCACCTTTCCACTCTGCCCAGCCGTTGCCTCGACTGAAAGCTGCTGCCAGCTATCCAGATTGTTGTTCTCCCCAGACCAAACGACGCCCTCGGCGTACCATTGACCGCGTCCTTCTGGGTCTATGCCAACCTGCATACGTGGTACACGGTCTTGAACAGAGGAGGTCGGAGGATCTTCATTGGAGGCGAATGAGTATCCAAACACTGTGAATCGAACACGCGTTTCGGGTGGCACCTCAACCGTCTGATAGACGCCTCCGTGCCAAGTGATGTATTGGCTACCCACATGCTGGGCTGATCCGCCGCGTGTGAAGCCCAATCCATTGGGATCAATCTCCTGCCCCCAACCGGGCTTACAAACAAAATCCCAGCCCTCGGGCCTGGTGGTACATAGTTCTCCACTATCCTCGTACCACGGCTGCCAATAGCTGGCCACCCCCCCGTCGTAGGGCGGTTCGAATCCGGGGTTCGCCAGTAGGTTTTCCTGTTGCGCCTGTGTAGGAAGAACCGGCGAGATGACCACCAGCGTACTCAACAACACCACAACTAATAATCCAGCCACAAGCATTCGCTTTTTTAACATCAGCGCTTCACTCCTTTTCTGATGTGGCAAGCCCGACTCGAAAGCACCACATTCCTGAAAAGCCTACTCTCTTAAACTACTGGAGCGATGTACAGCGTTTATTTCGCAGAAGGCCCCTGTGCATCTTTTCATAACAAGCCGATTGTAACATACCCCGTCAAACCGTCAACGTTTTCGTTGGCCGTGGCGTGGATGCTAACTCGAGCTCACGGATACACTCGGTTGATCATCCGGGGGAACGGGACGGTCTCCCGGATGTGGTCAATGCCACAGATCCAGGTCACCGTGCGCTCAACGCCCAGGCCAAACCCGCTGTGGGGCACGCTGCCGTACTGACGCAGGGCCACGTACCATTCAAATGCCTCGCGCGGCAGATTGTGCTCGCGGATGCGCTGCAGCAGCAGATCGGGATCGGAGATGCGCTCGCTGCCCCCGATGATCTCGCCGTAGCCTTCCGGCGCCAGCAGATCGACGCTCTTAGAGACGTCCGGGCGACCGGGCCACGGCTCCATGTAGAAGGCCTTGGCCTCCGTGGGATAGCCGTAGACGAACACGGGTTTCTCGAAGCGCTTGGTCAGCTCTGTCTCGTGGGGGGAGCCGAAATCGTCACCCCAGTCGATCTGAAGCAGCTGCTTGAGCTCGGGGTCGTCGGTCTCCGCGCGGATCTCGGCCAAGATCTCCAGCGCCTCGTCGTAGGAAATGCGTGGGAAGGGCGGCACGATCTTCTTCAGCGCCGTCGTGTCCCGTTCCAGCGATGCAAGTTCGGCCGCGCGTTCTTTCAGCGTGCGCTGCACGATATGGGAGACGAATTCTTCTTCGATCTCCATCAGCGCGTCCAGATCGCAGAAAGCCATCTCCGGCTCCACCATCCAGAACTCGGTGAGGTGCCGGCGGGTCTTGGATTTCTCCGCGCGGAACGTAGGCCCAAAACAATAAACTCTCTGAAACGCGAAGATATTCGCTTCGTTGTAGAGCTGACCGGTCTGCGCCAAGTAAGTTGGCTCGCCGAAGTAATCAACCTCGAAAAGCGTCGTGGTACCCTCGCCGGCGGCCGGCGTCAGGATCGGCGTGTCCATGTTGTAGAAGCCATGGTCGTTCAGCCACTGGCGGATGGCGCTGATAAGGGTCGCGCGCACCCGCAGAATCGCCCACTGCGTCGGCGTGCGAATCCAGAAGTGCCGGTGATCCAAGAGGAAATCCACGCCGTGCTCTTTCAGAGCAATCGGATATTCGTCTTCCACAGCCTGGACGATCTCCAGGGCCTCGATGCCGAGCTCGTAGCCGCCCGGGATACCCGGCGCCCGCTCGTCCGCACGCACCGTGCCCGTCACCCGGACCGACGACTCCTGCGGGATGTGGGCAATGGTATCGAAAATCTCATCGTCGAGGTTCCCAGCAAAGGCCACGCATTGCACAAAGCCGTACCCGTCACGGATCAGCAGGAAGACCAACTTCCCGGTGTGCGTTCGATTGTACACCCACCCCTGCAACGTCACGTTTTCGCCGACGTGATCGGCAATGTCTTCGGATCGAATCACGGATGCCATAAGATGCTCCTCTGTTCGTCAGGTAGTCAAATAGGCAGGTCAGGCCACGCTGGATGCGCTACGGCGCTGCTGCAACCTGCGCACCACAAAAATGATGACGGCTAAACTGGTCAATGCCAACACGACTTTTTCGTAACGGCTCATCCATTCCATCACCAACGGCCAATTCTGGCCCAGCAGATAGCCGGCAAGCCCCAACAAGAAGCTCCATAAGGCCGTCCCCACAGCTGTATAGAGGGAAAAACGTCCCAGATTCATGCTGGCGATGCCCGCCGGGATGGAAATCAGACTGCGGACGATGGGCACCATGCGCCCGAAAAAAATCACGTACTCACCGTACCGATCGAACCAGGCGAGCGCCGTGTCGAAATCCTCCTCAGAGAGCAGCAGCCACTTGCCGTAGCGGCGAAACAGTTCGCGCACGCGTTCTTCGCCGAACCCATATCCCAGACCGTAGAAGACCAGCGCCCCGGCCACGGAGCCGATAGCGCCGACCAGCGTGACGCCCCACAGCGTGAAGTTGCCCTCTCCTTCGTAGGCCAGCCACCCGGCCATGGGCAACACCGCCTCCGAAGGGATCGGCGGGAAGACGTTCTCCAGAAACATCACTAAACCCAACCCGACGTAGCCCATGGCCCGGATAATATCCTGCACCCATCTGGCTACGCTATCAATCCACTGACTTAATCCCATCTCATTCTCCCATTGTCGAAATGAACAGCGTTCACTTTCATCACATATCAAAGAGAGATTATACCACAGATGAGGAGTTGAACAGGACGCGGCGCACGAGGCGCGTTTACACGTGGTTGCGGAGCATCAGCTCCTTGGGATAGGGGTAGAGATAGGCCTGCTGGCGGACCCAATCGGGCACCTCGTGACGGTTAAGATGGTGTTTGAGCAACGTAAGCGGCACGATCAACGGCGTCACCCCCTGTCGATAATCGTTAAAGAGGATGAGGAGCTCCTCCTTGTCACGGCTGTCCAGCGTGTCTTTCAGAAAGCCCATCAGATGTTGCATCACGTTGACGTGGCGCCCGGGTGTGGCGATGATTTCCATGCCGTCCATCAGCTGTTGGATGTAGGCCTCGCGCAGCTCGTCCCAGGGCAGCGCGCCGGCCTGCGCCACCAGGCGCCCCAGCGCTTGATAGTGCCGGGGACTGTGTGCCATCAGCGTCATTTTCATGGCGGTGTGGAAGCGCACCAGTCCACCCGGCGTGGGGTCCGTCTCCAGGAGCTGCTGCCAGCGACACGCGACGAAAATCCGCTCGATGAAGTTCTCACGCAGATTGGGGTCGTGGAGTCGTCCCTCCTCTTCGGTCGGCAGATAGGGGAAGCGCTCGACGAAAGCCCGCGCAAAGAGCCCCGTACCTGCTGGCGCGGGCACCCCGTTGGCGTCATAAACCTTGACGCGGAAACGACCCGAGCTGGGCGAACCTTTCTTAAAAACAAAGCCTTGCAGTCCTAGATCTGCCAGTTCGTCAAGGCGCGTCTGTGCCCAATGCAACATCTGCTCCGTGTAATCGGAGCCGGAGCGCGGCGCGATCAGGCGCGGTCGCTCGGGCTCACCGACGAGACGCATGCTCTCGCGTGGCGTCGGCAGCCCGCATTCCACCTCCGGGCAGACGGGGACCCACTCGACGTGGCGACCCAGCACGTCGGTGAGAAACCGATCGCGCTTATGACCGCCGTCGTAGCGCACCCGTTCGCCCAGGAGACACGTGCTGATCCCCAGGCGCAAGCGGCATGGTGTACGTTGTGCTTTCATCTTTATCCTCACTAAGAGCGTTTTTGTCAGCCGATTTGCTTTGGAAGCCCTGCCCTACCCTGCTTATGATCTTGACTTTCAGCGTGCCTACCGGAATTGGAGGCTTGGACTATTCTATTTCCCAAGGGTTCCCAGGTAAATCACGTTACGTAAGGGAATCATCAGTACTATGATAAGGAACGGTGATTAAATAAGTGGTGCACTTTCAGGAGACCTGGGGAATAGCGCGATAGTTCCATTTGGGCAGAAAATCGTCAAATACAATGGGATGGTTCAGAAATAGGTTAACACTTTCGGCAAGCACAACGTTTTAAGAGTAGGAGCGGATGGACGGCACTCCGGCTAGCACTTGCTCTAGCGGAGTCGCGTTTTGGGCTGCGTCATAAGACGGTTCACGCATAGTCTAAACCTAATCAATCCGGAAAATGAACCATCCCTTTTCAAGGATGGTTCAGAAATAGATTGACACGTTGTTCAGCGTGTATGTCATTCAGCGCACGCTCCGGCGAATCGCGAGCACCCCGATCTTCGGTGCCTGAAACGGATTCCTGAAGAGTCCCTCTGATACGCTCTCCAGCGCGAGCGCAAAGGGCTTCCGCGCTGCGCAGATTCAAACACCGGTGCAACTACGGGGCAGACACAGCACGTTTATGTAACCAGAAAGACGATGCAGGGCTGCCCTTGTCGGGCGCCCTGCTCGTATCTCCGAGAGCCACCGGTTCAGAGAGCAGTTTCGCCCTCATGGTTGCTCCGACATCCTTCAACGCTTCAGTAGCTGAGACATCAGGTCGATGAACTCTTCCCAATCTTCCGGGAGAAGATTAATCGTGACGTTGCCAATTTCCAGGTGATAGGTGCGATCGCCGTCTTCACCCTCGACTACAAAAGCCTCGTACATCTCGGTCTCTGCCAACGTTGTGACCTCTGGTTGTCTTTCCATGGTCGATTTTTCCCCTCTATTTGACCTGGCGGTTAGCGGCGGCGAGGCCGGCGTCCACGGCGCTTGGGAGGACGATCATGAGATCGCGCCTCTTCCAAGGTCCAACCCTCGAGCACGGCTTGGCGCGAAAGGCGGATCTTGCCGTCGGACGAGACGTTGGTCACCATGACCAGGATCTCATCGCCAACCTGCACGACGTCAGAGACGCTGGGAACGCGCTTGTCGGAGAGCTGCGAAATGTGCACCAATCCATCGGTCCCCGGCTTGATCTCGACAAAAGCGCCGAAATCAGTAATCCGTACGACCTTGCCGGTGTACACTTTGCCCTCCTTGGCCGGCTCCATCATGTTTTCGACGTAGTCCATGGCCTTTTCAGCGCCATCCCCACCGGGGGATGCGATGAAGACGGTGCCATCGTCCTCGATGTCAATCTTCACATCGTACTCTTCCTGAATAGCCCGGATGGTCTTGCCGCCCGGTCCAATCAGATTACCGATTTTCTCGGGGTCGATCTGCAGCGTCAACATGCGCGGTGCATTTTCAGATAGACGTTCGCGCGGTTCGGGAATCGTCATGGTGATGACGTCCAGGATCTCCAGCCGCGCCTGGCGGGCCTGTTCGAGGGCATCGCGCAGAATCGCACGGTTCACGCCCTTGATCTTGATGTCCATCTGCAACGCCGTGATCCCCTTGCGGGTCCCTGTGACCTTGAAGTCCATGTCGCCCAGATGATCCTCCAGGCCCTGGATGTCGGTGAGCACGCGATACTGCTCGCCATCGGAGATCAGGCCCATGGCAATGCCGCCCACAGGCGTGCTGATAGGCACACCGGCGTCCATCAACGAGAGCGTGCTGCCGCAGACCGAGGCCATGGACGTGCTGCCGTTGGAGGACATCACTTCGCTCACCACACGGATGGCGTAAGGGAACTCCTCTTCAGTGGGCAACACAGGCTCCAACGCGCGCTCAGCCAGGGCGCCGTGACCGATCTCGCGGCGTTTCGGGCCGCGCAACGGCCAGGTCTCGCCGGTGGAATATGGCGGGAAGTTGTAGTGATGCATGTAGCGCTTGGTCTCTTCCGGGAAGAGATCGTCCAGCCGCTGCTCTTCACTGGGCATGCCCAGCGTCGCCAGGCTCAACACCTGGGTCTGACCGCGCGTGAAGAGGCCGGAGCCGTGCGGGCGCGGGACCAAGTCCACCTCGGCGGACAGCTCACGAATCGTCGTGAAGTCCCGCCCGTCGGGCCGGATACCCTCGTCGAGGATGCGATGGCGCACCACATCCTTGAAGACATCGTGGAAAGCCGAGTGAATGTCGGAGGTCTCCCATCCCTGCTCCTCGGCTTCCTCGCTCAGCATCTCATCGAGTTCCTCTTTGAGAGCATCAATGGCGCCACCGAGATCTTTCTTGCCCGAGTTGTTGACCACGGCTTCGTAGACGCGATCGCGCATCAGTTCGTTCACGCGCTCGGCAACGGCCTCAGGCGTCTTGAAGGAAGGATAGTTATCGCGCTTGGGTTTCCCCACTTCCTCGCGCATCTCGTTCTGCACGCGGATGGCATCCTGGATGGACTGATGTGCCAGTTCCAGCGCGTCGAGCATCGTCTCTTCATCGACCTCGTCGGCGCCCGCCTCAACCATAATAATGGCTTCGGCTGTGCCCGCGACAAAGAGATCGAGCTCGCTCTCTTCCATCTGAGAGATGGTCGGGTTCGCCATCAGCTCACCGTCGATGAGACCGACGCGCACACCGGCGACCGGCCCATCAAAGGGAATGTCGGAGATGGTCAGCGCCGCCGAGGCCGCGATCATGCTGATGGCACCTGCGTGCTGTTCCTCACCCTGAGAAAGGGGCAACAGGATAACCTGCACATCATTGCGCATATCTTTCGGGAAAAGCGGGCGGAAGGGACGGTCGATCAAGCGATCCAGCAGAATGGCTTTCTCGCTGGGGCGTCCCTCGCGGCGGAAGAAGGAGCCAGGAATACGCCCGGCGGCGTAAAGCCGTTCCTCGTAATCCACCGTCAGCGGGAAGAAGCTAATGCCCGGTCGGGGATCAGACATCGTCGCCGTGGCAAAAATCACCGTGTCGCCACAGCGGGCCACAACGGCACCCCCGGCCTGATTGGCCAGCTTGCCCGTGGAGAGCGAGATAACCTCGTCTCCCAGAGTAAAATTAAACGTACGTTCTTCTAACATCAAAAAACCTCCTTCCCGAACTGGTTGAGGATAGAAGGTCAGAAACTGGGAACTGCTGTGCATCGTTATGCACCCCACTCCCCAATTCCCACCTTCCATCGGCTCACCACTGCCGGGGATACGTGTGAATATGGTTTACGTGTGAGTCTTACGTTACGGCAATACTTAAGGCTACCCAACAACAAAACGAGCAGATGAGATCAAGTCCGCATCTACTCGTCTTTGCCTGCTTTAATGCTGCTGTTAAGCATCTTCTCAATATCTTAGATAATCCCAAAATAGTACCCTCCATAGTGAAACGTAGGAGGGATAATTTAGGGGAGCTTCCCAAATTATCGAGAGTACATGCTATAAAGATGGCTTTATTTGCGCAAGCCAAGCTGCCGGATCACCTTGCGATATCGCGCCGGACTGACCCGCTGCAGATAAGCCAAGTGACGCCGGCGCTTTCCAACCATCTTCAGCAAGCCGCGTCGTGAATGCTCATCGTGCTTATGGATCTTCAAGTGCTCTGTCAGATCATTGATGCGGTACGTCAACAAAGCGACCTGAACCTCCGGCGAACCGGTGTCTTTTGGCGTGCGCCCAAATTCTTCAACGATTTCTTGTTTTTGTTCCTTGGTCAGCACAACCCATTACTCCTTTCTAGACTGCCGAATTCGTCAGAACCTTAACGTTCCTACCTATTCAACTCACGCAATGCAGTATACCACAGCGCCTGTGCAATGCAACCCTTCGCTTTCCAAGGAGCTTATCGTTTTCCAGGCGCAACGCACTTTCACCTCCAAATCTACGAACGAGAAACGCCAAAGTCGTGACCAAAATCCCACCAAGTTGCCGAAGTAAATGCTTAAAGTTCAGGCTCTTTCGGAATTCGCCGGCTAAGTACACGGCTCCACCATTTAAAATTCAAACCGCGTCCACGCCCCCGGAGACGAGGGCTGGGAGCATTTTAATTTGCGGGGGCTGGCGCTGAACTTGGTCTATACCATATCATTCCGGCGAAATCCCAAAGAGTCAAAGTTGACTCACCT
>DAOTUH010000092.1:0-11987 GCA_034437255.1 Anaerolineae bacterium
CGACTATCACGCCAACCATGGACGGCTTCGAGTTCGTTCATCGCATTTCCTACGTTTGCTGCGCCGAAATTGTGGCTTCTGTCGGTCTAGACGCTGAGACCGACACGCTGCGCATCGTGGAGACAAATCGTGGCGAAGTCTGCCGCTGCAAGTGTGGCTATGAGATGACAGGCAGCGTGACAGGTCTGGCGGACGGTCGTTACGCGGTGGAATTCTGGGGTGTCCAGAAGCCAGATTTTCATCCGCTGACATTACTGGTGACCATGGAGACCGAGATTCCCTGAAGTGAAAATCCCGCATTGTAATCACCCCCCACTGTCTGTCCCTTGATCATGGATATTGCTTCGTTTGCCCACGCTAACACTCGCTTGCTCACTTCTCGAAGCCGGGTATACTCAAGCGTGATGATTGGGAAGTTCATGAATCTCGCAGAAAGTATACACCAACGTCGCTCACGTGATCTCACCTTGATAGCTTGGGTAAACGAAACGGTTCCAAGGGGGGCGCATTAGGTGGTCTCCAGTTACGTTTGCCACTCGTATCAACCCCGCTTTCTTTTGTCTTGCTCACGTCTTAAGTACGTTTTGGGGTAGCGAGGGCAGTTTCGCTAGCTGATCTGTCTCGAAATCCCAGCTTTCGGCGACTTATCTATCGGGAGATAATCGCAGATCGCAGGCTCCCGCCCTCCGAGGTGGGGGCCTCTTTCTGCCCGTCTGATTGAGTAGACACTTGGTTAACTACTATTGAGTGGAGGCATGCATGCAGAGTCCATTTTGGGATAATGTACGAGAGGTCATCGCACGTCTGCAAGGACGATCCTTAGCCGTGGTCGCACTGGTTTGGTTTCTCCTGTTGGCCTTGGGCGTTTTCTGTGCCTTTGGTGGGCTGACCCTTCCCGCGTCTGATCAGGATGGGGAAGTCGTTGAAGAATCATCGACGTCAGCGCCGACCGTGGCAGACGCGACGGAGCTTGCCGCAAATGATCCAGTGGATGGCTCAGGGGCCGAAAACGGCGTTGGGGGTGGCGGTCAGGAGACTGCGACGCCGCCACAGCCGACGGCAACCTTGCCAGAGGGTGCCATTGTCATTCCAACGCCCACGCCTGTGCCGGAAGACGCCGATCCGGCCGAGGAAACCGAATTGCCCCCCTTGTCCTGGGGCGACTTTGGCTACGGTATCGCCGTCCAGGGCGTGATTCCGGTGGCGGGCGATTATACGTATTCCATGCGCCAGGTGCGCGATCAGTTGGGCTTTGGTTGGGTGAAGCAACAGTTGCGCTGGGACGATGTGCAGCCCGATTCAGAGACGCTCGATTGGAGTATGTACGATCCTGTGGTCGCCGCTGCCAACGAGTCGGGATTGAAACTGATGCTTAGCGTGGTCAAAGGACCCAAGTGGACCAATGACTACGCCAGCAATGACCCCGATCCTAACGTCAGTGCGCCGCCGGCCGATCTAACGCTCTACGCCGATTTACTTGGGAGCTTGGTGGATCGGTACCAGGGCCGTGTGCACGCCATTGAGGTCTGGAACGAGCAGAACCTGGCCCGCGAATGGAACACCGCCGAGGGCCTCAACGCCACCCGCTACGCCGAGATGCTGCGCATCGCGTATCAGGCGATCAAGAGCCGTGATCCCAATATCATCGTCATCAGCGGCGCGCTCTCGCCGGCCGCTAACTTCCCCGACCCGGACAACCCCAACCGCTACCTCGCCAGAGATGACTTTGAATACCTGCAGGAGATGATTGCCGCCGACGCGCTTGACTATGCCGACTGCATCGGCGCTCATGCCAACGGCATTAACATGCCGCCCGACGTGGCCTGGGACGAGGGCTACAACGATCCCACAGCCACTTTCCGGGGGCCCTTCGATAATCCACATCACTCCTGGTCCTTTAAAAGCACCATCTGGGGCTATTACAACATGGCACAGCAGGCCGGCTACGAAAAACCCGTCTGCCTGACGGAGTTCGGATGGGCCTCCGCTGAAGGCTGGCCGGAGGTTGCGGCGGGCTTTGGGTTTGCCCTGGACAACACCTTAGAAGAACAGGCCAAATGGGACGTGGAGGGCTTCAAATTAATGCGACAATGGGGCATCGTCCACCTGGCGATCCTCTGGAACCTGGACTATTGGCAGAAGGGCGGCGTCGGCATGACCGATCCCAATGCGCCGTACAGCATCCTGGACAACAAAGGCGCGCCGCGTCCAGCCTATGATGCGCTGGGCCAGATGAAGAAGATCCCATAGGACATGAGGCGTTTCCCCAATCTGTTGATTTCTTTGATCCTGGTCGGGCTGTTGGGAGGCGGATGCATCGCCTCTCGACAGTCCATTTCTGTTTCTCCGACGCCGACGCCTGCGCCAACATCGACACCCTGGCCGGTGCCGGTGCGCTTTGAGACGCCCGATGTGGGCGTCGACTTGCACATCTGGTGGGATCCCTGGGCCTCACAACGTGATTGGCGCCTGGCGTACGAAGCCAATCTTGCCTGGGCCAAGCAGCAGCTTTCCTGGGCCAACGTGCGCCCGTCGCCTGACCTGCCCTACGACTGGTCGACGGCGGATCGCATCGTCGAGGAGGCCGAGGGCTGGGGCCTCAACCTCGTCTTTCGATTGGACTACGCGCCGTCGTGGGCCACGCCCGAGGATCAAGGGGTGGGCGGTCCCCCGGAGGATCCGGCGGACTACGGTACTTTCTGTCGTGACGTAGCCGCACGCTATCAGGGCCGCGTCGCGGGTTACCAGGTCTGGAACGAGCCGAACCTGGCTCGCGAGTGGGGTGGGCAGGTGCCCGATCCTGCTGCGTACACCGAGTTGCTCCGCGCATGTGCTGTGGCGATCAAGGAGGCTGACCCGCAGGCGCTCGTCATCTCCGCCGGGCTGGCGCCCACCGGTTCTGGGCCGCCGGTGGCGATGCCTGACACGGATTTCCTCACGGGCATGTATGCAGCCGGCGCCGCGTCGTACTTCGACCTACTGGGTGTCCACGCGCCGGGCTACGCCGCCCCGCCGGAGATTGCCCCCGAGGAGGCTGCGGCGACGCCGGCCTACGGCGGGCAGCGCTTCTTCTGCTTCCGACGTGTCGAGGATTTGCGCGCCATTATGACGCAGCACGGCGACGCGGAGAAGCAGGTCGCCATTCTGGAGTTCGGCTGGACCACCGATCCCGTCCATCCGGCCTACAGCTGGTTCGCCGTCACGCCGGAGCAGCAGGCAGACTATCTAGTGCGGGCCCTCGCGTACGCGCGCGAGCATTGGTCGCCCTGGCTGGGACCGATGTTTATCTGGAACATCCCTGATGCGTTCTGGACGCCCGAGGACGAGGAGTTCTGGTGGGGCATCGTCGATCCCTTTCACTGGGAAGACGGCGACGTGCGACCCGCCTACGAGGCGCTCCAGGAGCTGCTGGCGCCTTGAACTGCCAGGTGCTGAAAGGCGGGCTGTTGCGCCTGGCGCGGACCCAGCTTTTCGGTCAATGGATCCGATGGAGTTTTGCCCACGGGAGCTTTGCAATACCGGTGAAACGACTCTACGAGACCAAGACCCTGATGGCCTTCCACCATCCCCGCCCGTCTTATGCCCTACACATCCTCATTGTGCCCAAACGTGAGATCGGCAGCCTCGTCGACGTCTCAACCGAAGACACTGGGCTGCTGCGTGAGCTGTTGGAAGCAGCGCAACACCTGATCGAGGCTTTCCAACTGGAACAGGTAGGTTATCGGCTTATCATCAATGGCGGCGCATACCAGGATGTGCCGTTTTTGCACGTGCACCTGATCTCGGACGACGCCCCACCGGACTCTAAAACCGGCTGACCAAGCGACTGCCTGACTATTCGACCAACAGACCATCCTAGGAGGTAATCTGATGTTCGATTCATTTGAAGAAGCCAACACTTACGCCGCACAACACAACATCTCTATGATCGATTTGAAATTCTGCGATCTCTGGGGGCGCTGGCATCACGTGACGCTGCCGGTGAGCCAGTTCACGCCTAAACTCATGGAAAACGGCGTGGGCTTTGACGGCTCCAGCGTGGGCTTCAAATCTGTCAGCGCGGGCGACATGGTGCTGGTGCCGGATCTTTCCACTGGCTTCAAGGATCCCTTCTGGGAAGAGCGGACGCTCAGTTTCATCTGCTCGACGCTGGAGGCCGACACCCGCAAGATCTTCCCCTACGATCCGCGCAACATCGCGCTCCGCGCCGAAGTGTACCTGCAAGAGACGGACGTCGCTGATCGCAGCCTATGGGGGCCGGAGTTTGAGTTCTACGTCTTCGATGGCGTTTCTTATGAGAACGGGATGAACGTCGCCGCGTACCGCATCGACTCCGTCGAAGCCGACTGGCGGAGCGAGGAGATGGGCAGCGGCTACACGATCCCCCGGCATGGCGGCTACCACGCCATCCCGCCGCAGGATCACCTCTTCAATCTGCGGACGCGCATCAGCCGCCACCTGGAAGCCATGGGCGTGGAGGTCAAGTACCATCACCACGAGGTCGGCGGTCCCGGTCAGTGTGAGGTGGAGACGCCGTTGCTGCCGCTGCTCAAGGCGGCCGACGCCAGTCTGCTCATCAAGTACATCACGCGGATGACGGCCTTCGAGCTGGACATGACGGCGACCTTTATGCCCAAGCCGCTTTATGGGGAGGCGGGCTCCGGCATGCACTTCCACCAGCACATCTGGCGCGGCGATACCAATCTCTGCTACGACGGCGACCAGTACGGCTGTATCAGCGACGTGGGGCGATATTACATCGGCGGCCTGCTGAAACACGGCGGCGCGGTGATGGCCTTCACCAATCCCAGCACCAACTCCTACCGCCGCCTGATCCCCGGCTACGAGGCACCCGTCAGCGCTATCTACTCCCTGGGCAACCGGAGCGCGGCGATTCGTATTCCCAAGTACGCCAACCGGCCCGACACGGCGCGCTTCGAGTTTCGCCCGCCCGACGCGACCTCCAATCCCTACCTGGCCATGGCAGCCCAGCTGATGGCCGGCATCGATGGCATCCGCAAGCGGATAGATCCCACGGACCTCGGCTACGGCCCCATCGACGAGGACATCTTTGCCTGGTCGGCCGAGAAACGCGCTCAGATCAAGGCCTTGCCGACGTCGCTCTCGGCGGCCATGGACGCGTTGGAACGTGACCAGGACTTCCTCCTGGCGGGCGACGTCTTCAGCGAGGATCTGATTGAGCGTTGGATCACGCGGAAGCGCTCGGAGGATCGCCATGTGCGCGACCGCCCACATCCTTACGAGATTGAGTTATACTATGATTTGTAAATCAAGCGCGGGCCGGTGTCCGCACCGAGCCCGCTAGTGCAAAGACAGTAAGTGTATTTCGACAAACGTGGTGCGTATTGCGTATTGCGTGTTGCGTGAAGCCTTTGCGAAGAAACCATCACGTAACACGCATCACGCAACACGGAACAGCTTACCAATATTTTCGGCGACGTGCAACGTGAAGCGTAAAACGTGAGACCTTTCTTGAGCAGTCACCACGCATCACGCAACACGGAACGACTATATAAACCATGCCCTAAAGGAGGACTCATGACCATCAGTTTTGGTACGGACGGCTGGCGAGCCGTCATCAGTGACACATTCACGTACGACAATCTGCGGCTGATTGCGCAGGCTATCGCCGACTACGTTTGGTCGGTGTCGGAACGCGAGCAGCCCGAGATGGTGGTTGGATTTGATACCCGTTTTCTGTCCGATCGCTATGCTCGTGAGGTGGCACGTGTAATGGCCGGGAATAATATCGTTGCGCACCTGACCCGTGCTGACGCGCCGACGCCGGCGGTCTCCTACGCCGTGGTGGAAAAAGAAGCTGAGGTGGGCGTGATGATCACGGCCAGCCACAATCCGCCCCGTTACAACGGACTGAAGCTGAAAGCGAGTTTCGGTGGTTCTGTGCTGCCGGAGCAATCACGGCTCGTGGAAGCGCGGCTGGCGCGCAACCAACGCGAGGCGCGCGGCCCCAACCTGATGGATTTCGAGCAAGCCGTCGACAGGAACCTGATTCGGCTCTTCGATCCGGCCTGGGCCTACTATCAGCATCTCTCCACGTTGCTGGATCTGGACGTGATCTCCGGCGCGGAGTTGCGCGTCGTCGCCGATGCTATGTATGGCTCGGGGCGGGGTACCTTCCGCGACCTGCTACGCCGTTCGCGGTGCACGCTATATGAGATTCGGGGCGAGATGAACCCCGGCTTCGGCGGCATCCACCCGGAGCCTATGGGGCATTATCTACAGGCGCTCAGCGCTGCTATCCAGGCTCACCACGCCGACGTGGGGCTTGCCACCGACGGTGACGCTGACCGCATCGGTGCCATGGACGGGCGCGGTAACTTCGTCGATCCGCACCACATCTTCGCGCTGACGCTGCGGTATCTGGTGGAGGAGCGCGGCTGGACCGGGGCCGTCGTCAAGACTGTCTCCACGAGCCACATGATCAACCGTTTGGCGGATCGTTACGAGCTGCCGCTCTACGAGACGCCCGTCGGCTTCAACTACATTGCCGATCACATGCTCAACGGCGACGTGCTCATAGGCGGTGAGGAGTCCGGCGGGCTTTCCATTAAGGGTCACATTCCCGAGGGCGACGGGATCCTTATGGGCATGTTGCTCTTGGAAGTGATGGCGTGCGCCGATGCACCGCTGCACGAGCTGGTGGAGGATATTCAGCACGAGGTGGGACCGGCTCGCTACGCCCGCAGTGACACCCCTCTCAAGCGTCCTGTCCCCAAATCGGAGATGGTGAAGCGGCTCTCCGAGCAAGCGCCGGCCGAGCTTGCGGGGCAATCGGTGGTTGAGGTCAGCATCGTCGATGGCGTCAAGTACATCCTGGCCGACGACGCCTGGTTGCTGATTCGACCGTCGGGCACAGAGCCGGTGCTTCGCGTCTACGCCGAGGCGCCTACCGACAGCGAGGTCGAGGCGCTGCTGGCCTACGGTGAGGACGTCGCGGCTTAATAGTGGATCTTCATAACTAGCTGTGGCCGGTCTCAATGGTGGCACGGTGGGGACACCGGCCACGGCTAGCGGTGTGGGGTGTGGCGCGGTGGGGACACCGGCCACAGCTAGTGGTGTGGGATGGTGGCGCGGTGGGGACACCGGCCACGGCTAGCGGTGTGGGATGGTGGCGCGGTGGGGACACCGGCCACGGCTAGCGGTGTGGGGTGTGGCACGGTGGGGACACCGGCCACGGCTAGTGGTGTGGGATGGTGGCACGGTGGGGACACCGGCCACGGCTAGTGGTGTGGGATGTGGCGCGGTGGGGACACCGGCCACGGCTAGTGATGTGGGATGTGGCGCGGTGGGGACACCGGCCACAGCTAGTGGTGTGGGATGGTGGCACGGTGGGGACACCGGCCACGGCTAGTGGTGTGGGATGGTGGCGCGGTGGGGACACCGACCACGGCTAGCGGTGTGGGATGGTGGCACGGTGGGGACGCCGGCCACGGCTAGCGGTGTGGGATGGTGGCACGGTGGGGACACCGGCCACGGCTAGCGGTGTGGGATGGTGGCGCGGTGGGGACACCGGCCACGGCTAGTGGTGTGGGATGGTGGCACGGTGGGGACACCGGCCACAGCTCAAAAGGTCTCGGCGGTGGCGCGGTGGGGGACACCGGCCACGGCTAGCGGGTGGGGACACTGGTCACAGCTAGTGGTGTATGTAAATCTTGACGCGCGTCACCGACTCGGTATAATCGCTTCATGAGCAATCTACGCACGACCATGCACGACCTGATTGAGGTAACGCTGCTGCGGTGGGTGCTACACACCCGCTTCCGCTGGCTGGCGACCGGTTTCGCGCTGCTGCTCCTTGCCGCGCTGGCCGTGAGCGGCGGCTGGCTCATCGTCGAGGCCGGTGTCATCCCGGTGTTGGCACTGGCCGTGGCGGCCAGTTACGCGCTCTGGACGTTGACCGACATTGAGGTCGCCTTCTGGGCCGTCATCGGCCTGGTCACGCTGCTGCCCTTCGCCTCCCTGCCCTTCAGTATTGGCTTTACGCCTACGTTCCTGGATCTGGCCATGGGCTGGCTTTTCTTCCTCTGGCTGACGCCGCTGGTGTTGGGCGCGGGGGGAGAATCGTTGCAGCTTACGGCGCTGGGCGGACCGATTCTGGTCTTCACGCTCATGGCCATCGGCTCCTTTGTCGTGGGTATGTCCCATGCGCCTGTAACCAGCTACTTGCTCCGGCACTTCGCCGAGATCCTGATGAGCATCGGCCTGTTCTTCCTCGTCGTCAACACGGTGACGGACCTGGGGCGGTTGCGGCGGCTGACGTGCATCTTCCTGCTGGCGGCGGGCGGCGCGGCGGCGCTGGGCATTGTGCTCTACGTCATCCCCGATGAGCTGGCGATGCGCGCGCTTTCTGCGCTGGGCCGTGTGGGTTATCCGACGGGCGGCGGCGTCATCCGCTACATCCGGGACGATCCCTCGCTGATGCAGCGGGCGACGTCCACGTCGGTGGATCCGAACGTCTTGGGTAGTCTGCTCAATCTCGCCCTGGCCATCGCCGTGCCCCAATTCTTTGCCAGGCGCCCGGTTATCAAGCGGATCTTTCTTGTTCCCTTGATCGGGGTGCTGGGCCTCTGCCTGGTCTTGACGGTCTCTCGCGGCTCCTGGGTCGGCGTCGCGGTCGCGATCCTAACTTTAGGCGCGCTGCGCTATCGCAGGATCCT
Source organism: Anaerolineae bacterium (assembly GCA_034437255.1). Taxonomy (GTDB): domain Bacteria; phylum Chloroflexota; class Anaerolineae; order B4-G1; family SLSP01; genus G713. The sequence continues at coordinate 8,700 of DAOTUH010000092.1, forward strand.
GCCTTTGATGGCCATCGTGTTCATTTTGGTGTTGGTCCTGCCCTGGACACAAGGATACCTCACGCATTTCCTGGAGGGCGTCCAGGGCGAGGATCTCTCCACGAAGATGCGCTTTGGCGAGTATAAGGATGCCTTCATCCTCATCGGGCGTCATCCCGTACTGGGCGTGGGCTTTGGTGGCACACCGGATATCGATACCTATCTGGGCGTCGCCAGCATCTATCTGCTTATCGCCGAGCAGATGGGGTTAGTGGGTCTTGTGGGCTTCCTGGTCATCGTCGCCGTCCTGTTCGTCCGCTTTTGGACGCGGCGTTCTCGCGCAGCGGCTCAGCCAGAGATCGAGCCGCTCTGGTATGGTTATCACGGCGCTATGATTGGCGGATTGGTCGGCGGCGTCTTCGATCACTACTTTTTCAGCCTGGACTTCCATCACTCCGTGACCATCTTCTGGCTGATCCTGGCCCTGGCGACGGTGACGACACGGTTGCTTGATCAAAGGCAGCTTATCTCTGAGTAAGCCGATTTTTGGGAGGGACGGACCGGGGACGGCAGACTGCAGATCGGCATGTGCATGCGGTCCCTCGTCTTTGGTCTGTCACGCAACACGCAATACGCAACACGCACCATTTGCCCATTTTCCCGCTTAGAGTATACTTAAATCAACTTCTTGTTAAAACACTGCATTGTTCAGGAGGCCCGCTATGAAACTCTCATGCCTGCAGGAAAACCTGGCGAACGGATTGAGCATTGTGGGGCGAGCGGTCCCCTCGCGCACAACGATGCCCATCCTCAGCAACATCCTTCTCGCTACAGATCATGGACAGCTCAAGCTGGCCGCCACGAACCTGGAGCAGAGCATCGTTCATTGGGTTGGGGCCAGGGTAGAAACGGAGGGGGCGCTGACCGTGCCCGCGCGCAACTTCATCGACCTTATCGGCTCGCTGCCGCCCGATCAGGTGGGCCTGGAGATGGACCAGGAATCGCTTTCCCTGGACGTGAGTTGCGGCACCGTCACGGCGAGCTTCCGGGGCATCTCCGCCGAGGAGTTCCCCGTCGTGCCCGAGCCCAAGGACGGCGACGGCATGGCCGTCGAGGCCGACGATCTCCGCGAGGCCTTGGAGCAGGTGACCTTTGCCGCCTCGACCGACGACAGCCACCCGGTGCTGACTGGCGTGCTGGCGGAGTTCGAAGGTGACACGTTGACGCTGGCTGCCGCCGACGGCTTCCGGCTCTCCGTCCGCCACGTGCCCATGGTTCACCCGGTGGCGCATCCCTTCAGCGTCATCGTGCCCGCGCGGGCGTTGGCTGAGCTCTCCCGCATCCTGGGGAGCCAGGAGGAGCCGGTCAACATCTCCACCACCGATCCGCATAACCAGATCCTCTTTCAGCTGGAGAAGACGGTGCTCAACTCTCAGCTGATTGACGGGAACTTTCCGGATTACCGGCGCATTATTCCCTCGGCCCACACCATCGACGTGGTGCTGGGCCGTGAGGAATGGTTGCAGGCGTGCAAACGCGCGGCGATCTTCGCCCGTGACGTGGCCAACATCGTGCGCCTCCAGGTTAACGAGGGCGAGGTGGTGGTCTCCGCGAACTCGGCCGAGTCCGGTCAGGGCGCGACGCGCCTGTCCGCCAACGTGCAGGGCGATGATCTGGAGATTGCCTTCAACGTGCGCTTCCTCATCGACGTGCTTTCGGCCCTGGATGGGCCGCAGGTCGCGCTGGAACTCAACTCCGCGACGAACCCCGGCGTCATCAAGGCCGTGGAGGACGAGGAAATCTTCACGCACGTCGTGATGCCCATGCATCTTGGGCGTTGACGCTCAAGGGACAGACGGTTATTCTCCACGCCGGCTTTTGAACAGGCTGGCGTGGTTTTTTATCAGTGAGGAGAAACCGGTGCTTGAGCACACACCATCCAAGCACGAAAATCTGGATCAACGGATCAAGCGGATTTAACTGATTTTTATTCATTTTTTAATCTGCTTAATCCGTTCAATCCGTTGACATTTTTGAAGGAGTGCCTTACCCGTGACGACGCTTTACGTTCATCTTCATACTGAGCCTGATGCCGAGGGGCGGGTGTATCTACGTGATCTTCTTGACGCTGATGTGCAGCTCACCTTTGGCCCCGATGCGCCCAAGCCCGCCGAGTACGAGATTCTGGTGGCGGGGCGACCGACGCGAGCCGAGATCACGGCAAGCCCGCACCTCCAGACACTGATTATTCCGTGGGCCGGACTGCCGACTTCGACGCGGGACCTTATGCGTGACTTTTCTCACATCGCCGTGCATAATCTGCATCACAACGCCGTCGCCGCCGCCGAGATGGCGCTGGCGTTGCTGTTGGCGGCCGCGAAGTTCCTCGTGCCCATGGATCGGGCACTGCGTCGCGCCGACTGGCGTCCCCGTTACGGGCCGAATCCGGCGGTGCGGCTCGACGGCAAGACAGCGCTGATCCTGGGTTACGGTGCTATCGGCCAACGGGTGGGCGCTGCGTGCCGGGGGGTTGGCATGCGCGTGGTGGGCATCCGCCGCCACCCTGATCCCGGTGAGGACGACGTCGAGACGCATCCGCCCGAGGCGCTGCACGCCCTGTTGCCCCGCGCCGACGTGTTGTTCATCACGTTGCCCCACACGCCGGAGACGGACGGGCTGATCGGCGCGGAGGCGCTGGCGCGGTTGCCGCCGCGCGCCGTCCTGGTCAACGTGGCGCGCGGTCCCATCGTCGAGCAAGCTGCGCTCTACGAGGCGCTGCGCGACGGCGCGCTGCACGCGGCCGGTCTCGACGTCTGGTACAATTATCCCTCGGGCAAGGACGCGGGTTACGGCGCCGGCGACGCGCGGGCACACACGCCGCCCGCCGATTATCCGTTCCACGAGCTGGACAACGTGGTGATGAGTCCCCACCGTGCCGGTGGCTTGCACACCGATGCGACAGAGCGCGATCGCATGGAGCACCTGGTACAGCTTCTCAACGCGGCGGCGCGCGGGGAGACGATGCCGAATCAGGTGGATTTGGAACTGGGTTATTGAGAAAGCGGATGCGTGGTGCGTATCGCGTGTTCCGTTTGGTTGATATCACGCAACACGCAACACGTATCACGCAACACGATTCCGTTTGTGAAAACACCATAACCACCCTTCATCCACTTTCACCGTAGCATCTTCACTCTCCAGCACGTTGCTGATGCCGCGCGCCGGGCCGAAGTGCAGCACTTCACCGTCCAGCGGATAGCGCAGACCGGACGTGGTCACGCCGTGGACGTCGCCGCCCAGCGGGACGAG
>DAOTUH010000093.1:0-2745 GCA_034437255.1 Anaerolineae bacterium
GAAATGGCCACATCTAGTGGTAGCCGTTGGACAAACTGCTGGTAACCCTGCAAATCCAGATACAAGTCCGGAAGAGACCAATGACCCGGAAAACACCTTAACAGCAACATTTTAGGGTTTTGGTCTTATTGTCGAGGCCTTTGGCAAAACCCAGAAGCCTCCGCCGATCTTTTCGCAGCAATATCTGTTAATCTTCGCTCTTTTGGGCGATTGTACCACCGCTAGATATGGGGGGTACCCGGCGAAATCCAGAAGAGCCTAAAAGTAATAATACCATTCGTCCAGCGAAATGTCCGGTATGCTTTTGCTCCCATAGAGGCAGAATAGATCATGCTGCTTCGTCAGACAATTGGTATAATAAACTTAAAAGTCTTGGCGGCCTTTGCGTCTTTGCGTGAGGCATAACCTTTTTTCAGGGCAGCCAAGGTTAGCACCCGATCTCAGGGTTGTATGCCTGGTAGACGACGATGGTGTCCGCATCGAACTGTGCCAGGATGTGACGCCCCTGCCGGGGCCAGCGCTGCTTCTGGGCAAGATAGGGTTCGGTGATCAGTATAGGGACGAGTGTGGTTTTGCTGGCTGGTGTTGCTATCGCCGGAGCTCAGATAGGCGGCGCGAGGCGCGTCTGGGCGTGATCGACGTGTTCATCCGCCTGCAACGTGAGGGCCGTCGAAGTCGGCGAGAGGAACAGCGCGCTTTCTCTCGCCCAGACTTCACCGCAAACCGAGAATGAGCAACCCGACCACGAGAATTAAGGCGATGCCTACGCCTGCCAGAATCAAGTAGAAGTTTCTGGCAGCTCCGGAATCAACGGCGTCCAAACGCACCTTGAGAAGGTCCTGTTCCTGACGCAGTTCGGTCAGTTTTCGGTAAAGCTCGTCGAGTTCCGCATACGTCTCTGAAAGGGCCGCGGACTCCGGTCGCGCCTGATCCACCAGCGGTCCCAACTTATCAAGCATAGGTTTCATCTGTTGGGTAATCTCCGCTATTTGTTCCTGTTTGGTGCTGATCTGTTGCTGGAGATCTGCTATTTGCTGGTTCAGCGGCGCCAGGGCCTGACGCTGTTCCTCCTGAAGACGCTCAATTTGCCGGTTCAAGTCAGCGATTCTTTCGGCAAGCGGTTCCTGTTGGGGGGGCAACTCCGCAATTTGAGATTGTAATTGCGGTATGCTTTCTTCCAGCTGGACGCGCGACCGTTCCAGTGATTCGATGGCGTTGACCAAGGTGGCTACTCGATCCTCGCGATCTGGCGCCGTTGATTGTTGGGCGGCGTTCAACTTAGCGCGGAGGGCATCTATTTCCGCCTGTGTGGTCTGTCGTTCTGTTTGCGTCTTGGTCAATTGGTTTTCCAACGTGGCTTTATCGGCCTGTATCTGATCCATCCGGGCCTTTGCTGAGCGGTGCTCGTCCTGCAGCGCTCCAAGGCGGGCCTCATAGTCGGATTGCACCTGTGCCCGAGAGTGTTTTGCTTGTTGTAACGCTTCTTCCAGGCCTTGTACCTGTTCTTGCAACTCTACACGTTGCTTTTCCAGACCTTCCAACTGCATGTAATGGTCGGCGTAACTAGAATGAAGAACCCGTGCCTCCCAGGCCTCGTGCCCTAATTTCTCCACCCGTTGGGTCTTTGTCTTCTGCAGGCGGCCGTGCTCATTGTTCAGTTTCAGCAGTTGAACGCGCCATTTACCCGTGGAGAAACCCGCCACTCCCCACTTTTTCAACCGCCCGGAGAGACCGAGGGGCAATATGACAGCCACCAGCCCCATCAACAACAGGCCGGCACCCAGCAAGGGTAACCATGTCACCGCGCTCCTGGGTTGGACAATCGCATACGGCATCCGCATGGGATTTACCCACCGTACGGTGCGGTTATCAATCTCCGTCCCATTGCTCTCCAGAATCCTGCCGGCGTGGAGGGTGAGGGTGAAACTCTGGAAATTGCCGCTGAACTCCATATATTCTGGGAACTCAAAGCGATAGGCGTCGCGATTGTCGTAAGCCGTTTCGCGCCACGTGAAACCTTGAATGTCCGAATCTGTCATCTTCACCCGGTCGGTACGGATCTCGTATTCTACGACGTTGCTCTGAGAGCTCCGCAACCGCCGCCACTTCAGCGTGACATCCTCGGCTTGTGCCTCAGCGACCATCTCGTCCAACATATTTTCGACCTCAGAGGTTCCACCTGAGAGTTCCAGCATTTCCTCTGGGAATCTGATGATCATCTCTTGTTGGTAGCGGTCGCCAGCATAGACGGTGACCTCCATTTCCGCCGTACCGCAGGCGCTAAGCAGCGCCAATCCGATGAGAAGTACCATAAAGCCTTTGAAGTGTCCGTTCTTGAACATGCCCTGTCGTGATTGCATCGTGCATCCTCCTTGGTGTAAAAACTCATCCTGTGATTAAGGACCACGGTGACCAGTTTAGGAGATCACCTTACGTCTCCATGCTCCGTGGGGCATTGCAACCGCGTGAATTTAGGCGGCGCAGCCGCCCCAGGGGTTCAGGGGTTTGTGTCCGGACATGGCCTGTGTGCCCATGCGCCTACGGCGTGCTGGATTCCGCTCCCTGCGTTCGCTCCATTTGCTGGCTGTCATCCATCACCCCATAAGGATGACAGCCAGCCCCATGTTCAACTATAAGTTTAGCATACACCCCTCTCACTGCAACCGCACCTGCCCCATCCCCATGGTGGTCAGTGTACCGACGCCGGCGTAGCGAGCATAGGCTCCCAGCAGGCTCAACACGGCG
>DAOTUH010000094.1:0-10667 GCA_034437255.1 Anaerolineae bacterium
GCTACGTGGAGTTGAGCGAGACGAAGAGCGGTATTGATATCGACGAGGCCAACGCCGAGGCGCTGGAGAAGATCCGCACGGGACGCCCGCGCCTCATCGGCATGGGCATCGCGGGCGAGGTGATCCCTGACATAGGCGAGCGGATGATCTTGCACGCGGGGCCACCCATCGAGTGGGAGCGCATGTGCGGGCCGACGCGCGGCGCGATTATGGGCGCGGCGGTCTACGAGGGCTGGGCCGAGACCTACGAAGAGGCGGCGGAGATGGCGACAGCGGGCGAGTTCGAGTTCGATCCGTGCCACCACCATCACGCCGTCGGGCCCATGGCGGGCATCCTCTCGCCGTCTATGCCCGTCTTCATCGTCAAGAACGAGACCTTTGGCAACGTGACCTACGCCACGCAGAACGAGGGGCTGGGGCGCGTGCTGCGCTACGGCGCCTACGGAGACGACGTGCTGGAGCGGCTCAAGTGGATGGATGCGACGCTCTACCCGACGTTGGAGCGGGCGCTGGAGGAGACCGGCCCCATCGACCTGCGGAGCATCATCGCCCAGGCGCTGCACATGGGCGACGAGGCGCACAACCGCAACCGCGCGGCAACCTCGCTCCTCATCCGCCAGCTGGCCCCGGCGATAGTCAAGACCGCCGACAGGGAGACGGCTATCGAGGTGCTCAAGTTCATCGACGGCAACGACCACTTCTTCCTCAACCTCTCCATGCCCGCGCTCAAGGCCATGGTCGAGGTGGCGGAGGGCATCGAGGGCAGCACCGTCGTCACGGTGATAGCGCGCAACGGCACCGACTTCGGCATCCGCGTCGCTGCACTGCCCGACCGGTGGTTCACCGCGCCCGCGCCCATGGTCGATGGTCTGTGGCTTCCAGGCTACACCGAGGAGGACGCCAATCCCGACATCGGCGATTCCACCATCACGGAGACGGTGGGTTGCGGCGGCTTCGCCATGGCGGCGGCGCCGGCTATCGTGCGCTTCGTCGGCGGGACGTCGTCGCTGGCGCTGAGCGTGACGCAGGAGATGTACGAGATCACCGTGGGCGAGCACGAGTTCTTCACCGTGCCGGTACTCAACTTCCGGGGCACGCCGCTGGGCATCGACGTGCGCAAGGTGATGGCGACGGGCATTCCGCCGTTCATCAACACGGGCATCGCTCATAAAGAGCCGGGCGTCGGCATGGTGGGCGCCGGACTAGTCCGCGCGCCCAAGACATGCTTCGAGGACGCCTTTGCTGCTTTACGAGAGGCGTTCGAGGAGGGTTAGAAGTCTGGTAGTCTATTCCGTATTGCGTATTTCGTATTGGTCATACGGAGTACAGTGCTACGCAACGCGGAATACGAAATACGGAATACGCAATACGCAATGTAAAACACGAGAATACACATAACAACACTACTCTAGGAGGTATTGAGATGAAGTTGATAGACCTTACGATTCCTTTGGGGGTTGGGACCCCGCCGTGGCCGACGTATGAGCCGCTGCAGCTCAAGTACTTCAAGCGCCTGGCGCCCAATGGTGCCAACGGCCAGCTGCTGACGCACTCGAACCACCTGGGCACGCACCTTGATGGTGAGATTCACTTCTACACGCCCGGCAAGGATATGGCGTCTCTGGAGCTGGACTTTCTCGTCCACGACGCGGCGGTGGTGGATCTATCGGACGTCGTCGCCGATTACGATATCTACACCGCTGAGATGATCGAGGAGCGGGTGGACATCGAAGAAGGCGATATCCTGATCATCCACACCGGCTTCCACCACTTCGGCTGGGACATGCCGACGGCGAATGAGATCCGCTACATGGTGCAGCATCCCGGGCCCGACCGCTCGTTCTCCGTCTGGGCCAAGGAGAAGAAACTGCGCTGGATCGGCGTGGACTGCGGCAGCGCTGATCACCCGATGAACACCATCATCCGCGATTGGATGCCCCGCCAGGCCAACGAGGCCCAGGCGCACTTCAAGAAGAAGTACGGCAAGACGCTGGAAGAGGTCTTCACGCCGGATAAGTACCAGCTGATGCACATCGAGATGTTCCCCGAGGGCATTATCCACGCGGAGTGCATCGGCGGCGACCTGGACCTGATCCTCAACCGGCGCGTGCAGATCGGTTTCTTCCCCTGGCGCTTCGTCGACGGCGAGGCCAGCATCGGGCGCTGCGTCGCCTTCGTGGCCGACGACGAGTACGACGAGCTGATGGCGAAGAAGGAAGAGATGCCCAAGACGAAGTTCGGGGATGCTTACAACCCTGAGCACGTGGAGCGGTTGAACGGGCAGGTCAAGGCGCGGTTTGCGTAGGGGACAGGGGGCAAGAGGCAAGGGGCAGGAGGCAAGAGGCAAGGGGCAAGGTACGATGATTATTGGAAGGAGAGAAGCATGGCAGTGAACATGGAGTTGGAAGCAGTTCTACGGCCTCCAGCGTTTCCGCAGCCGCCGTATCCGCCTAAAGTCATTACGCTGGCGAACGGCAAACGGTTGGTGGTCCGGGAGGTAACACGGAATGATGTGCCTACCTTGTTAGAGGCAGTCCATCCGACGCTGTTTATCGATAAGGATTACTACAACGTGGTGGGCGCCCGGATTTACGCAGAGTTGTTGGCCTGGCAGTACCATCGCGTGCAGAACGAGTTCTGCATCGTCGGGCAGATCGAGGGCGTGCTGGCGGGGCTGGTGAACAGCCGTATGTACAGCGAGAAGACCGGCATGAGCCTGCATACGCTGGCTATCGACCGGGGCCTGCGCATTGGCGCGCACCTCTTCGCAGCGAAGATGGAGCATCACATCGAGTACCTGAATCAAGACGAGGTGTTGATCGTGGCTGAGAGCCCCATCGGGTTCCGCCGGTGGATGATCGAGTACGGTCTGGAGCCGACGGAGATTCCGCACGAATTGGGCGGCGCGCCTGCATATCGTCTTACACGGAAGATGTATTTCGATAGCAAGCCGCGTCTGGTCGTCGGCGACCGGCCCGTGCCCGAGGAATTGCTGGCAGAGGCTAAAGAGGAGATTGTGGTCGCAGATGAGAAGTTGATCCGCGAGAAGATCGCCGGAGTCAAGGGGAGGTAGGCCATGAGAGACGTTGCAATTATCGGCGTCGGGATGATTCCCTTTGGGCGCCGGGACAGAGATACGTTGGTGGATATGTTAGCCTATGCCTCGCTCAACGCGTTGGACGACGCGGGGTTAGGTGACAAGGGTGTGGACGCTGTCTACGTGGCCAACATGGGCGGCGGGATTCTGCAGCATCAGACGGCGGTCGCCAGTGCGCTGGTGGATCGGCTGAGCTTGCTGCCGGCTGCAGCGGACACCGTGGAAAATGGGCCGGCGTCCGGCGCCTCAGCGGTGAAGAACGGCGTGTTGGCCGTGGCCTCGGGCTACTACGATGTGGTCCTGGTGGCGGGCGGTGAGAAGATGCGTGAGGTCACGGGTTGGGAAGCGACGGACTTTGTTTCCACGCTGACTCATCCGCAGGTCGAATATCCTTACGGTATCACGCTGCCGGGCATGGCGGGGATGTTCACGCGGCTCTACATGGAGAACTACGGCGTCACCCGCGAGATGCTGGTGGCGATTGCCATGAAGAATCAGGAGATGGGCATTCTCAATCCCTACGCGCACGTGCAGATGCCGTTGAGCCGTGAGGGCATTCTGGACAGCCCGCACGCCGTGGTCAACAATCCCACGGTGGCGGATCCCCTGCACCTCTACGACTGTTGTCCGGTCAGCGACGGCGCGGCGGCGGTGATTCTCTGTCCGCTGGAGAAGGCCAAAGCGCTGACCAAGAACGTGCCGGTGATCGTCGCTGGATTTGGTCAGGCGACGGATACCCACACGCTTCAGGAGCGCGAAGATCCCACCGATCTCAAGGCGGTGACGCTGGCGGCTAAGCAGGCGCTGGAGATGGCGAAGCTCAAGCCGAGCGACATCGACGTCGCCGAGCTGCACGATGCTTTCACCATCCTGGAACTCGCCGAAAGCGAGCACGTGGGCTTCTTCAAGAAAGGCGAAGGCGGCAAAGCCGTGCTGGAAGGAAAGACGCGGTTGGGAGGACAGATCCCCATCAACGTCTCCGGCGGACTGAAGGCGCGCGGTCATCCGGTGGGCGCGACGGGCGTCGCGCAGGTCGCCGAGATCACCTGGCAGCTGCGCCACGATCTACCCAAAGGCCGACAGGTGAAGAACGCCAAGACCGGTCTGACGGTGAACTTTGGAGGTTTTGGCAACAACGTGCTTTCCCTGGTCATGAGGAGGGCAGAACAATGAGTGAGATCAAGATCACGGCATATAAGTGCAAGAAGTGCGGGCGCGTTCACTATCCCAAGCACGAACGTTGTCTGGATTGTAACCATCGGGAATTTGAACCGATCGAGCCGGAAGGGAACGCAAAGTTGTTGGCGTATACGCAGATTTTCAATCTGCCGTGGGGATTTGACGAACGCTTCTTGATCTTCGGTGTGGCGCAGTTCGAGAACGGCGTGAAGGCCATGGGCCAGATCAAAGCCGATTCTATTGACGGGCTGAAGACGGGGATGGTACTGAAACCCGGTTGGGGCCCCATCCGCTACCGTCATGGAGAGCCGGTGTACGGGCTGACGTTCGAGCCTGCATAGGGAAGCGAACCCTGCGAAGAAAGCGACCCCTTCGCAGGGTCCATCTAAGATACGCCAAGGAGGTGAGAGACCAGGATTGAATCTAGACGATGCAAGCCAGCCGTAATCTCATAGTTATGCTATTTATTTCCTTTCAGGAGGGACAGTATGTCCAACGAGAATATCAAATCGGTTGAAGCTCCACCCAGTGAAGTATTTGGTTATATGCCGCAGGACGTTCCCCCATGGGGCGCGATGCTGAGCCTGGGCTTTCAGCAAGTGTTGACGATGTTTCCCGCCACGGTGTTGGTCGCCATTTTGACCAAGTTTGACGTTGGCGTGACCCTTTTTGCTTCTGGTTTCGGTACCATCATCGCGCTTCTGGTTGCCAAGCGCAAGATCCCCCTCTACTACGGCTCCTCTTTCAGCTACATCTCGGTGGTGATCACGGTGATGGCGCTCTACGCGCCCGATTGTTTCAACGATCCAAACACAGTCTACTGCCCGGACGGCGTGCGTATCGCGCAGTTAGGCATTATGATGACCGGGTTGCTCAATATCCTCCTCGGATTGTTGATTCAGCGCATTGGTAAGGATCGTCTGGATAAGGCGCTGCCGCCTGTTGTGACCGGCAGCATGGCTATCGTCATCGGCATCGCGCTGGCCGGTGCGGCGCTGGATATGGCCTCGGCCAACTGGCTCGTTGCCTTCATCACGCTAATACTCACCATTGTTTTTTCCGTCTACCTGCAGGGCAAGGGCCTTCTGGGCATGTTGCCTATCCTGCTTGGTGCCATCGCGGGTTACATTATCTCGGTACCCTTTGGGTTGATTGATCTTACACCGGTTGCTGAAGCGTCCTGGCTTCGCATGCCGGTCTTCACGTTTCCGGCTTTTGGTAACGCCGATGCGTGGGGCATCGCCATCAGCGTGGCGCTCATCGCCATCGCTACTATCCCGGAGTCCACGGCGCATCTCTATCAGATCAGTCTGTACATCGACCAGCTGGCAAAAGACGTCGGGCGCAAGCCGCTGGAGATCAAGAATCTCATCGGTCTGAACCTGATTGCCGACGGCTGTAACGACGCGATAAACGGTCTGCTGGGCGGCTGTGCGGGCACGAACTACGGCGAGAATAACTCGCTGATGGCGATCACGCGCAACTATTCGGTAGCCGTTTTGATGGCGGCGGGTGGCATTGCCATGGCCCTGGGCTTCGTTGGCAAGCTGGCTGCCCTGGTCAACACCATCCCCATAGCGGTGACGGGCGGTCTCTCCATCTATCTTTTCGGCGTCATCGGAAAGCAGGGTGTTGCGCTGATTCAGAGCGAGAAAGTCAACCTCTTCGATCCGAAGAATCTCGCCGTCGGCGCGGTGATTCTGGTCCTGGGCATCGGCGGCGCCATGGCACTGCCCGATGGCCTCTTCCCCTTCACAGTCCCAATCCTCTTCCCGAATGGCATCCCGGCTATCGTGTTCGCCGCTATCGTCGGCATCTTGATCAACACGCTTTTCCTGGTTGTGCCGCCCTCGATGTTCGGCGTTAAAGAGCGCAGCAATTTGAATTAGTGAGGCACAGAGTACGCGTGAATTAGCCGAATAGATACTGATAGGGACGTGAAACGTAAAACGTGAGCTCGCGTTTTACGTTTCACGTTGCACTTAAACCAAGGAGTGTTCTATGCGACCCTTTGATTATTACAAACCGGAGACGTTTGAGGAGGCGTTTGAACTCTTGACGCTGCCGGATAAGGTGGTCTTTCCCCTGGCGGGCGCCACGGATCTGATCCCGATGACGCGGGATGAGAACTGGCAGCCTGACGTGGTGGTGGATATCAAGGCGCTGCCCCGTTTGCGTGCTTTGGAGGAGGTGGAAAGCGGCCTTTGTGATGCGTTGGGCGTCGGCACGTGCCTCTACGTGGGTGCCGCCGTGCGCATGAACGAGCTTGTCCGCTCCGACCTGGTGCGGGGCTCGTGGGGTTTGCTGGCGCAGGGCGCCGCGTCCATGGGCAACGAGCAGGTTCGCAATCGCGCGACCGTCGGCGGCAATCTCTGCACGGCCTCGCCGGCGGCTGATACCGCGCCCGCGCTGCTGACGTTGGAGGCGCTGGCGTTGATTCGAGGGCCGCAGGGCGAACGCAGCGTGCCCATCGCGGACTTCTTCCAGGGCCCGCGCAAGACCCTATTGAGGAAAGGCGAGCTGCTGGTGGGCCTTCTGATCCCGCCACCGCCGGCTGGATCGGCGGCTACGTACATCAAGCTCAGCCGCCGCAAAGCCGCTGATCTCTCTATTGTCGGTGTCGCGTGCATGGCCTCTCCGCATAATGGCGGCTACCGCTGGCGCATGGCGATGGGAGCCGTCGCACCGACGCCGGTACGCGTTCCAGATGCAGAAGCGATTTTGAACGCGGGTCACAGCTCTGACGAGATTGAGAAGGCCACCGTCTGCGCTTTTAACGAGTGCTGTCCTATCGACGACATTCGCTCCAGCGCCAAATACCGGCGGGCGATGGTGGTGCGGATAAGCCGCCGGGCCATCGAAGAGGTGCTGGCGCTGTTGGAAGAGGAGGTTTAGATGTTGCACGAGATCGCAATGACGATCAACGGTGATGAGTACGTGTTGGGTGTGAAATCTTATCACACGTTGTTACAGGTGTTACGCAAGCAGTTGGGCATCACCAGCCCCAAGCCGGGTTGCGAAAACGGTGAGTGCGGCGCGTGTACGGTCTTGATGGACGGCGAGCCGGTCAACTCCTGTCTGGTGCTGGCGGTCGAGGCCGATGGGTCTGAGATCCTGACGACGGAAGGGTTGAGCGCGGATGGCGATCTGCATCCGTTGCAGAAAGCTTTCATCGATCACAACGCCGTCCAGTGTGGCTTTTGCACGCCGGGTATGCTGATGTCGGCCAAAGGGCTGTTGGATCGAAACCCTGATCCTACGGAGGAAGAGGTCCGAGAGGCGTTGGCAGGCAATCTCTGTCGCTGCACCGGCTACGTCCGGATTATCGATGCTGTATTGGACGCTGCTCATCAGGAGTCATGAGTCAGAAGTCAGGAGTCATGACGTGTGACGTGTGACTCGTGACGCATGACTGATGAAGTATGAAAGGAGTCATTATGACAGAACAGACATCTAATCCTGTAGGAAAGAACGTACCGCGCGTGGATGCTTATGAAAAAGTGACGGGCGCGGCAAAGTTTGTGGATGATATGCAATTTGGCCCTGGTCTCTATTATGGGAACATCGTTCGCAGCCTGTATGCGCACGCCCGCATCAAGAAGGTGGACGTGAGCAAGGCGCTGGAACTGCGTGGCGTCAAGGCCGTGGTCACCGGGCAGGACACGCCCAAGCCCATCGGTCTCTATCTCAAGGATCGCCGCATCTTTGCGCGCGACCGCGTACGCTTCATGGGGGAGCCGGTGGCGGGCGTCGTGGCGATCAGTGAAGAGCTCGCGGAGAAAGCCGCTCGCCTGGTCGAGGTGGAGTACGAGCCCCTGGATGCAGTCTTTGATCCGTACGAGGCTGCGCAGCCCGACGCACCGGTCATCCATCCTGATTTGAGTGAGTACGAGGTGGTCAACTTCATCTTCCCAGAGCCGGGCACGAACATTTCCGAGCATTTCAAATTGCGCAAGGGCAACGTCAGCGAAGAAGGTGTGGCTGACGAGGTCTGGGAGCAGTGTGCGGCTATCGTCGAGCAGGAGTTCCGCCTGCCGCAGATCCAGCACGCGCCCATCGAGACGCACGTCGCCATCGCGCGCTGGGATACCTCCGATGACGTGACGCTCTGGTCGCCGTCGCAGTCGCCCTTCGCCCAGCGCGATCTTATCGCGCAGAGCCTCGATATCTCCCACGGCAACTTCCGCGTGATCTCGCCTTACGTCGGCGGCGGCTTCGGCGGCAAAGCCGGCGTCTCCATGGAGGCCAACGTCGTGGCAATGGCTCGGGCCGTGAAAGGCCATCCGGTCAAGGTGCGCTTCACCCGCGAGGAAGAGTTCGTGGGCACCAACGTGCGTCAGAGCCTGGTGGCTCGCACGCGCATCGGTTGCGATGAGCACGGCAAGCTGTTGGCCATGGAGACCGAGTACTACTTTGGCGGCGGATCGTCCAACGAGTACGGCGTCAACATTGCCCGTGCCGCCGGCTATTCCTGCACTGGGCCCTATCTAATCCCGAACATCAAAGGTGACTCCCACTGCGTCTACACCAACACGCCCATCGGCAGCGCCATGCGTGGCTTTGGCATGCCGGAGATTCATTGGGGCATCGAGCAGATCATGGATCGGTTGGCCGAGAAAGTTGGCATGGACGCCGCCGAATTCCGGCGTCTCAACTGCGTGAAGACCGGCGAAGAGATCCTCACCGGCATGAAAATGCCGCAGATCGATCTGGTGCAGTGCATCGACAAGGTCACCGAGGCCATTGATTGGGGGCGGGAGAAGCCGCCTTCGGCGCCGCACAAGGAGCGCGGGCAGGGCATCGCCATCATGTGGAAGGCGCCGGCTATGCCGCCCAACCCCGGCAGCTCGGCCATCGTGCGCTTCAACGAGGACGCCACGGTCAACGTTTACGTGGGTGCGCAGGAGCTGGGCCAGGGCGCTTTCACCGTGGCGGCGCAGATGGCGGCGGAGGCGCTGGGTGTGCCCTTCGAGTGGGTGCGCGTCTCCGCCAATCCTGTCGATACGAAGTACAGCCCCTACGAGTGGCAGACCGTCGCCAGTCGCATCACCTGGTCCATGGGGAACGCCGTCAAAGCCGCGGCCGAAGAGGCTCGCCAGAAAGTGCTGGACGTCGTCGCCGACCACTGGGACGAGGACGTTGACGATCTGGACATCCGCGATGGCGTCGTCATCTCCTACAAATCGGAGCGCGAACAGCCGCTGGAGAAGATGGTTGTCTACGGTCTGCCCAACGAGAACTTTGAGGGCTGGGAGGGCGGCCCCATCGTGGGGACGGGCAAGTTCATGCCGACCTACGTGACCAACCTCGACCCGGAGACGGGGCAGGGCACCCGCGCCGTTGTCCATTACACCGTTGGCGCCCAGGCCATTGACCTGGAGGTCGATACCGAGACCGGACAGATCGACATCCTGAAGATCGCCAGCGCCTACGACGTTGGCAAGGCCATCAACCCGGATCTGGTGTTGACGCAGATCGAGGGTGGGGCGGTGCACGGGATGAGCTCGGCCTTTGAGGGGCTGCGCTTTGACGAAAAGGGTCGCGTCATCAACGATAACTTTGTGGACTATAAGTTGGTTACGGCAGTAGATGCCCCGCAGGAGATCCACGGCGACATCGTCGAGACGCCGTTGGAAGATGGTCCCTGGGGCGCGCGCGGGGTGGGGGAACACGTGATGGTGCAGACCGCTCCGGCCATCGCCAATGCGCTCTACGCAGCCACCAACGTGCGCTTCGACGATCTACCGCTTTCGGCGGAGAAAGTCTACCTGGCGCTGCACCCGGATGAGGAGCTCGCGTGCGAGTTTGAAGCTGATTAGTAGAATTCGTTCTAAGAAGATAACCCAGGAGTTGCACCTCCTGCTCCTGGGTTATGCGGTTTCTGTCTTGGCCAAGAATGACTTCACTGAGATAACTATCAGCTCACGCAAAGACGCCAAGAACGCTAAGGAAATTCATAAGATGATAAATTTTATTGATCCAGGTTGGCTTTACTATTCAGAAAAGTAAGGACAAATTTAAAAATCTTGGCGGCCTTTGCGTCTTCGCGTGAGGCACAACCTTTTTTCAGGTGAGTCAACGTTGACTCTACTGAAAAAAGGTCGTCCAGCTGGTCAAATTCGGCTAATTTGCTAGAATAGCAGCGTTCACGGTTACATATCTGCGAGCGAGTGACTTATGTTCCGAACTAACGACACCCACGGGCAACAAAGTTTCTTTGACGGTCTCCAGTGGCTGCCCCAGGCCTTGCGGCAACTGTTGAAGGATTCTTGGGCCGCCACCTTCTATTGCGAAGTCTTCTGCCGCATTCCCGAGCTGCTGTTCGCGCCGCTGTATAGCGACGATGAAGCCTCGCGGCCCAATACGCCGGTCAATGTGCTGATGGGCGTAG
>DAOTUH010000095.1:0-4807 GCA_034437255.1 Anaerolineae bacterium
GAGGGCGTTCCAAATCAGGTGGTTCCTGAAGCAGTTCGCTTAACTTCGCTTGTAAAGAGTTCGCCTCTGGTTCTTCTTTGTAGATATCTACCAACTGAGAAACAAGACTTCGTAGAACGTCTTCACGTCGATTTGTCTCAAATCGGAGATTGATTGGATGATATGCTACATCCACTTCATCCCTTTGACGTAACCTCGATACCCATTGAACCGCTAGAGCACTCTTCCCTAAACCAGCGGGGGCAGAGAGGATAGCAGCCCGTTTCTCCTCTTGCGCCAGCCATTGATTCAAATGCGCTAGAGATTCTTGTCGCCCACCAAAGGGTTTTTGCAAGTAGGTCTGTTCAAAATTCTTTACATCAGTACCGGCATCGCTCTCAAATGCCTCTTCATCAACTGCTTGCTGGCTGGTAGCAATGGTTCCTAGTTGCTCTGATATTTCTTTCAAGAGAGGAAGGATCTCGGCTAAATTGCCCACCGTGGCCCGGTTGCCTGATGCAAACTGTTCCACATGGCCAACAAAGGTTTGGTACACTGTCTGACTCCCGCTTTCTAGATGAGAAAGGCGCTCTGTAATTTCCTCCAGGACACGACTCTGCTCATATAACAGCGTGCGCAGATCTACTATACGCACCAAGCTCACTCGGTTATAGAGCGGTCTCTCAGGCTCCATCGCCGTCTCCAGCAGCGCGTCGGTCAGGCCGCGAGTGAGGGCGGTCAGGGTGGTGTCGAAGTCAACCTCCAAGGTCTCCGTGTCATACCCCAGGTTGTTGAAGCGCTGGCGCAAGAGGGCTAGGTCCGGCTCGCAGTCCGCCAGGGCCAGGTCAAGGAGCGCGTCGGCGACGCCCTCGGCACGCACGAAGTCGCGAAAGAGATCATCGAGCAGATGTACTTGATCCTCTTCCAGGTCCACGGCGATGTCGTCCAGCATCGCGCAGAAGGCCTCCTCCCAGGCGCGGCACATGGCGCGGGTCTCGTCGTCGCCGAAGGCGGCATCCCGCAGGTGCGCGGCGCCGCGCGTGATGAGCTCGGTGGTCAAGTTAACGGCGAGGTCGGCGAAGAAAGGTTGAATTGATAGCATAGATTACTCCAATGGATAGATTTCTTTGGCTCGACAGGCAGCGACATCGACCAGGCAGGCAAAGCCGCCGGGGTCAAACAATCCACGGCTGAAATACCCTTTCATCAGCACGTCATCGTACTGATCCTGAGCAGCTTGTTGAGCTATGGCGAATTTTTCGCTGCTAATCATCGTAGTCTCTAGAAACTCATATTGATCAACTCCGCGCCAGATACGCCAGCCAAGAAAAGCGTGCCCTGGCACCATAACAATAATGGGATCAATAGAAGCCAACTCAAGTAGGCTGGCGAAGAGCACCGTGCCGTCAATGCAATTGGCTGAGCCACCTGCTGCCAAGCTATCGCTGGGTAATCGCACACGCTGCGTGATTTGCCCTTGCTGCTTGCCCAGGTTTAATGTCGAGTTGATATAGGTCAACTCCACATCCTTCTTGAGCGCAGTGAAAATGGCTTTCGCTTGGGCTCGCACAATATTTGCACCCTGCGTCAGGGTAGAGGCCCCTTGATAGCCAACGAAACGCCGACTAGGATGGTACTCAGCGGCCCGGCGCAAAAGCTTTTCGATCTCGATATGATGCGGCGTGACCCAGGCCGCGAGATAGTCGGTCAAATCAATGACGGAGCCATCAGGTGCATCAACCGCCAAGAGGGCAGTGTCGTGGGCGTGGAGTTTGACACGCTTGGTCTGATCATAGAGCGAACGCTCAACCGAGGCGATCTGATCGACGGTGACGCGCAACGTGACAGGCTGGATCTCATTCAGGGTGGCAATGGCAGCTGGTTTTAGGACTGGAAGCAGGGAAACTCGTACCTGCTCACCTTGAGCGAGACGGGGGCTAACAGTAACGGTGTCACTGTAGTCTTCGATAAAGGCACTAATCCGAAGAGCAACATTAACACAACCCTTTCCTGTATTATCGATCGTGACAGTGACTAAAGGAAACTCTTCGGCTTCCAGTTGATGGCAGAAAGCAGTGGGTATGATCTCGGTGAATAATTTCACATCCACGCCAGGCGGTGCCGCTGTTTTGAGGGCCTCTGAGTTAGATACTTCCGATTGAACGACCTGAGCCCCATTACCGATGGCTATACTTTCCGCGCGCTTGATATAGGTGACATATTTAGATGTTTTTTCTGATATGGGTGACTTCTTATTACCTTGAGTATAAGAATCTTTCCCCTGGTCTCGATTTGAATTACGATTCATAAATTTCCTTTCGTTTCATATTTATTCATTGACGATCCCAATCCTCTAATGCTTGATAAGCAGAGCGACTCCCTTGTAACAGTAATTCTTCAAAAATACCCATCGCTCTAGATTTCTTAATTGAGTCTGATGTGTGAGTATAGACAGTTAGTGGTAATCTTACCAGGTCACATTCCAAGAGAGAAGTTACCTTGCTTATATTCGTAAGATCACGACCCATTACATTTAGAATACGTTCTGTCACATCAAGCGCCAGCTCAGGCGCATCAGCAGACAGGGTCACGAGATATTTCACCAAGTGTTCGGCGTCGTCCATCAGTGCTGGTGAAGCTATAAATTCTCTGATAAAAGATTTCACACGACCAAGATGTTCGGGGTGCAAATATATAAAGCAACGCCCAACATAAGATCGCACCTGGCTATCGGTGTCATTCATTAATTGTAGCAAATACTTACGACAAACCCCCTCTATTTTATCATGTTCGGTATAGTTTAAAAGTCGGTGGATGATAGATTTCGAGTTTTCAGATGCTCCTCCGCCGTTCGGGAGGGAGCTGGCGATTCAATTTGCATGCCGCGAGCCACTTGGAGGCCTGCGATAGGCCCCTTTGGGGACACGATGGCAGGCGATATCTGCTGACCAGGGGGTCAGCGTCGGTGTGGCTCACTGGCGGTCACGGCGCCTCCGAGAGTTTCAGGTTGACGTATTGCAGCCAGGGCAACCCCGCCAGGTCAACGCCCGCCAGTTGGGCCGGACTTTGTCCCTCATACTTGGCGCCGGGCAGATAGGGGACAAAATTGCGCACGAGCACCCACACAGTGAGCGATTTCTGCGCCGCATTGCATTTGGAACGCCGAAAGCTGTACATGCTCTCGGCCTTGCGGGTGAGCTGTTTGAAGCTCAATTCCACCAGGCTGCTGGTGGCGGCCAATAAGGGACTGCGCAAGCGCCAGGTGTTGTAGTGGGATTTCTTTTGCAGGGACTTGCAGCGCGCTAACAAGATGTGTTCATCAGCGACCCGCTTAGTCAACTTGCGCAACCGCGCCCGATAGCGCTTAGGCGTCGGCGCATCCAACACCTCGAAAAAAGCCTGTCGCCACGCTGCCAGTTCGGGCGCGTCGGTGGGCAGTTTGTGGGCTTGGCGGTACTTTTCCAAGGTTTCAAAGATGTTTTTCTTGGCGTGGAAATAGCACAACAGATGAATGGTGCCGTCCAGTTCTTCCCGCACCGCGCGCAAGATGGCGGGCCACCCATCGGAGGTCACCGCCCGCAACTGGATGCCCACGGCCTTGATCTGGTGCAAGGCTTGCTTGAAAGCTGCGGTATCATTGCGATCCACGCGCAGAATGTGCCAGATAGCGGTCGATTCCGGGTCCTGGAGGGTGACGGCAAAGATCCGATGATTATCCGTCCCGTTGTCTTGCGCCATGAAATACTCGTCCAGCACGCTGTGCTGCGGCAACTGCAGACCGAGCCAGACCAGGAATTGCGGGAGGTGAATGGCCAGTCCGCCCAGCCAGATCGTCCATTCGTAGGGTAAGGTATGGCCCACGTACTTCCCGTCGGGAGGCCGTGACTGGTTCAGGATGCCGGTGGTATCCCGGTAGCTGTTGTTGCGCCGCCAGCAGTTCTCCAGCGCGTTTTGGATGGTCTGCGCGTGGTGGCTCTTGAAAGGGAGGCAAAAAGTTGGCAGGATGCGCGTGATGGCTCCCCACTCCCGACATTCGACCTTTTGGACTCTGAACCAGATCCGGTCCTTACTCCCGGGAGGAATCACGGAGCGCCGGTCGCTGCCGATGCAACGGAAGCCACTTTCGCCCTCACACAGCGGACACCTGCGGTCCAGCAAGTGCTGGATAGTGCCCTTAAATTGCGCGCGTGCGGCCCACAACGCCTGGTACGCGGGCACATCGGCTCCCAAGCGCGCAATCATCGGCCGCAATTGAACGCCACGTTGGGTCAGGATGACGCCGGGTTTCAGCACCATCCGCACAGAAATGTGGGCTTCTTGGTCAGCAGGCGGCTCCTCCCCCTCAGCTTCGGACTTCGGATCAGCTGACTTGGGAGGCGGCGGGGCTGCGGATGGGTTGGCCTTCCGATCCGCCCGCTGTTTCTGCGGACGTTCGGCCCGGCGCGATTGTCTCGCTGTCCGTCGCCAGCTTGTCACGCGCTCGGGCAGCGCGCCGTAGGCCCCTATAATGCCGAACCAGCTTGTCGCCCCCTCATTGGGAGAGACAATTGAGTTTAGGCTTACCAAAACGACGATCAGATACAGAATTTGCCATTTCATAGCCCCTCCCTCCGGATAGATGAGAGAGATTTTTACCACAAAATGGCGTTTTTAGATACTCGCTGGCGCGCTATGCACAGCAACCGACTTTCAAACTATGCCCATGTCCTAATAGAAAGTCTCGTCATGGTATCTCTCCTTTGGCCAGAATAGCGTTTTCCTGTGATTATTCTAGGCCAGAGGGGGAAACTTGACGAGCACCCCAAAATCGTAACCGACATTGAGGTCG
>DAOTUH010000096.1:0-1805 GCA_034437255.1 Anaerolineae bacterium
GCTTGGGCCAACCCCATGGCAAAGGGCCCGACCTCATCGGTGCTACCCGCGATTTCGTAGTTAAAGCGGAACGAGTGCTGCACCAGATTCGCGCCGCGAAAGTGGTTCTCGTAGTTGAAGTACCCCTCGGTGAACTCAGGGCCCATCTGCCCGTACCGGGTCTCGGCGATGGCAGGCAGCCAGAACCAGGCGGTGAGCAGGATGCCGAGGAGGAAGGGAAGGACGATGCGTGATGCGTGTTGCGTGATGCGTGTTGCGTGATGCTGGCGAGAAGTCCTTGCTTGATCCCAGGTCACGACAAGGGCGTAGAGGAGGGCGAAGGGGGAGAAGATGAGGGCGGAGACGTTGTGGGTGAGGATCAGGGCGCCGTAGGCCAACGCTGCGCCGAGCACGCGCCGGGCGGTGAAGCGCGCCGCCAACCGGTCGAGCGCCCAGAGGATCAGCGGGTACCAGATGAAAGCGTAGAACTCGGAGAGCGAGTCGCCCCGCACGTAGACGTTGACCAGGTGAAAGGGCGCGAAGATGTAGGCCATCGTCGCCAGCAGCGTCGCCGCGCGGTTTCGGAAGAGCAGGCGAGACCACAGCCACATGGTCAGCGCCGCCAGCACAAAGCCCAACGTCTGCGTCGTCTGGATGGCGACCAGCGGTGAGAGGCCCAGCGCCGTCAGCCCGCCGCTGAGGTAGTAGGGCAGCGCCGCGTAGTGGTTGAAGAACGGATAGCCCAGATCGTAGGCCGCGTGGCTCATCCAGCGTACGGGAAAGATGCCGTGGCGAAGATTCTGTGCCATCTCCAGCGTGCGCCGCAGGAGAAAGGGACTATCGCCACCACCCCGCGTGCTGACGAGGCCCGGCCCCCAGAGCGGCGCAGCCGCAACCAGCGCCAGCGCTATCGCCAGCGCGAGACCTGTAACCTGCAGTAGCCTGGGGGCATCTTCCTTCTTTTTAGTTGACATTTAGGTTTAGAATGTTATACTCTATGTAATTTAGTTATACAAAGGAAAATATAGTTATGCCAAAAACTATGACTGTATCCTCAAAGGGTTGGGTTGTTATCCCCAAAGAGTTACGCGAGAAATATGGCCTGACGCCGGGTACTAAAGTACAGGTCGTCGATTATGGCGGTCAGCTCTCCCTGGTGCCGATACCGGACGATCCTATCGAGGCAATGGCCGGCATGTTCGCTGGTCAAGATGAAGGCGTGTCTTGGACAGATCTGTTGCTGGCGGAACGGCGCCAGGAATACGCGCGCGAAGAATCTGAAATACAACACCATATCGATGAAGGCCCCACTCCGGAGTCGGCATGATCTCAAGATATGTGGTGGACTCCTTTGCCTGGATTGCATTTCTGCAAAGAGAACCTGGTTGGAAAACTATGCAGGCGCTCTTCAAGAAATCTGAAGCGGGCACAGTCTCGCTCTATATGAGTTTGATCAATTTCGGTGAGATAGTTTATCTTGTCGAGCGACGACTTGGCTTGCCGGCGGCACATAAGTTCCTGGGTAAGGCAAAGGTCGCCCCTATTGAATTAGTCCCTGTTACTTATAAACGAGTTATTGAATCTGCCCATATCAAGGCCAGTTATCCCATGTCGTATGCAGATGCTTTTGCAGCTGCACTGGCCCAGGAATTCGATGCAACCATACTCACGGGTGATCCAGAGTTCCGCGCAGTGGAACACCTTATCGAACTCCATTGGTTGCATGATTACTGATCGTTCCACGCTCTCTGTTTTCTTCATTTCTCTAAAACCACCGGCACTTCCACCCAATCTGCCACCGGGTGATAGCGCGCGTCCAGCAGCGG
>DAOTUH010000097.1:0-6073 GCA_034437255.1 Anaerolineae bacterium
GGGGGGCGGAGTAGGGCAATCCGTGCTACGCGCCCTGCGGCTCTCATCGCTACCCTGGCACGTCATAGGAGGCGATATGAGCCCCTGGAGCGCGGGTATTTATACTTGCCATCGCGGCTATATATTTCCTCCTGCTCGCGATGCTTCGTACGTTGAGCGTTTAATCCAAATATTGGTGCAAGAGCAAGTGCAGATACTCATCCCTGGTACTGACCCGGAGCTATCCGTTCTAGCTGAGGCCAAGGAACGACTGTCTTCCGAAGGTGTACTGACAATAGTAGGTAGTGCAGAGGCAGTGCGCTACTGCCGCGATAAACTGGCTGCATATCGCTTTTTTCATGAACACGGACTGCCTTTTGTACGCACTGTTCCCGCCTGTGAGGGATTTCAATTGGCTGAGAAAATCGGGTTCCCCCTGGTCATCAAACCCATCGGGGGCTCAGCCTCGCAGGGGGCTGCGGTGGTGTTCGACCGGGCACAACTGAGTCAATACGTCCGTCAGGAAAATATGATCGTTCAAGAATACCTTGTGCCACAGAGCTGGGGAAAGTCACGCCAAGAGTTGACAATACAAGACGTCATTGAGGGACATAGGCTTCGTCAAGAGGATGAAATATCCTCTCAGATTCTCTTTGACCATAAAGGAAACTTTCTTGGCCAGTTTACCAGCCGTAATGTCCTCAAGGACGGCGTGCCCATATCAATAGATCCTGGGCCATATACCGCTGTCGAGAGAATCGTACAAGAGATGGCTGATTTACTGGTGAACCGAGGTCTCATCGGACCCTGTAACTTCCAATGCAAGCTAACTGCGCGCGGACCAGTTTTCTTCGAGATCAATCCACGTTTCACAGGGATCACCGCAGCCCGAGCGGCCATGGGATTCAATGGTGTGGATGCTATCTTGCGTCGTGCATTAATTGACGAACCGGTGGGAGCAGTTCGTCAAAGATTGCGGGTGCCTGAGGACCTGGTCTGCAGCCGATACGTTACCGAGATGATCATACCTCGCGCTGAACTGAAGGAGATCCAAGGGCACGGCCATGTGGAGGGGCATGGATACGGAACAACCCTCTAGTGAGGAGTGAAAGTGAAGGTTTTCATTACTGGGGCAACTGGCTATTTAGGAGCGGAGATAGTCCGCGCACTGCTGGCGAGCGGAGAGCACTCGGTTATAGCTTTGATACGCAATCCGGAGAAATTCCAGCAATTGCGCAGTTGGTGCTCTGAACGAACAGCGCACTTACAAAGTGTGACCGGCGACATTCGCACCTTGCAGCGCCTCCCTGAAGGGACTGACACTATCATCCACGCCGCAGCCCAACGCGGCTTCCGTGAATGCGAAAAACGACGCGCAGAGATCATACAAGTCAACGTTCGAGGGACCTGCAACCTACTCCGTTTGGCCGCCCATCACCAGGCACAAAGATTTGTCTACATATCCTCCCAGAGCGTGTATGGTGAAAAACAGCCTCCCTGGAGTGAAGAGATGAAAACTGATCCTCAGGGAGTATACGCAGTGACCAAGTATGCCGGGGAGCAATTGGTGTGGGCTTTTGAAAATGTCTTTGATTTGGCGATATTGCGTCCCGCCCGAATCTACGGAGTTAGCCTATTTATGCGCTGGAGCGAAATCATCGGCAAGTTCGTTCAAATGGCCTACCGGGGCCAGCCCATCTCGGTGCACGGAGATGGAACCCAGCGCTTTGACCTTGTGCATATCCGCGATACAGTTGAGTGCGTGCTTCAACTCTTGGACATCTACCCTGATGGTTGGAACGATACCTATAACGTCGGAAGTGGGAGAAGCGTGAGCTTGAACGAACTCGTAGAGTGTTTATCTCAAAATGCAAAAGAACTGGGCTTACCAACAGTGATAGTGGAACAGCACCCAGATATTGTCCCTCGTGGTCTTGCACATCTTGAGTTGGACATCACCCATGCACACAAGAAGCTGGGGTGGAAGCCTCGTTGTTCCCTTCAAGAAGAATTGAAGGAGTATCTGACAGCTTATGCTCAATCCCGGTGAGAAAAGTAACCATGAAAAGTGCCATTGAAACCCATAAATTCCCACCGGTTCGCAACCGTTATTTTTTCATCGCAGACGTACTGCTGATGGGACTGTCCGCCCTGATCAGCTTCCTGCTCCGGCTAGATCCCCCTGGTCTACGGCCCTACACGCGCACCATCATCATCTTCGCTGCGCTGGCCGCATTGGTCAAGCCGGTGATTTTTTATCTATTCGGTCTCTACCGGCGCTATTGGCGCTACGCCAGCGCCAACGAACTGGTCACCATCGCTCTGGCGACGTTGTCCGGAACTGCAGTGGTAGCGCTTTTGATGTATTCGCCCGTCTCTCTCATCTGGGAGTTTAGACCTTTACCCCGTTCCATCCCGATCCTCGATTGGCTGGTCAGCCTACCTCTGATCGGCGGTACGCGCTTCGCCGTGCGGTTGTTGGTTGGCGGCCCGTTCTCCGCACGATGGCGCAGCGATCCCCTGAAGGGCAAGTCCCGTGAGGAAAGGCGTGTATTGGTGATGGGTGCCGGGGATGCCGGGGCGATGATCGTGCGCGAGATGCAGGCCAACCCTGGCCTGGGGCTGGTGCCGGTCGGTATATTGGATGATAACCGCGCCAAGATTGGCATGACGATCCATGGAGTGTCCGTGCAGGGCACCAGACAAGATATCCCGTGCCTGGTTCGCAAAGAGCGCGTGGACGAGGTGATCATCGCCATACCTACCGCGCCGGGCCGGGCTATCCGCGAGATAGTCACCATCTGCCAGGAGGCCGATGTGGCCTATAAGACTATGCCGGGCATCTACGAGTTGATATCCGGACAAGTCAGCGTCAAGCAAGTACGAGAGGTACGCATCGAGGACCTTCTACGGCGCGAGCCTGTGCAGATTGATGGAAGTGGAGCGAACCGTTATCTCTCTGATGCGGTAGTGTTGGTCACGGGAGCCGGTGGGTCTATCGGGGCAGAGTTGTGCCGACAAGTCACCGCGTATCGGCCAAGGCAGTTGCTGCTACTCGGCCATGGCGAGAACAGTATATACAATGTATTGCAGGAATTGCAGGATAGGTCCACGGAGTTAGACGTACAACCCCTAGTCGCCGATGTGCGCGATTACGCACGGCTAAGGAGGCTCTTTACCCACTACCGGCCACAGGTCATCTTCCACGCTGCGGCTCATAAGCACGTTCCACTGATGGAAAGGGATATCAATATCTCTGAGGCGGTGAAAAACAACGTTTTCGGCACTCAGAGGCTGCTACAGGCCGCTGTAGCCCACGATGTCATGCACTTTGTCTTAATCTCCACAGACAAAGCGGTAAATCCCGTAAGCGTGATGGGGGCCACCAAGCGAATTGCGGAGTTGCAGGTGCAAGATGCTGCCCAACGCACTGGACGGGCTTATGTAGTAGTGCGTTTTGGCAATGTACTTGGCAGCCGGGGCAGTGTTGTGCCGCTCTTCCAGCACCAAATCGCCAACGGTGGGCCAGTCACGGTGACACACCCGAAGATGAAGCGCTTCTTTATGACCATCCCTGAAGCGGTGCAGTTGGTCATCCAAGCAGCAGTCATAGGCAAGGGCGGTGAGATTTTCGTCCTGGATATGGGTGATCAGGTGCACATCGTAGACCTTGCTACAGAATTGATTTATCTCTCTGGCTTGGAACCAGGCCGTGACATCAATATCATTTCCACCAAGCCACGATCGGGCGAAAAATTGAGCGAGGAGCTATTCGCTGAAGGTGAAGAGCAGTATTGCACTAGACATGAGAAAATATTTGTGGCGCATAGTGACAGTCGATGGAGCAGCGAGGCGCTCGCTGAACACATAGTGGAATTGGATGCATTGGCAAATGACGGCGATGTGGCCGATATCTTGGCCAAAATAAAGGAGATTGTACCAGAGTATCAACCAGATTTCTCGGCGGGGAATATGCCGAGCTCTCCCCCGCGAGGATTTCCTTCCCCTTCCTGAACAAGCCTCTCGCGACCTCCGTAGCCTCAAAACGTTGCCATTTGTCCAGCAATTCCCGTTACCCACGTACTCATTCCTCTTCTTGTGCATTAGGTGCAAGATTTCAAGCATTCACTGGTACTTGAGGCTAGATTCCATAGAGAATAGGTGCCGAGCCGAACGGTTTTGAGTTCAAATGTCGAAAAAATAAGGGTAAGAGGGCACAAATTGGCAGGGTATTACTGAGGTAGCTATGCTGTATAGCTCCTCAATCTTGGTTCTATCAAAAAGTGGGGGTTGAATAGCTTTGTCAGTGCGAATCACCGAGGATCACCACTCCTTTGATCTCATATCCATACAATATAGCCCGGTAAATGTCTTCCATGGATTCAAGGGGCAAACAGCGAAACAAGGCTCGCATATGATCCCACAGCTCCCTTTTACTGCCTGCATCTTTCCAAGTAGCTTGAAACAAACGACAAGCCAGTTGTTGAATCTGATCCACTAAAAAAGCCAGCATCATTATCAAAGCAAACACGACAGACAAGTGGTTCTTCCCATGACCGAAATTGTGATCAAACTGATAGCCTTGGTTCTTCAAGGTATTGAACGTCTCATTCTCTATCCTCCAATACGCTCGACCGCCGCGCATAAGTCGGAAGATGTTATCTTCGGTCACAGTAAAGTCGGTGACCCATGTGAAATGCTTGGTGATTTCGCCGTCCTCAACTTGCCAGTATTCAATGAAATTCACCAACAAGTCTTGGTTCGATTTGTTCAAAGGTACCTGATTGATGAACCGAAACCGATGTTTCACCCCGGCGCCATGATAGGTGACTTCTGTCGTCCGCCCTTCTCGGTGTGCTTCCTCGACTTTCTCGAACAGGAAAGCATGATCTCCTTCCTTGACCCTCAAAATGTAACGAAGATTGTGTTCTCCTAGCGTGCGGATATTGGGGGCGTTGGGGCTCAAAGAGTCTTGGGTCACGATCAAGGGCAAATGAGGATGCTCCTTTCTTATTTGAGCGAAGAGTCGCTTCGCTGCATTGCGCTCACAGTCATTTTTGGTCTTACCATCTTGCTTGATAATCGGTTCTGGGGCTATAGGGATCACGGCTTGCTGGTTCGGATGCACAATCGATGCGCCCAACATCTGATGGGAGTAAGATATCTCCCCTGTTTGGGAGTTTACTTTCTCCAGACACGAGTCGCAGTGTATCTTCTTCGAGGAAAAGTACTGCGTACCATCTACAGAGAGTAAGTAGTGACCCTCTATAAAGACAAAGTCTTCCAATACCTTGCCTCTTTGTGCTTGCCGAAAGACATCTTTGAATGAGGCTTTGATCTCGTCCGGTTCGACATCATCCAAAATCGTCCGCATTTGTGTATCGCATGGTATTTGCTCTATGCTGTAGATTCGTTCCAAATTACCATTTCCCTGCTCTCGTCGCTTATCGAAAGCCAACAGAGATGGATCTTTCAAAGAGAACATCGCAAATGCCGACATCAACGCATTTGTCAAATCGATCTCGACGTCTCCGATACGGCAATCCTTTACTTTCTCAAACCCAGAACGAATCAGGCAAAACAATCCGCTTGCCGACAGATGTTTCCGTATTTTCATAGTAGAAGCCTCCCCAAAATGCACACAGCCCGTGTTATATAATCTGCCATCTCGGCAGCATGTTTACGAAAACTTACTGACTATGGTATACGAATTACGTTTCAAGTCAAAAATAACGCGCACTTACCCCCAAGCGGGAATTGCTGGCGTTTGTCCAAAGTCCAACATACAACATAGCTCGGTAAATGTCTTCCATAGATTCAAGGGGCAAACAGCGAAACAAGGCTCGCATATGATCCCACAGCTCCCTTTTACTGCCTGCATCTTTCCAAGTAGCTTGAAACAAACGACAAGCCAGTTGTTGAATCTGATCCACTAAAAAAGCTAGCATCATTATCAAAGCAAATGCGACGGACAAGTGATTCTTCCCATGGCCGAAATTGTGATCAAACTTGTAGCCTTGGTTCTTCAAAGTGTTGAACGTCTCGTTCTCTATCTTCCAATACGCTCGACCACCGCGCATGAGTCGGAAGACGT
>DAOTUH010000098.1:0-3151 GCA_034437255.1 Anaerolineae bacterium
CGCGAAAAAGGTGAGGTTAACCACTTTTGGACCGACCACGGTTGAGTGTAATCGTACCAGAAGGAGGCTATACCATGTTAATTATCCATTATACGACGCCTCGTCAGCCGACGAAGACTTATAAATCCACGGCGAACCAAATACTGGTCGGCCGCGACACCGGACGTGATAATCCCCTGGACCTAGATCTGGCGCCGGACGACACCGTCTCTCACCGTCACGCACGGATCACGTACGAGGATGGGACGTTGTGGATCAAAGACCTGAATAGCACCAACGGCACCTTTTTCAACGACCAACGGATCTATGGCAAAATCCGGCTTCCTCTTGGGGCTTGTGTCCGGCTGGGACAGACTCAATTGCGAATCGAGGTCAAGGATGCCCAGATAGATCAGGCTCAAGAACCACGGCCACAACCCGACCTACAGTATTCACGCATAGAAGCCCCACCCTCTTTCCCAAAAACCGTCAAGGCGGCAAGGGAAGCCGGCGAGATACCTGAACTTGATTGGCGGCGCTTGAAAGCCTTTTACGATCTCAGCCAGAAGTTGGTTCAGGCAAAAGATATGTCGGCTACGCTTGAGACGCTGGTGCGGCGATTGCAGGAAGCCCTCCCCAACGCCCGACGAGGCGCGCTTCTGTTGACCGATCAAGAAGGACAGCTGCTGCTTAAAACCCATTGGCCACGTGGCAGCCAATCGGTCAGCATGACGCTGGTGCGAGAAGCCTTCAAGGAAAGCGAAGCCTTTATCTGGTCGACGTCCACCGAGCAGAGAACGAAGAGTTCGCCAAGCATGGAACTCACAAAGGTCAAAGCCGCTATTTACGCCCCCTTGCTTTTCGAACAGGAGACGTTGGGCGTCATCTTTATCGATAATGATCAGGACCCACAGGCTTTCAACCACAAGGATCTGGAATTACTTCGGGCCGTCGCGCACCAGACCGCCATCTTTATCAAGAAGCAACGTCTGCGCCAGGACTTCAAACGGGATGAGCTCCTCCGCGCGAACCTCAGCCGACAGTTCTCGCCTCAACTGACAGAGCAGATGCTAGAGGAATATAATCGGCTGCGGCTGGGCGGCGAGCGCGTCTCGCCGGTCACCACGCTGTTCTCCGATATCCGCAGCTTCACTGCGCTCAGCGCCAACCTGTCGCCTCAGAGCGTCGTACGCATGCTCAACGAGATGTTCGATGCCTTTGTGCCTATCATCTTCGATCACGATGGCGTCGTGGATAAATACATTGGGGACGCGGTTCTGGCCGTATTCGGCAGCCCGGAACCCGACGAGCAACAGTGGGAAAAAGCGGTCCGAGCCGCGCTGACCATGCAGCAAGCCATGGATAAACTGGGCGAAGGCTGGCGCGTGCGCCGTCTCCCCGTTTTCCGGGTCGGCATCGGCATCCATAGCGGAGAAATCATCCACGGCTTTATCGGCCCCGCCGAACGCACAGAGTACACGGTGATCGGCGACACCGTGAATCGGACCAGCCGCTATTGTAATGGTGCCGGACCTGGCGAAATCATTATCAGCCCGGCCGTCTATGAACGGATCTACCGGCTGTTCAACGTCGAGCCACGGCGTATCAAAACGAAGCACCCGGACACAGAACCTACCCTGGAAGGCTATCTTGTCAAAGGGCTCTCTTCCTATGCTCAACAAAAAGAAGATACAGAACCGGAGTAGGAATCACAGATACAATCGCCCGCTTCCCGCGCTACTCGGTTCACAGAAGGAGATAAAAGCATGAACACCCAAATTTGCCCCAAGTGTCAGCTGTCCAACCGGCCTAACGCGCAATTCTGCGCCCGCTGCGGTGCACCCCTTTCTGGAGCCGGTGGCGCGTCCCGG
Source organism: Anaerolineae bacterium (assembly GCA_034437255.1). Taxonomy (GTDB): domain Bacteria; phylum Chloroflexota; class Anaerolineae; order B4-G1; family SLSP01; genus G713. Next base: position 1,851 of record DAOTUH010000098.1, read on the forward strand.
TGTCCACAATGTCAGGCACCGATCCGGCCCAGCGCGCGATTCTGCGCTACCTGCGGCTACACCTTGCAAGGGGCGCAGGCGGCGGCCCCCGCCGCGCAGCCCTCGGCGGAGGTCAGCGAGAAGATGCTCGTCGCCCGCTGGCCCGGCGGTCAAACCGAGGAACACCGGCTGACGCAGGCCGTCGTCCACGTGGGCCGGGGTCCCACCAACGACGTGGTGCTCGATTACCCCACGGTCTCCAAGCAGCACTTTCGTTTGCAGCTCAGCCCGCAAGCCGTGCAGGTCACGGATCTGCACAGTACCAACGGGACGATGATCAAAGGCCGGCAGATTCCGCCCGGCGCGCCGACGCTCTGGCGTCCCGGTGAGACGCTCCGCGTCGGAGATCTGCGCGGCAACTCCATCAGCCTGGAGCTGAAGACGCCGGGGGCGACGCCCGCCTTGCACACATATCCTCTGGGCATGCACCGGCTTGCGCAATACGACCGCGTGACCATCGGGCGCGACCCCAACACGCAAGTCCACTTGAACCATCCCACCGTCTCCCGAAACCACGCCGAGATCGTGCGCCAGAACGGCACCCGCATCATCCGAGATCTGGGCAGCAGCAACGGCACTTTTCTCAACGGACAACGGGTGACGCATGACACGCCACTCAACATGGGCGACGTCATCCAGATCGGCCCGTACAAGCTGGTCTACGACTGGCGGGCTGAGCGGCTGGCGACCTCGGTGAGCAAAGGGCACCGGCTGGACGCCATGGATTTGGGCTTCCAGATCCCCGATGGCCGGATGATTTTGGAGAACATCTCTCTCTCCGTCAAGGGCGGCGAGTTCATCGCCCTGGTCGGCGGGAGCGGGGCCGGGAAGAGCACGCTGCTCAAAGCCATGAACGGCTACCAGCCTGCGACCCACGGCCAGATGCTTATCGACGGCATCCCGCTCTATCCCAGCCTGGACGCGTACCGCAACCTGATGGGCTACGTGCCGCAAGACGACATCATCCACAAGGTGTTACCGGTACGTCGCGCACTGTGGTACTCGGCCAAGCTCCGCCTGCCGGACGCCACCCAGGCCGAGATCGAACGGCGCATCGGGGACGTCCTGGATATGGTGGAGATGACGGCCCACGCAGAAAAACCGGTGCGGGTGCTCAGCGGTGGGCAACGTAAGCGCGTCAGTATCGCGGTGGAGCTGCTGGCGGAGCCGGACTTGCTTTTCCTGGACGAGCCGACCTCCGGGCTGGACCCCGGCCTGGAGAAGAAGATGATGTACGACCTCAACCGGCTGGCGGATCAGGG
>DAOTUH010000099.1:0-4051 GCA_034437255.1 Anaerolineae bacterium
GCCCCAACGGGCATGGAGAACCTGATGGTGGACGCGGGGCTGGTGCAGCGGTTGACGGCGCGCGCGGAGGTGGGGGTGCAGCGCACGCCGGAGGGGGCGCGTCCTATGGAGACGGTCGAGCTGGAACAACCACGGGCGGTAGCCGAGGTAACGTCGAACGCGCAGGCGGAGCTCTCGACAAGTGCGCTGGGGCCGGATGAACAACCGCCCTTGTCCACGTGGACGCTGCCTGCGCAATCGTTGCCTATGGCGCCTGCGACTGTCCCGTCGCGCGACGTGGACGCCCCGGCGCGCGCACCGGTTGGGCGCTCGCGGGGCGCGGTGCCCTTTGAGTTGCCTCTGGCCCCGCGCCAGGCGGTGGTGCAACGGGAGGTGGTCCGGGGGGAGACCAAGGTGGGTGAACCGCCAGAGCAGACCTTCGCGGTGGAGACGACGACGGACGCGCGGGGGTATGTCCGGCGGGCGCTTGCGGAAGAAGTATCAGTTGAATTGCAAACACCGGAGGAGCCGTTGGCGTTGTTGGATGATGACGATATGATGCAGTTGGCCCAGGAGGTTTTGCCAATTGTGAAGCGCTTGCTGCGCACGGAGTTGGAGCGGCGGTCGCAGCCGGATTTGGACTGGTAAGGAGATGGCTATGGCTGAAAATAGCAGTGGCAGTGCGACGGTGAAGAAGGCTAAGATTGTGGTGGTGGACGAGAACGGCAACGCGGATACGAGCAAGTCCATCACGTGCATGTATAACCCGGAGACGCTGCAGTTCAGCCGGTCGGCGTCGTGGGACCAGCGGGAGATTCCGCAGGAGGGCCACGCCGAGCACAGTTATAAGGGCGGTGGGGGCGCGTCGCTGAGCGTGAAGCTGCTCTTCGACACGACGCGCGATATGCAGGAGCACGGGCTCAACGTGAAGGCGGGCAACGATGTGCGGCAGTACACGGATTTTCTTTTCTCGCTGATGGAGGTGGACGCGGAGACGGGTGAGCCGCCGTACTGTCGTTTCGAGTGGGGCGGGAAGTTTTTCTTTGTCAAGGGTTACGTCAAGAGTGTGAGCGCGAACTATACGCTCTTTTTGGCGGATGGGACGCCAATTCGGGCCGAGGTGGACGTCAGTTTCGAGGAGACGGACAGCGAGGAGGAATTGGACAACCGAGGTCAGAATCCCACCACGCGGACGGAGGCACGCAAGACGTGGCTGGTGCGGGAGGGCGAGCGGTTGGATTGGATCGCCTATCAGGAGTACGGAAATCCGGCCCGGTGGCGGCACATTGCCGAGGTGAACGACATCAGCGATCCGTTGGATTTGCGGCCGGGCCAGGTGTTGAAGTTGACGCCATGGGAAGGATGAGGATCAGACTATGAGCGTACCGGTTGATTATATCGGCATTGCCAGTTTCACCATCAAGGTCGATGGGAAGGCGCTTGACGCTGCGTTGCAGCGCGATCTCACCAGCATCGCCGTCGATAGCAACTTGCAACTCCCGGATATGGTCACGCTGCAGTTCTACGGTGCCGATACTACGGTGGTGGACGCCAAAACCTTCGATGTAGGAAAATCTATCGAGGTGACGGTGGTGGATATCACTCAGCCTAACGAACCCGTGATCACGCTGTTTAAAGGGGAGATCTCGGCCCTGGAACCGGTGTTCACAGAGGGTGGCTACGTCCAGGTGGTGGTGCGCGGGTACGATAAGACGCACCGCCTGCATCGGGGCAAGAAGACGCGGACCTTCGCCAACAAGAAAGTGAGTGACATCGTCAGCCAGATCGCCGGTGACGCCGGCTTGCAGGCAGATGTGGACGCCACGCAAACGACACACCCGCACATCTGGCAGAACAATCAGACGGATATGGAGTTTCTGCGAGGACGCGCTCACCGGTTGAATTACTTTCTGTACGCGGACGATCAAAAGCTCTATTTCAAGAAGATGCCGCCGAGTAGCGGCCGTCCGATTGAGCTGACGTGGCAGCGGGATTTGCGTAGTTTCCGTCCGCGTATGTCGGCAGCGCACCAGGTCAACAAGGTCATCGTTCGCAGTTGGGATCCCAAGAAAAAAGATGTCGTGGAGGGTCAGGCGACGAGCCCCAGCAGCACAGATAATCAGGGCGGGGTCAGCGAGGGCGGTGGCAGTGTCGCCAAGAAGGCGTTCAGCGCTGCCGAGACGGTGGTGGTCAGCTACCCGCAGATCGAGGGGGCCGAGGCAAAGACCATCGCGCAGGGGGTACTGGATCGGCTCCACGACGGGTTCGTCCAGGCCGAGGGGACGTGTGTGGGCAATCCCCACGTCAAGGCCGGAAAGGTCGTCAAGATTGTGGACGTGGGAACGCGGTTCAGCGGCACCTACGTGGTGACGCAGGCGACGCACACGTTTAGCACCGAGGGCAACTACGAGACGACGTTCCACGTCCGGGGTCGCCACGCCGATATTCTGACGCACATGCTGCAGGGGAACGGGCACCAGCAAGCCGAACGCGGGCTGATTAACGGCGTGGTGCCCGCCATCGTGACCAACAACAACGACGATGAAGACAAAGCCGGGCGGGTCAAGGTGAAGTTTCCCTGGCTCAACGACGAGGTGGAGACAGATTGGATCCGCTTTGCCGCGCCGGGGGCCGGAAAGACGCGGGGCTTCTACAGCATCCCAGAAGTCGACGACGAGGTGCTGGTCGCCTTTGAGCACGGCGACATTAACCGGCCCTACGTCGTCGGTGGGCTGTGGAACGGCAAGGATGCCCCGCCCAAGCCGACGAACGAGGTGGTCGCCAGTGGCAAGGTCAACGAGCGGATCTGGCAGTCGCGCAGCGGGCACGTCATCCTGATGAGCGACGAAGAGGGAAAAGAGCAGATCGTTATCCGCGACAAGACGGGTAAGAACGAGATCATCGTCGATTCAAAGGAAAACGCGATCACGGTGAACGTCGATGGGAACTACACGGTTAACAGCGGGGGCGACGCTTTAGTGAACAGCGAGGGTGATGCGACGCTGACGAGCAAGGGAAAGACGACCACGGATAGCAAGGGCGATATCACTATCAAGACCGGCAGCGCGAACGTCACTGTGCAGGGTTCTAAAGTTACCATCAAGGGGCAGAGCGCTGTCGCCATAGAGGCCCAGGGAAAGTTGGATCTCAAATCCAGCGGTCAGCTCAATCTGCAGGGGGCGCAGGTCGCTATCAAGGGATCGGCGATGGTCCAGATTCAGGGCGCCATGGTGAAGATCAATTAGGGATACGAAGTCAGAAGTCTTTTTCGATTGGATGTTTTGTTCCGCGTAATTGCATCTGAGGCAGTAAGTCGCGGAGGTGTGTAGTTATGTTTTCTGAATTTGCGATCCAGTTCGCTCTACAGATATTACTACCGGCTTTTCTTATTTTGGATCTTCTGCAAGGGCGTTATAAGAGCAAGCTGGATTGGTTTATTAGAGTTTGTGTATTTGGTCTGGCAATTCTCTTTGCGTTCTTGACTGCCCGATGGGATTTGTCCAGCTACTACCTCCGTATCATTGTGCCGCTCTTGTTTCTGACAGCTAGCTATATCGCTTTCCGGCGAATTAGATCCGGATCTTCATCGAGCTCAAGGCATGTCAGGTGGATTACGCTGGCGCCATACGTGATTCTGATCATGGCATTGCTATGGCTTAATGTGAACGTTCTTGGCGGCTATTTTTACTCTGACTCTGAAGAACCCGTTGAATTATCTTTTCCCTTACGCGGTGCGCTGTCCGGTGATGGCGGTGAGCGGCTGGGCCGACGGCTACTCCAACGCCGTCTTTCGCCTGCTCGCCAACCTCGACGTGCCGCGGCGCGGGCTGGTCGGGCCGTGGGGCCACAAATACCTTGCGCACGGCGCATACCCATAGCACGCCGGCCAAGGAGTTGACCACCAACCGAGCCGACGAGATCCGTCGGCGCCCCCCGCTTCCGGCCCTTGGCGATCACCGGCCGGGCCAGGCTGGTTCCCAGCCCACGGCCCGACCAGCCCGCGCCGCGGCACGTCGAGGTTGGCGAGCAGGCGAAAGACGGCGTTGGAGTAGCCGTCGGCCCAGCCGCTCAC
>DAOTUH010000100.1:0-1561 GCA_034437255.1 Anaerolineae bacterium
CACCACCAGAGGAACGGCGACGAAGAGTGACGTGAAAGTCTCGCTCACCATGCCCACCAACATCACGGCGATAAAAGGCTTGAGCGTCGTGCCGCCGAAGAGCAGGATGGCGATCATGATAAACATGGCGTTGAGCTGGGTGGCCAGCGACCGATGGATGGTCTCCATCACGCTACGGTTGACGATCATCGAGAAGGGCTCGCCCCGGTGACGGGGGATGTTTTCGCGAATGCGGTCGAAGACGACGATGATGTCCTGGACGGAGAAACCGATGACCGTGAGCAAGGCTGTCAAGAAGAGAGCGTTGGCCTCCCACCCCTGAAGGATCCCCATCAGCGCGTAGAATCCAAGAGCGACAATGACGTTCACTGTCATGGCAGCGATAGAAGTTACGCCATAGCGGATGGAATGGGGCACGCCTCGGAAGGAGAACCAGATGAAAACCAGCACGGCTAACGAGGCGACCAGCACAGCCACCGCTGCGTTCCGCGCCACCTCCGCGCCGACCGCCGGCTCCACAGTGTCAACGTTGGAGTTGCCGCGATCCACCGTGCCCACGTTCTCATCCAACGCGTTGAGCACCGCCTGCACTTCGTCGGCGGTGGCGAATTTCATACGCACCTGCAAAAGCTGACCCTCCCCGCCACCCAGCTGCTGGATAATGGCGCCGCTGTAGCCCTGGGCGTCAAAAACCTCTCGGATACCGGCCTCGGTGGCTGATTCCTCAAACTCCAACGTCATCAAGCTGCCGCCAACAAAGTCAATGCCCAACCGCAATGGCGCGCCAAAAATCACCATCGAGGCGACAAGCGCCGCGACGCTTAACAGCATCAACGCCCCGGCGATGGCGAAATAGAGACGTCGTTTTTCTACAAAGTGAATCATGATGTCCTCCTAAATCCCCAACAGCCAGGAACGCTCGCGCACTTGATCTGCTAAGAGACCAAAGGCAAACCGGACGAAGGTGCGGGTGACGAAGATAGCCGTGAAAATGTTGATCAATGTGCCGATGCTCAAGGTGACCGCGAAGCCCTTCACGAGACTGGCGGCGAAGGCATCGCCGAAGAACCACAGAATCGCACAGGTCAGCAGCGTGGCCAGGTTTGAATCGCGCACCGAGGTCCACGCGCGCGCAAAGCCCGATTCGACCCCCCGCCGCAGGGAGCGACCGGCGCGCAGCTCCTCCTTCATCCGCTCGAAGACCAGAATATTGGCGTCCACCGCCATTCCCGCCGAGAGCAGGAAGCCCGCAATCCCCGGCAGCGTCATCGTGACCGGCACTAACTTGTAGACGAGCAGGTTCAGCAATACGTACAGCGCCAACGCCAGATCAGCAGCCAGCCCATTGAGCCGATAGTAGATCAGCATGAAGATAAAGACCACGCTCAGGCCGACGATGCCGGCGCGCACGCTCCTCTCCACCGAGATTTCACCCAACGACGGGCCAATCGCCGTGTAACTCTCGATTCTCAACGGCACGGGCAAGGCACCGTAGCGTAGCTGCAGCGCCAGGTCTTGCGCTGCTTCGGCTGTAAAACCGCCAGAAATCGTCCCCTGCCCG
>DAOTUH010000101.1:0-1508 GCA_034437255.1 Anaerolineae bacterium
TGAAACCACACACCTGAGGAGGTACTTGATGTTTTTAGACGTTTATGACCTGGGGCGCTCTGCTGCCCAACGAACATATGCAACCCTGAAGACCTATCTGGATCATACGGACTGGCGGCTCAAGGCTGAGGACGTTTGGGCTGCTACTCACGGTAAAGGCTTTAACTACGAAGCGCCGGATCAATCCGCCGAGATCCACTTCCCGCCTAAGTACAAAGCCTGCGGTTATAGCCGCGAATGGCAGGCTGCCTGGCTGCAAGCGATTGAGACCCTGGCGACCTTCGAGGAAAAGCGTATAGCCGAGGTGATCGTTCCCTATCTGGTACTGCAGGAGATCGGTGAAGAACGCCTGAAACAGTATCCGTTGTTGACGGAGACTTGGGCTTTTGTAACGCTGTTCCCGTATCGTGACATCTTAGATGACGTGATCATCCAGTGTGGAACCTGCGCACCGGATGACATGTGCTTACGGGGCGCATTGGCAGCTGAAACCGCTCGTCGTTGGTCCCTGATCTACCCAGAGCAGTATGAACTGTGGTTGTTGTCCTACCAGGTCCACATTCGCGCTGAGACTGCCGGATACTTGGCCTGGATTGAGACGTTAACCTGATGGAGGCCCCTGGATGAAAACCTGGACAGACTGGCAACAACGGCGCTATCGTAATGCACTGACTGCCTGCCAGGGACACCGCCAGACCTACCATCTCTCAACAGATGATGTTTCTAACATCGACTGTCAGATGGGATGTTTAGCCTGGACGACGTGCCCTCTGTCGCAAGCGCAGCACGCGGTCATCGAGCGATTCTTCGGTGACCATATCTTCCTTTCCAATTTCTACTACGCAGATCTGACCATAGGGGAATACACGTACCCTACGTTAGAACATGCATATCAAGCGCGCAAAACGCGCTCTCTTCGTTGGCAAGAACGGATCCGGCGAGCGCCGACGCCCAAAGTGGCCAAGCGCCTCGGCTACCAAGTACCGCTGCGGGCGGATTGGGAGAACATCAAACTCCAGTTGATGAAAGATCTCATACGTCAGAAGTTTGCTACTGACACGCACCCCGCCCTTACTGCCAAGTTGCTCGCCACGGGCGACGCTTTGTTGGTCGAGGGGAATACCTGGGGGGATCGCTTCTGGGGCGTGGATCGGGCTATCGGTCTGGGTCTCAATCACCTGGGTCGCATTCTGATGGACATGCGCGAAGAAGTCCGCACTTGATGGACACATACAGTGGATTCCAGGGGATACTCCCTGGAGTCCGCTGTTTCTCCAAGTCGTTGGAAGATTCGGAAAATTCGGAAAACTCGATGGTTTTCTGTTGTTTTTCTGCGGTTTTCTGCTGTTAACACCGTGCAGGCACCTCGGGCCTGGTCACGCGGGATCGTACCCGCAAGGTGTTTTTGGTGGTGACTTTACGTGCTTTAGAGACTAAAGTCACTATTGCCTCACGGATGTAGAAGATCAACTATTTTCCTCTGTTGATTCTCTACCGTTGACCCACGT
>DAOTUH010000102.1:0-3825 GCA_034437255.1 Anaerolineae bacterium
GCGGCGCTGACGACGGGCGAAACCCAGGCCGAGGTCTTTCGGGACGTCGTCGAGGCGACGCGCCGGCACATCCAGCAACACCGCCTGTTGGACGCGGAGGAGCTGGATCATCCGACTACAGAGGTGGAGGATAAGGTGCAACAGGTGGCGCTGCAGATGATCGAGCGGCACAATACGACGGCGCCCCAGGAAGGCGCGCCGCTCCTGGATGGCGAACCGGACGCCTTGGCCCGGCGGATCGTCGACGAGGTCCTGGGCTGGGGACCGTTATCGCCCTACATGAAAGACGACGCCGTGGAGGAGGTGATTCTCAACGACTACGACCGCGGCTTCGTGATCTACGCCGGTGGACGCAAGGCGCAGATCACCGGCTTTCACTCTCCGGAGTTCGCCCGCGCCTTCTTCAACCGCAAGATCGAGGCGGGCCACGGCTATCCGGTCAACAGCAAGAACCCTTACCAGGACGCGCGGCTGCCGGACGGTTCGCGCCTCTTCGTGCAGATCCCGCCCCTGGCGGGCACGGCCCTGCAGGTGACCATCCGGCGTTTCCGCCCCGTGGCCATGGATCTGGACGAGTTGATCGAGTTAGGAACGATCACGCCCGCCTTACGCAACTTCTTCCGCGCCGTGGCCCAGGCGCACCGCACGCTGGTCGTCGCGGGCGGCACGGGCACGGGCAAGACGACGTTCCTGCAGGCCATCAGCCGAGATTTCCCGGAAAGTGACCGGGTGGTGACCATCGAGGATACCCCGGAGCTGCAGTTGCAGCATCTGCAGGACTGGTCCATGTCCTACGTGCGCCACGCCGCCGAAGGCATCGCCGAGATCGGCATGGATCAACTGATCCGCAACGCCTTGCGCCAGCGGCCCACGCGCATCATCCTGGGGGAGGCGCGCGGTGGCGAGATGGTCGATATCCTCACGGCCTGCAACACCGGGCACGACGGCACCTTGTTCACCGTGCACGCCAACAGCGTGCGCGAGACCGTAGACCGGATGGTGACCATGTACCGCATGGGGCGCGACCTGGCGCCGGAGGAGGTTCGCAAGGAGATCGTCGCCGCCGTGCACTTCATCGTGCACCTGAAGCGTGAACAGAGCGGCTTGCGCTACGTCGCCGGGGTGGGAGAAGTCCGCCGCCTGGAAGGGGCGAACGTCGTGGTGGAGCCCATCTTCGAGTCCGCCGGGGCCGGGCAGGTCGCGCGTTTCAACGTGTATCCCCATAGCGTTGACGTGCTAGAAGCCCAGGTCCCCGGCTTTGATTTTGGACGTGACGTCGCCCGGCTGGAGGGTGGGGGACCTGGCGTATCCCAGGGCCCTCGCCAGCGCCGGGCTATAGCAAAAGGAGGTAACACCGGATGAATTCGATGATCGTGGGCTTAGCGGCCTTGGGCGGCTTGGGCGTGTTCAGCACGTTCTATGCCTTCGCCGTGCCCAAGTTGCATTTTCAACGGGCGCAGACGGGCACCTGGATGGCCGGAATCCAGGTGCGGTTGAACAGGGCCCGGATAGATACAGAGGCCCCGGAGTTTCTGCTGCAGGGCGCCCTGCGGGGCGTGCTCATCGGCGCGGCCGGGGCGTTCATCACGTCCAACGTCCTGGTCATGGTGCCCTTCTTTATTGGCGGCTACGTCTACTTCTGGGCCCACCTGGAGGAGCGGCGCAACCGGCGACTCAACGCCTATCATCACGACCTGGCCTCGGCGATGGACATCATCGTCAACGCCTGGGAGATCACGCCCACGCTGTCGGGGGCGTTGCAGGCCGTGGCCGATTACGGGCCGGGCGCGAACGAGGGGGGAGACAGCCATCCCGCCGCTGGGAGCGTCGCCGCCGACTTTGAGGAGCTCTGGCGGGCGTTGCGCACGCGCACGCCGCTGCGGCAGGCGCTGCAGCACGTGGCCGACCGGCGCCGCAGTCCCATCTTCGATGGGTTGGCCACGGCGCTACTGGTGGCCGAGGAACAGGGCTCCCAGGCCGGGGAGATGTTGGCCAATCAGGCCACTATCACGCGCGAGCAGGTCGAGACCTTCAACGAGGCCCTCTCCCGCCAGCGGTCGGCGCGCACGGAGATTCTGGTCGGCACCGTCGGCCCCTGGGTCATCCTGGGGCTGGTGCGCGGCATGAACCTGGTCGTGGCGTCCTCGGCGCAGGCCATGAACGTGGGCTTCTTTCGCACCCCGGCCGGGAGCGCGGTCTCGCTGCTCGCTGCGGGGGGCACCACGTTCATGTACGTGACCGCGTTGAAGATCGCCAACCGGGGGTTGATCCTCTCCCGGGTGCCCACCGAATACGGCAAAGTCCGGGAGGCTAACGCATGCTGAGCGTGACAGCGCAGGAGCTCTTCTGGCTCTGGCCGCTCCTGGGGGGCCTGGGCGTCTTTGTGATCGTCTATACGCTGGCGAAGCCGAAGTTGGGCGGGAGCGGCGGGCCGGTCTCACAGCGAGATCAGATCCCTGAGTCCGACCCAATGGCCAACGTCGCCTACCGGGTCGCCGTGAATTACCGGGACGAAAGGGGTAAGATCGAACGGTTGCTCAAAGCGGCGAACTGGTTCTGGGCGCCGGGCGAGATGGAGCCTCCCGATCCGGCCGCGCCGTTCTACACAGTGCGGGGCTATCGCGCTGCCTGTGTCTACCAGGCCTTGTGCTACGGCGTGTTGGGCCTGGTGGTCGGTTCGGTATTGGCCTACCTATTGGAGATCCCGCTGTTCATCGCTTTGGGCGTGGCCGGGCTGGCGGCGTTGGTGGGCTACACCGGTCCCGGCTCGCAGCTGCAGGCCGCCGTCCAGGCGCGTCAGCACCGGATGACCGTGGAGATGGCCTTTCGGTTACCGGAGTTGGCGGCTATTGTCTCCACTGGCCGTTCCCTGACCCAGGCGCTGCGCGAGCTGCTGAGCCGTCCGGGCGGTCCCTTTATGAGCGAGATCGCGCGGCTGTTACGGGCGTACGACGTGACCACGTCTTTCGAGTCGTCCGTGGCGGCCGTCATCAACCACAATCACTTTGCGCCCCTGACGGAGTTTTTGCAGCAGTTGCAACTGGTGGAGTCGCGGGGTGGCTCGTTGGCCCCGGCGCTGCGGGTGCAGGCCGACGCGGCCCAGCAGCGGTTACGGCGGCGGTTGATCGAACAAGGCCTGCAGAACGCCAACCAGATGCAGACGCCCGTGGTCGCCGGGAATATCCTGGTCACGCTGGGGCTGGTGGCGGGTCCCGCGTTGTGGATGTTGTTTACCTATCTGTAGCCATATCAAAAAGGAGTGTTCATACCATGAAATTCGTAGAACGTGTATTGGAGAAGAGCAGAGACGCAGCCTCGCAGGTGTTGGAAACCATTCCCGTTACGGCTCCATTTAAGCCCTACGTGGAAATGGGCAGCCGCCGGGCCGGGCGCCTGGTGGCCCGAGCGGTCACCGACGACGCCGGGCAGGCGGACCTGACCAGCTCGGTGGTGCGGACCGCCATCATCGTGGCCCTCACGCTGTTGGTGGTGGGCGTGATTATCTGGCGGGCCGTGGTCAACCTGGGCCGCGACGTGGGGCGGGATATCGAAGCCGCCGGAAACTGGGGGTAGCCGATGACCCACTCTCCCTGGTGGCAACGCCTGACCGATGAACGGGGCCAGGCCGAGTTGGTCTCCTGGCTGATCACCCAGGTGCCCTTCTGGTTCCTGGTCACGCTGGTGGTGGTGATTGCCATGGTCGGCGTCAAGCAAGCGGGGACGGCGTCGGTGGCCCACCTGACGGCCCGGCGGGCGGGGACCGCCACCCTCGGCGCCGGGCAGCAGGTGGCCCACCAGGGTGGGACGACCTGGCGGTTGCCGGGC
>DAOTUH010000103.1:0-8297 GCA_034437255.1 Anaerolineae bacterium
GGTCGTGGACGAGGCCGGCACGGCGGACGTGGACGTGGTCCCGGCTTTGGCCTCGGGCGCGGCGCCTGCGTCAGCTACTACATGACGCACGGCACGTGGCCCGCCTGGTCACGCTGGGGCGGTGGCCCCGGCTATTGGCGCACCATGGCTGCGCAGAACGTTGCCCCTGGTACCTGGACGGCCCCGGCAAACGCGCCGACCGGCGAGGTCGCGCAACTGCGCCAGGAAGTCCAGAATTTACAGACTCAGATCGACGAGGCGCTCGAGCGCTTGTCCAGCCAGGGCACGTAGGCAGTAGGCAACTGATGACCGTCGGCGGCGGGCACAATCATACCGGTCCCCCGTCTGCCGTCGGCGGTCATAAACACCCAATATGTTCAGACAATTTATCAAAACCGGAGGTTTACAGATGAAAGTTGCAATCAGTGCGTCACAGGGCGACATCAACGCGCCGGTCGATCCGCGCTTTGGTCGCTGCCCCTACTACGTTTTTATCGACACCGAGACCAACGCGGCCGAGATCGTTCAGAACCAGGCCGCCATGGCCGGCGGCGGCGCCGGGATTCAGGCGGCGCAAGCCGTCGTAGAGCGAGGCGCCAACGCCGTCATCACCGGCAACATGGGCCCCAACGCCTTCCAGGTCTTCGATGCGGCGGGCGTGACCGTCTACACGGCGACCAACATGACGGTGAGCCAGGCGGTCGAGGTCTTCAAAGCCGGCAACCTGACGCAAGTCGGCGCACCAACCGGTCCCGCCCACGCGGGGATGGGACGCGGCATGGGCGCCGGCGCACCCAATCCGGCGCCGCCCCCACCGAGTGCTCCCCCACCCCCGCAGGATGAGCTGAGCGCCCTCCAGCAGGAAGTGAGCGAACTACGGACATCGGTCGCCAAACTGCTTGATAAAGTGGATAAGCTGACGAAGTAAGCATAGATCAAGGAGGAAACGATGACCGGCACGGCAATTGAAACGCGAAACGAGCAAACCCCGGCGGCGCGCGACGCTGCTCCACCGGACGCCCAAACGCCGACCGTCATCGACGTCGAGGCTCATCCCATCACCCAAGATCGCCCTTCACGCGCCGCCGTCCTCGTGGATCGAGGATTGGCGCTGCTCTCCAGCCTGGCGCGCCTGGCGCTGCTATGGGTGCAGAACCGCGAGGAACAAGCGCAGCGGATCACACCGAGACAGCGGACGCCGACGACGACGCCCACATCAACATCCACCGAACGAAGCGCAGTTGGCTCAGGCGGCGGACGACGTCAGCGACGACGCCATCGAGGCAGAACGCATACGTAACAACGCTTGCACGTTTTTGTTGGAAAAATTTCTCCCAAGCCTTTGGATCACCAACTACAACTTTGACTGCCCTGAAATAACTGGTAAAACTCGGAGTTTTGGACCTTTTTTCAGGTGAGTCAACTTTTGATCTTTGACTTTCGACTTTAGACCTTTTTGTAAGGAGGTGAGCACACTAATGAGATACGTTACACAAGGACGCGGTGGCGGACGCCGTAGCGGCGGTGGTGGTGGTCGCGGCAGTGGCGGCGGACGGGGACGCGGCGGCGGGAACAAGCCCGGCTCGGGACCCGGCGGCGCCTGTGTCTGCCCCAACTGCGAATACAGCCAACCGCACCAGGTCGGCGTCCCCTGCTACACATTGACCTGTCCCAATTGTGGGACTAAACTGGCGAAAGCATAGACACGCGTTGGAACGTTCAAACGTTCGAACGTTCCAACGTTTCATATTCACACACACAAAGGAAAAGGAGATACCATGCGCATCGCCGTATCAGCCGATAACGCTCAAGGCTTAGACAGCATTGCAGCCCATCACTTCGGACGCTGCCCTTATTACGTTTTTGTTGACATCGACGATCACGAGATCAAGAACGTCGAGACGCTGAGGAATCCCTATTACGATAATCACCGCCCCGGCGCAGTGCCCCAGTTGATTCACGAGCACGGCGCCGACGTGATGTTAGCCGGCGGCATGGGGCAGCACGCTATCGCGCTCTTCCAGCGTTTTGAGATCGAGGCCTACACCGGCGCGTCCGGCACCGTGCGCCGCGCCCTTGAGCAGTATCTGGGTGGCACGTTGGAGGACGCACGTCCCTGTAAGGATCACACCGGCGGGGATCACACACACGACCACGAGCATGATCACGACAACGAGCACGGCGAGATTGGACGGCTGCGCGAGGAAATCGCGGCGCTGCGCCAGCAGATCGCCGAGGCCAGCGAGCGGCTAGACGCGCTAACCTAGGCCATGATCACGCTGACCTGCATCGTCGAGGATAACCCCGCCCCGCCGCTCAAGCACGAGCACGGCCTCTCCGTCTGGATCGAGACGCCGGACGGCAACGCGCTCTTCGATACCGGTGGCAGCAGCGGCGTGCTGATGCACAACATGACGTACCTGGGCCTTGATCCCGGCACGCTGGACGCCGTCGCGCTCAGCCACGCGCACTACGACCACACGGGCGGGCTGCCGGCGCTGCTGACGCGGCTGCCGGCGAGGACACCGCTCTACGCGCACCCCACCCTCTTCCGTCCCCGCTACTCCGATCACGGCGAAGGCCCCGAGCGTAAGGGGCTGGGCGCGGTGGATTTGACGCGCGAGCGACTGGCAGCGCGGCTCGATCTGCGCCTGAGCGCCGAACCGCAGAAGATCCTACCCGGCGTCTGGACCACGGGCGAGATCACGTCCCGGCCCTACGCTGAAGGACGCAGCGCGCGGCACACCATCGTCGAGAACGGCGAGCACGCCCCCGATCCCTACGCCGACGATCTCTCGCTGGTGCTGGAGACGGACGCGGGGCTCTTCCTGCTCTGCGGCTGCTGCCACGCGGGCCTGCTCAACACGCTGGCGCAGGTGCGAAGCCGCTGGGACGCGCCCATCGTGGGAATCGGCGGCGGGACACATCTCAAAGGCGCGACACAGGCCACGCTCAACAAAACCGTCACCGCGCTCAAGGCCCTGGACGCGCTAGAAATCGCCTGGCTGGGCCATTGCTCCGGCGACGCGTTCCTGAAAGCAGTGCAGAACGCCCTGGGAGCGGCACGCTTCCGGCGGTGCAAGGCCGGCACAAAAATCACGGGGCAAGGGGCGGCAAGGGGCAGGGGGCAGGGGGCAAGGGGCACGCGGTATATACGATCTTGTGCTTGAAATAGAAATATCTGCTTAATCTGCTGATCCATAAGGAGTTATGTCGCCAAAGATGAAAATTACAGTGGCAAGTGGAAAGGGCGGCACCGGCAAGACCACGGTGGCGGTGAATTTGTTGCTCACCGTCGCGGGGTTGGAGGCGCCGGCGCGCCCGGAGATGTTGACGTTTCTGGATTGTGACGTGGAGGAGCCCAACGCCCACATCTTCCTCAAGCCGGAGCTGACGCGCTCGGAGGAGGTGGGACTGCTGCTACCGGAGGTCGATTTCGACGCATGCACGTACTGCGGCACCTGCGCCGAGGTCTGCGCGTACAACGCCATCGCCGTGCTGGGGAAAAAGGTCTTGGTCTTTCCTGAACTCTGTCACGGCTGCGGAAGCTGCACGACCAACTGTCCAGAGAACGCCATTCACGAGGTGCCGCGGATTACGGGACGGCTGGATTGGGGCACGGTGCGCGCGGACGGCGCGACCGTCGCTTTCGGGCAGGGCGAGATGAACGTGGGTGAGGCCATGGCGACGCCCATCATCCGCGAGTTGAAGGCGCAGGGACTGTCCGACGGCGACGACGCGCTGGCGATCTTAGATGCACCGCCCGGCAACGCCTGCCCGGTGGTGGAAACTATGCGCGGCTCGGATTTCGTGCTACTGGTAACGGAGCCAACGCCCTTCGGGCTGCACGATCTGCGCGTGGCGGCACAGGTGGCGCGGGAGGAGCTGGGCGTGCCCATCGGCGTCGTCATCAACCGCGAGGGCGTCGGCGACGAGGGCGTGGACGCGTTCTGCGCCAAAGCCAATATCCCCATTTTACTGCGCCTGCCGCTGGATCGGCGCATCGCCGAGACCTACGCCGACGGCATCCCCATGGTAGACGCGCTGCCGGAGTATCGCTCCGCGTTCGAGCGGTTGTATGCAAAGATAGGACTAGAGACGACCTGACTCATGAGTCACAAGTCAGGCTTCGTGAAGTAACACAATGTTTCAAGAAACCGAGATGATACAAAGAGGCAATATGAACAATCCCAAACAAGTTGTCGTTTTGAGTGGGAAAGGCGGCACGGGCAAGACCAGTGTGGCGGCGGCGCTGGTGGATCTGGCGGCACAGGAGCAGGCCATCGCCATCGCCGACGCCGACGTCGATGCCTCGAACCTGGATCTGGTGCTCTCCCCGGAGCGCCTGGAGGAGCACCCCTTCAAGAGCGGGCTGCTGGCGCAGATCGACGCGGCGACGTGCATCCGCTGCGGGCAGTGCGAGGTGGCCTGCCGCTTCGAGGCCATCGTGCCGGGAACCAACGGGAGCGCCTACCGCGTTGACCCCATCGCCTGCGAGGGCTGCGCGGCCTGCGTCTACCGCTGTCCCGTGGACGCCATCTCGACGACGGAGCCGCAGGTCGGCGAGTGGTACGCCTCGACGACACCCTACGGACCGCTCTACCACGCGCACCTCTACGCCGGCGCGGAGAACTCCGGCAAGCTGGTCACGCTGGTCAAGCAGCAGGCGCGTCTGCGGGCCCTAGACGATGAACGACCGCTGGTATTCGTCGACGGGCCGCCGGGCATCGGCTGCCCCGTCATCTCGGCGGTCTCCGGCGCGGATCTGGCGCTGCTGGTCGTCGAGCCAACGCTCTCCGGCGCCCACGACCTGGCGCGCGTGCTCCAGACGACGACACACTTCGGCGTCCCGGCGCTGGTCGTCATCAACAAGGCCGATCTGAGCGCCGCGCGCACGCGGGAGATCGAAGCGTACTGCGCCAAGCAGGATGTCCCGGTCGCGGCCCACATCCCCTTCGACACGACGGTGACCCAAGCCATGGTGCAAGGTCAGCCCATCACGGCCTACGCCGATGGTGACGTCACACAGGCAATCCGGGAGATTTGGGGTACAATCAAAGCCGTGTTGGATGGAAACACAACTCGCTCGTAGTCAGCGGAGTGCCCTCCGTCCGCTCGTGACACAACATGGAACATGCGTGGCATGCTATCGGGGAAAACGCCACTCCGCCCAAGGGCTACGTGGCTGACTACAAACCATTCGTGAGGTGAGACAATGTCCTTGGAATCCACAGTGCGAGAGAAAATCCTGGCGAAGTTGGTCGGCGTCATCGATCCCGAGACCGGCGTCGACGTGCTGCGCATGCGTCTCGTCGAAGACTTGACCGTGGACGAGGAGACCGGCGCGGTGACGTACCGCTTCCGCCCCTCGTCGCCCCTCTGCCCCTTAGCCGTCAGCCTGGCGACGGACATCAAGCACGCCATCGCCGAGGTGCCCGGCGTCACGTCCCAGCGGATCGAGGTGGCGGATTACGTCCGCGCCGAGGAACTGACGGAGTTGATCAACCAGGCGGACGTCTAGCGAGCCTTGCCCCTCATAGTGACCGGAGACGGGCGATTGAGGGCCGCGTTTGTGCATAGCCATGCTGGTCGCCGGTCATCCGTCTTCAGATGGTTCGATACCCTGCATAGTAATTCCACAGAACCCCCTCGTTTTTGAGCATCTTCTCAGCGCCGATGCTTGACGTTTACCGTTTTACCGGTATGGTTAATTGAGGTACGAAAGCATCTACCTGTTGATTGACTGACCGTTTTTCATTTGTCATTTACCATTTGACATTCACTTTTGCCTATGCCAAATCCAAAACATGATTACCTGACCTGGTTACTCAAACGCTACTGGTTCGCCCCACCCGTCGCGCTGTGGCGCGCCGTGGAACTGCGCACGGTAGCCGAAGAGCGGTTCCGTCGCCCTATCCTGGATCTGGGCTGCGGCGATGGCTTGATCGCCGAGGCGCTCTTTCAGGATCAGCTGCCCATCGAGATCGGCTTCGATCCCTGGTGGGCGCAGCTGCGCAAGGGCCACGCCAGCAAGATGTACTGCTACGTCCAGCAGGCGCAGGGCGACGCTATGCCCTACCCCGACGCGACCTTCGGCACCGTCTTCAGCAATTCCGTGCTGGAGCACATACCCGACCCCCGGCCGGTGGTGCAGGAGGCGGGGCGCATCCTCTGGCCCGGCGGTCACTTGATCGCCACCGTGCCCAGCGACGCCTTCCGACGCCTGCTCAGCGGCTACCGCGAGCGCATGGCCGTGGGCGACCTGGAGGGTGCGGAGGCCTACGCCGATCACATCGACGAACGTCTGGAGCACTATCACTATCAGACGCCGGAAGAATGGGCCACGCTGCTGGAGGACGCCGGTATGGAGATGGTGCGCGCACAGTATTACATGCCGGCGCCGACCACCGAGCTCTGGGACGAGGCGAACTACGTCTACGGCATCACGGGCGACAAGCCGCGTCTGTTCCGTTGGCTGGCCTCGCCCCGCTTCCGGTGGTTTGCTCCGCAGTGGTTGCTTCGCCTGCTCATCATCAAGCGGTTAAGTCGTACCTGGCGGGACGCCTACGAGATGGACGTGCCCGAGGGCGGCGTGGGGGCCGGATTGCTCATCGTTGGAGAGAAGGCAACCGTTTAGGCTAGTGAGCGTTCAGGTGCAACGCCCTTACGGATCGAAACGAACCGCGCTACAAAGTTCTCCGAGCATGGTTTAGGAGTCCCCGGCTCGTGAACTTCGGCGAAAGTGCGTCGCACCTCAGAAGACTAAACAGATACGAGAGAAGAAAAAAGAAAGGATGACATGCCCTATCTCAACTTGACCTCGCCCGATCCGCACATCTGGAACGTCTTCGTCCGCGACCATGCCCAGGGCAACATCCTGCAGACCACGACGTGGGGCCATCTCAAGGCAAACTTCGGCTGGGACTGGGACGTGGTGGCCGCCGGACAGAAGCGAGCACCCAGGGCCGGGGCGCTGATCCTCTACCGGAAACTGCCCCTGCGCGTGGGCACCATCGCCTACGTGCCGCGCGGTCCGCTGGTCGATTGGGCAGACGCGGAGACTGCCGCCGATCTACTGCAGGCCATTGAGCAGAGCGCACGCCACCATCGCGCCTGGGCGCTCTGGTTGGAACCCCACGTCCTCGACGGGCCGGAGATCCGGCAGCAGTTGGCCGCGTTGGAGGTGCAGGCGTCGGAACGCACGGTGCAGCCGCCGCGCACCGTCCTCGTGGATCTCACCGCCGACGAGGACGAGATCCTCATGCGCATGAAGTCCAAGACCCGCTACAACATCCGGTACGCGAAGCGCAAGGGCGTCACCGTGCGTCAGGGCACCGTGGACGACGCCGACGTCTACTACAACCTGATGGAGACGACGGCGGAGCGCAACGAGTTCGGCATCCACACGCAGGCGTACTACCGGCAGGTGCTGGAGCACTTCCTGCCGCAGAAGCAGGCCGCCCTGCTGATCGCCGAAGTTGACGACGATCCCGTCGCTGCCATCATCGTCTTTGCGCTGGGCAAGACGGCGTGGTATTTCTACGGCGCCTCGTCGAACCGGCATCGCAAGAAAATGCCCACCTACGCGCTGCAATGGGCCGCCATGTGCTGGGCCAAGGCGCGCGGCTGCACCACCTACGACCTCTGGGGCATCCCCGATTTCGACGAGGAGACGTTAGAGGACGAGTTCATCGAGCGCAGCGACGGCCTCTGGGGCGTCTACCGCTTCAAGCGCGGCTTCGGCGGCGAGGTCGTCCGCTACGCGGGCCTCTGGGAGAAAGCGCTGAACCCGCTCTATCCGGCAGCGCGCCGGGTCCGGGCGTGGTTCTGATCCTGGCTCGCGGCTTGACGCGGGCATAAGAAGTCTGTGGTCGATATCGCACTTTGCTCCTGCAAAATTATGAAGGGCCATACCCTCTAAAGCGGTCTCAATTTGTATGAACCCGCGTTGCGGGTATGATTAGTTTGGAATATCGTAAGGGGGTAAAGATGGTAGAATTTTCATTGAGGACCACACTGCCTAACGAAGTCGATCTGGAAGAAGCACGAGACGTCTTAGGTGAAGCCCTGCAACGCGAGGCCAAACTGGCCGAAGCCAAGCGCGTCTATTTTGAAGGCCGGTGTCAACAATTCGAGCAAAAATACGAGATGTCATCTGGCGCATTTATGCAACAATTCGAATCTGGCGAGCTGGGTGACGACGCCGCGTACTTTGATTGGTATGCAGCCAAGCGGGGACGTGACCTCTGGGAACGGCGTGCCCACATCCTGGCGGGAGTTCAGATTTGAACGCACGT
>DAOTUH010000104.1:0-2454 GCA_034437255.1 Anaerolineae bacterium
CGAGAGCGATCTCACCAAGGCGGATGAGCTGATCCTGCTGGGCACGACGACCGAGATCATGCCGGTGGTTCAGGTCAACGAGCAACAGGTGGGGGACGGGCAGCCCGGGCCTGTGACGCGGCGGCTTCAACAGGCGTATCGCGATACTATCCGCCGTGAACTGCAGCGCATCAGGGCCCACGCTACGCTGCAGGCCGGCGTAGTCGTCTCCGGCGAGAAAGCAGAGTCCGGTGCAGCGAATCTCCAATTTGTCGTCACCGACGAGGGCGACGAGGTGCACCGCGCGCTCATCCGCAAGCAGCTCAAATCCTACAACGACACCGTCTCGCCGCCGCACCGCGAGTCACGCCGTTCGGGCACCGATCCCCTGGACGTCTTCATTCGCAACGAGAGCGGGCAGCTCGTAGGGGGATTGGTCGGCAGCACGCATTGGGGCTGGTTCCTCATCGAGGATGTCTGGGTCGCAGAAGCGCTGCGCGGGCAAGGATTGGGACGTCGTCTGATGACCATGGCTGAGGAAGAGGCGCGTCAACGCGGCTGTGACCACGCCTGGCTGCGCACCTTCAGCTTCCAGAGCCGAGGCTTCTATGAGAAGTTGGGCTTCTGCGTCGTCGGACAACTGGACAACTATCCCCCCGGTCAGACCTTCTACTGGATGCAGAAGGACTTCGACGAGATGTAAAATGTAGAGACATCCGATCTCGTGTGAACGTGGGTTCACACGAGATCGGATGTCGTTTGAAGAGGGTCTTGTAGAAACGCCGAATCAGTATATGCTATCAGGAAAGTCACACAGTCAGAAAAGGAGCTAGCCATGTCAGTGCATGAACTTGCCGGAAAACCGGTACCCCAAGCGTTGTTGCCGAATATTCCACGCCTCGTCTCGGCGTATTACACCCACAAACCTGATCTCTCGGAACCGACCCAGCGTGTCTCCTTTGGCACGTCGGGCCATCGTGGTGCCTCAACGGAGAACAGTTTCAATGAGGAGCACGTTCTGGCCATCAGCCAGGCCATCGTTGCGTACCGACAGAAGGAGTCTATCACCGGCCCGCTCTACGTGGGCATAGACACCCACGCGCTCTCCGAGGCAGCCTTCGCCACGGCCGTCGAGGTCTTCGCCGCTAACGGCGTGCAGATCATGATTGACGAGCAGCGCGGTTACACGCCCACGCCCGTGATTTCCCACGCCATCCTCACCTACAATCAGGGGCGGGAGCGCGGTCTGGCCGACGGCGTCGTCATCACGCCCTCGCACAATCCGCCCACCGACGGCGGCTTCAAGTACAATCCGCCCACCGGCGGCCCGGCGGGCAAGGAGATCACGCAGTGGATTCAGGATCGCGCCAACGAGATGATCGAAGCAGGCCTGGACGCCGTGGAACGGATACCTTTCGAGCGCGCACTACGGGCCGAGACTACGCACGAGCGCGACTACATCACGCCCTACGTGGCGGATCTGGCGAACGTCGTCGATATGGCGGCGATTGCCCGGAGCGACCTGAAAATCGGTGTTGATCCACTGGGTGGGTCCGGCGTGCACTACTGGGAGCCGATTGCGGACTACTACGGTCTGAACCTTGAGGTCGTCAATCCGGCAGTCGATCCTACGTTCCGTTTCATGACGGTGGATAAGGACGGCAAGATCCGCATGGATTGCTCGTCGCCCTACGCCATGGCCGGCCTTATCGCGCTGAAGGATGAGTTCGACGTCGCTTTCGGCAACGATCCCGACTACGACCGTCACGGCATCGTCACGCCCAGCGTGGGCCTGATGAACCCCAACCATTATCTCGCCGTCGCCGTCTGGTATCTCTTCCAGCATCGGCCCGGCTGGCCTGAAAACGCCGCCGTGGGCAAGACGCTGGTCTCCAGCTCCATGATCGACCGCGTCGCCAAGGACCTGGGGCGGCGGCTGGTGGAAGTGCCCGTGGGCTTCAAGTGGTTCGTCGATGGCCTGTACGAGGGGTCCCTCGGCTTCGGCGGCGAGGAGAGCGCCGGCGCCTCGTTCCTGCGCAAGGACGGCACCGTCTGGAGCACCGATAAGGACGGCATCATTCTTAACTTGCTGGCCGCGGAGATCACGGCGGTCACCGGCAAAGATCCCGGCGAGCATTACCAGACGTTAGAAGCGCAGTTCGGCAGTCCCGTCTACCAGCGCATCAGTGATCCGGCGACGCTGGAACAGAAAGCGGTGCTAAAGGATCTCTCGCCCGACCTCGTCAAGGCGGACACGCTGGCGGGCGAGAAGATCGTCGCCAAGCTGACGCGCGCGCCGGGCAACGACGCGGTCATCGGTGGCCTCAAGGTCGTCACGGAGAACGGCTGGTTTGCGGCGCGACCGTCCGGCACTGAGGCGATCTACAAGATCTACGCGGAAAGCTTCAAAGGAGAAGCGCACCTCGAGGCGATTCTGGATGAAGCGAAAGCCATCGTCCAGGCCGCCTTCCGCGA
>DAOTUH010000105.1:0-3521 GCA_034437255.1 Anaerolineae bacterium
TCCGCCGGGGTGATGTTGATGTATCCCTCGGTGTTCTCTTCCGTCTGGCTGGGTAGAGGCGTGGCGGGAAGGGAGGTGGGCGTGGGCGTGTTCTCTCTTGATGCAGGTGGGGAGCTGCACGCCATCAATAAAACGAAGAGTAGGGCAGATAATCCTACGTGCAGCAGGTCGGATTTCTTCATGTTCAGCTATCCTTTGGCTTCAAGTAAAGCGCCGAGTTCCAGGAGGCGGCCCGCTAATTTGGTGGCGGATTCCAGCGCTTCCGCGTCGTGTCGGATCTCTCCGGATCGAAACGCCAGGCCGGAAATGCCCCGGTTAGCGATCAGCATCTCGTGTTTTAGAAAGAAGGCGTTAATCGCTGTGATGGCGCTCTCCGCTCCGTATTTGCGTCCGACGACGACCGCTGCGCCAATTTTGTTGGTCAGTGCGCCTCTGAGAGCCCAGGTTCGATCGATAAAAGCTTTTAACTGGGCTGTGACGTTATTAAAGTAGACCGGGCTGCCTACGACCAGGGCATCCGCCGCCAGAAGCTTGGGGACGAGAATGGTTTCCATGTCGTCTTCAAGCACACAGGTGTCCGTTTTCAGACAGGCCCAACAAGCCTGGCAGGGGGCAATGGTATACTCCACCAGCTTGACCAGCTCGCCCTGCGCCTGGTGGCGCATATATTCCAACAGGTCATCGGTGTTGCTGCTTTCCCTTGGGCTACCGGAGATGTAAAGGATGTTCACGAGTCCTCCTGGAACGCATGTCGTTGCCTAGGCAATCCACAAAAAGTAGAGCCCCACGCCCAGCACGATCACCCCGCTGACCTTTTCTAGCACGGGCGTCCAACGCGCCAGCGCGTTGAGCTGTTTCAGGACGCCGGTGAAGGTCCCGGCGAGCACGACGGGTACGCCGCGCCCCAACGCGTAGATGAAAAGCAGCGCCGCGCCGTAGGCCAGCGCGCCCTGCTGTGCCATCACGTAGGTGAGGACCGCTGCCAGTACAGGGGTAGCGCACTGCGAGGCGACCAGTCCAGAGACCAGCCCCAGGCTCAGTGCGCCAGGTATACCGCGCAACGTGATACGCTCGCGCAGTCGTCCCACGCCGGGGAGCGCCGGTAGCTCGAAGCCCGCCAGGATCTGGACCCCGATGAGCAGGCACACCGCCGCGACGACGTAGTACCACACGCGCGTCGCGCCGCCGAACAGTCCGCCCACCAGCGCGGCGATAAGTCCCAGCCCCATGAAGGTCAACGCCAGGCCCACGGCAAAGGTCAACGAGAGGACAAAAGCTCGCCGCTGTGTGAGTTGTTCCCGTCCGCCCCCCACGTACCCGATGATGAGGGGGATCATCGCCACGTTGCACGGTCCGATGCTGGTCACAATCCCCCCCAAGAAGGTGAGAAGGAAGGCCAGCAACGAGGCATTCTGCAGCACAGTTGGATCGAAGTTCATGGCGTCCCCCCGGCGGCTAACGACGTCAGCGCCTCCTGTAACTGCTCTGCCGGCATCACGCCGGTTGCCCCCTGACCCTGCCCGGTTTGATCGATAAAAATCAATGTAGGGATAACGCGAATCTCGGCGCGTTGTAGTAAAGATTGATTGGCGTCATCGTAGACGTTCACGTCCACCAGGGCCACTTGCCCGGCAAAGTCCGGGTAGACCTCCTGCACGATTTTATCCATCTCAACGCATTGATAGCAGCTGTTCGAATGGAAGAAGGCAAAAATGGGTTGGCCTTCTTTCAGCAACCGGTCAAGGTGCGCTTCCGGCGATTCGCCCGGACGCGGCTCGAGATCCTCCGGCGCGGACGTTGACTCGGGCGCTTCTGCGGTAGCCGGCTCCACAACCACGCTCTCCGGCGCCTCGACAGCCCCTTCTCCGGTCGGCGTTACCAGCGCCGGCGAGGCGGCCGCTTCCGTCTCCGTGGTTGTCGGACGGCTCTTCAGCCAGAGGACCCCGGCGACCAGGATAACGACGCCGATCAATATGCTGATCTGCCAGGGCGTGACGGCAGGCGTCGTTGAATGCGCTTGCGCCCTATTGCGGGGCTTTTTGCGTGACGATTTCTTCTTATTCACTGGGACGTTACCTCCATAAATCTGTTTAATTCGCTTAATCTGCCGGTAGGTTTTTTTATCTACTGACCTAGCTATCACTTTGATTGCTAAAACCATCCTCTTCTCCGTCATTCCGAGCGGAGTGCCGATTTTTGGCGAGGTATCTTCCCCGCTCGGTGGCAACCCCAAGTCGCAGAGGGGAGATTCCTCGACTCGCTCCCCGCAAACTACGCCGCTCGCTCACTCGGAATGACGTGGCTAGAAGGTTGAGTTGGCTTCATAAACAGTCCTCATGAAAGTGATAGGTAACCAGTCTATCGACGAAAGTGTCCGGTAGCCAAGTCCGGCTTTGAGTTGAGGTTGATGGAAACTGTTTCACCGCGGCTTGTACGCATCCAGCATCGAGCGCGGGGGAAAGGTGATCGCTTTGGGCTTGCAGACATTGGCGCAGGAGCTGCATCCTACTACGCAGGCGAAAGGGTCGGCGACAAACACCTTCTCATCCTCAGTCGGCGCGAGGCACTTCGTGCTGCACAATCTGAGACAGACGCCGCAGCCATCGCAGAGCTCGTCGTTGACCGTGGGGAACCAGGGGATGGTCTCACGCGGATGACCGCGCCAGCTGCCGTAGCTTGCCTTGCGCGTCGGTGCGCCACTTTCGCCCCGCGCCACGTATGCGGCATACTCCCTTTCTAACGCGACGGCGAAGTCCGCCTGCGCGCTGCGTGGAATGTAGTTTTCTTTGCTCAGGCGTTTCACGATCTCCAGACCCAACCCTTCCTCGCCCGGCTGCCGTCCCTCGGCGCGGAGGGCTTCCAGCACGTCGTCCAAGCCTTGCAATCCTACCGGCGAACCGGCTACCAGTATCTGCCGATATGCACTCATGTTATCTCCTGGGAATGGATCTGAGGTTCATCCTCTTGCGTTCTAAAGACCGAAAGTTAAAGCGTTGTGCTGCGCCAACGCCGGGAGTAAGGCTTGATCCGGTCACTTCTCCAGACCCGTGTCCAACCTTCAACTATCTGGCTGCGACAGGCGTCGTCGATGCCGAGAAATAACGCACACCTTTGTTCATAGCGCCCTTTCTATATTCATGAATTTGAATATGTTATATCATAAAGAGGAGAGAAGGCAATATCTGAAACGAATCGGGGTAACCAGTGATAAACCTTCGAATAGGAAGCCAGATCACCACAAGCACGCTCCCGTCACGCGACAGGAGCGTGCTGTGACCATCGCGGCACATGTTGCCTGCGCCCCGGCGTCTTATTGGGACGGATCCGGGCCGCAATTCGGTCGGCGTGGCTGGATGCGTGACACGTCCAGGCGTTTCATCAACGCGGCGCGAAGTTGGGTCAGCGTCTCCGTATCCACGGTATAGTAAATCCAGCGCTCGTCGGCCTCGGCGTGCTCCCCCTGAATCAGATCGGCCTCTCGCAGCACCCGCAGGTGATGTGAGATCAGGCTAAGCGATGCG
>DAOTUH010000106.1:0-2955 GCA_034437255.1 Anaerolineae bacterium
GTCAGCCGGGTCAGCATCGGTGGCCTTTTTGCTCAGGACGTACGTGTAGATCATCCTCAACACCATCGTCACCGCTGAGGCGCCAATGCTGTAGACGGAGTCTTTGACTGCTTTCATCACCCGATCTGGAGATTGGGTCTGGTCTTTTGCCATCGTGTTTTCTTGGATATCTCCAGAGATATTCACTGTATCCGAAGGTTTCTCTACGTTTTTCACGCTTCAATTCTATCTGAGAAGCGCCGCTTCCGTACACGGCACGACGAAAAGATCGCCCAACTGAAAGACCTTAGCCTCATCCGGGACGTGTGCCAGGACAAACGTATCCCTCAATCTGATGAGAGGAAGTAGTTCCTGGTTGTAAGGATCAAAGAAAATATCTCCCGCGTCGATGTATGCCTGGGTGTATGTCTGCGCATCAATGACCAGATAATTTACCTCGTAAGCCTGACAGAAATCGATGACTTGCCGGGGATCCTCCGCGTAATAGGCATTCAACGCTCCGCGCACGAGGTCATCATCTTTGGGGAGCATCTCACAATTGAAGATCACCTGGCGTTTGGCAAACACTGGGACGCTGTCCAGGGTACAGGGCGTACCGCCAATTAAGATATCTTTGGGCAAGGTCTGTAAAAAGTTGAGCATCTTCCGCTCATCGGGCGAAGGATCCAAAAGGGTACCGCTGTGATCTCGGGACCAATCCGCCCAGGTTATCAAGCCGATCATAGCAATAGCGCCGATCAACACGTAGAAGATGATGGATTTGCTGGAGCTAGGTTCAGACACCGAGGGAAGAGCAGAAATTCTAATGCTGGTCATGATTAAGGCGACCAGAAAGAGGGTCAATAGCTCAAACAATGGTTTTGTCCGAAACGTGCCAAGCAGTCTGTGCTCTGTCGGTATTAAGAAAACGAATCCTACCAGGACCCCAATCACCCCAACCATGGCGATCAGATACTTGCGGTCCTGGCTCATCAAGCGCGCTCCTTCTTCAACGCTCGCTTTGAGGTTCAGCAGGACGAACATTGAGAAGAAGAGAAATAATCCCACTCGGCTATAGCGGCTGGGCAAATAGAGTAAAAAGGAATTGGTCAGATAAATCCCTATCCAGGCCACGATGAACAGACCTAGCCCGGCCTGCAGGATGCCCCAAATCTCTAGGGGTATATCAAAGGCGTCTCTTCTTAACACAAGACAGAACAGTGCGCTGACGGAGAGCAAGAGAAACAACAAGGGGATCATCTCTTTCTTCGTTATCAGACCAGCCCGACCTCTGATCGGAAAGAGTTTGAAGAGCGCACGTCGCCCTCCAACGCGATAGCGCGGATCTTCCCAGATATGTTTATAGGATACCTCGGACGGGTCAGATGGCGTCTCTTCGGCTGTAATGAACGCGTCTGAAAATTTCGGAAGCACGACCGGGGAAAGAACAGCAACCCCGATGATGAAGGCTATCAACAAATATGCCCATGCTTTCTTGATAACCCTTTTACGCCGAAGCATTTTCCTGTCTTCCAAGGCAACGATACCCCAGGCTGCCGTCGCCAAGAGAAACGCGGGCGCATAAAATAAGGCGCTGAGTACCACGACAACCATCGCTCGGCTGTAAACTCGGTGGTGGAGATAATAGAGCAGCGCGATGATCAACGGCGACGCGAAGGATCGCTGCAATCCCGTAGTGAGCGAGAGGGAGTTAGGCGCAGCCAGGTTGAGAAACAGAAAGCCTATGGCTAAGATCGTGCCTGTGCCACGATCCCGTACGGCGGTTCCGTACGCGAATAGATACCAGACGGTGACGGCCGCGAGCAGGAAGGGCAGGATTTTGGTGAATAAGATCGGGGAGACCAAGAAACTGGCAACATAGAATAAGAGATCGTATCCGAGGCTGGGGAAATACAAAGGTAAATCACCACCCAATAGATGAACGGTGATGTAGGTATCGCCCCGTAATTGATCGTTAGGAAAGAGTCCCGGTTCCTGGAACTTATTCATCCAGTGAAAAGAGGCGAAATCCTCAATGACTTTGAATTCATCTGTCAATCTGGGGGCTTGGATCCACAAGACAGCCAGTAGCGCCAAAATGATAAGTACAATGCGTTGATCTAGGGTCTTACCTATGCGTTGTAAGCATTGCATGGCTTGTTATCTTCCTCTATGGGAGTGTTTCTTGACAGTTGTGAGAATCATCCATGCACCTTTTAGGTTATCCTCTTTTTTAGAGCGAAGTGTTGACTAAGCGTCAGTGCGCCTCTGGCAGCAAACATAAGCACAATGGACAGGAAAGGGAGTGTTTGGCGCTTCCCCGTGGGTGCCATCATTGAGCAGGTGCTCGGCGACGAAGGCGTACAAGAGAGCATCCTTGCGCAGCCGGTAGTCGATGGGAAGTATAACGGCAGCGGTCAAGCGCAAGAGCAGGGCCAGGATAAGCACCCCGACGAGAATAGTACGCTTGTTGGACTCATCGTCTAGCCAGGCCAGAAACGAGTGCAATCTGGATAGAAAGATCATAGCCCTCACTCTCCGGCACTCACGGCGTCAGCCGGGTCAGCATCGGTGGCCTCTTTGCTCAGGACGTACGTGTAGATCGTTCCCAGCACCATCGTCACCGCCGAGGCGCCAATGCTGTAGACCGAGCCTTTGACTGTTTGGGTGGCTAATCCTTCCCTTTCCGACTGAATCTCTGGCATTATTGGTCTACGTCTCCATCTGTGGGGTGAGATAAAAAGTGCTTGATCAACTTCATTAAGCCTTTGGCAGTGAAGATGAATACAATGGGCAAAAAGGGAAAATTGTATCGGGGGTTGGGGCCGTAGGTAGTAAGATTAAGTCCAGTGATATAAAACAGTACCATCATCAATCCCCAGGCGGACCAGTTGCGGCTTAAAAGCGTAAGACCTATTCCCAATCCAGCCAACAGGATGAGAATAGCGTGGCCTGCGATATAGAGCGCTCGCACGA
>DAOTUH010000107.1:0-8724 GCA_034437255.1 Anaerolineae bacterium
CTTCGAGCGGCGGCTCTATCAGGAGACCGCCGGCAATCCCCTCTTCGTCCTGGAGACGCTGCGCGCGCTCCACGACGAGGGGCTGCTCTATCGCGACGAAGACGGAGATTGGAGCACGCCCTGGGACCAAGCAGCGAGCGGCTACACCGCCATGCCCCTGCCTTCCGGCGTGCAGGAGATCATCGGGCAACGCATCGCCCGCCTGGATGCCGACGAGTTTGCACTCCTGGAAGGCGCGTCGGTCCTGGGTGACGCCTTCGACTTCGATCTGCTGGCCCGGACGCAGCCGCTCCCGGAGGCGCGGCTTCTGGACGTGGTCGACGGTCTCGTCCGCCGCCAGCTGCTGATAGAGGCGCCCGAGGTCTACCGCTTCAGCCACGATAAGGTGCAGGAGGTCGTCTACGCTGGCATTGAAGCGTCCCGGCGGCGTGCGCTCCATCGCCAGGTGGGTGAGACGTTGGTGCGTCACCGGCCGGAGGAGATGGATCAGCTGGCCTACCACTTCTGGCACGGTGAGCAATGGGAGCAGGCATGGGTGTTCAATCACCGGGCCGCGCGGCGGGCTTGGGCCGTCTACGCGGGCGCGACGGCCTTCGACGCCTACGGACGGGCCATCGTGGCCTGGGAGCGTCTGCCAGACGCGGAGCCCGCCCTGGGGGCGAGACTGCACGAAGAGCGAGGACGCCTCTGCCAGGAGATCGGGCGCTTCGACCAGGCCGGTGCCGATTTCGAGGCGGCGCTGGCACTCGCCCGGGAGGCTGGCGATGCCGCTGCCCAGGCCCGCGCCCTCAACGGCGCCAGCCACCTCCACTTCCAGCAGAGCGAGTACAAGGAAGCCATTGAAACGGCCCGGCAGGCCCTAGCGCTGGCCAGGACGGTCGCCGCCACAGACCAAATCGCGCAGGGGTTTTTCAATCAGGCCAACGCCGTCCGCAATCAGGGGCACTATCAGGATGCCATCCCACTGTACGAGCGGGCCATCGCGCTATACAAAAGGCTGCACGATACAACGCGCCTGGCGGACGCGCTCAACCGCATGGGCGCGGCGCTCTTTCGCCTGGGGCGATACGCCGAGGCTCACGCAGCGATCACCCGGGCTCTCGCCACGCGCCGCCGCCTCGACGACCGGGTGGGTATCTCCTATTCCCTCATCAATCTCGCCGTGCTAGAGTTCCACCGGGGGCACTTCACCGCGTGCCAGGCCGCCGCCCAGGAGGCCGTGGACATATCGCGCGCCATAGGCAATCCCTACGGAGAGGATGCGGCGCTCTGTGAGCTGGGGCGGGCACGCCTGGAGCAGGGTTCACCGGTTCAGGCCCTCGGGCTGCTGCGAGAATCGTTACGCATCGGGGAGGAGATTGGGGATCACAGCCTGGCGTCCACGGTCTTGTGCTGGATGGGAGTGGCACATCACCGGCGGGGTGATCTGGAGCAGGCACGCGCACTTCTTATCCGGGGCCTGGAGACCGCCCGGGAGGTCGACAAGGCGGACGTGCCGGTGGCATGCGCGCGGCTGGCTGAGCTGCTGCTCGACGTGGATGAGCCTAACGAGGCGTTGCGCCACGTGGAAACCGGCTTGCAGGTCGCCGGGGAGATCCACGATCTCTGGTCACAAGGTGTTTTCCGCCGCTTGCTGGGGCAGATCACGGCAAAGCGGGGCAGAGCGGCAGTGCGGGTGCACTTTGAGGCCAGCATTCGTCTCCTGACGGAGCTCGGCGCCGAGGCGGAGCTGGCCCGCAGCCAAGCCGCCTATGGTCTCTACTGGGCGCGGTTGGATGACGCCGAGGAGGCCCGGAAGGGCGCGGCGCTTATTGAGACGGCACGGACCGCCTTCGCGGGGTTGAACATGAGCCATGACCTCCGCCGCCTTGACGCTGCACAGGCCGATTACCTGCCGCCTGGCAGAGCGCGGGTGCGGCTGGCCTCAGTGGATGCACCTACGGGCCGTCCCCTCGAAGCAAGCGACTACGTCACCGTCACCTGGACCCTCTCCTCGGACGAGGACGCGGACGCTGCAACTCAACGCTTCCCGGCGTGGCGCGCCGACCTGGCCTGCCGCCGCCACCGCCTACTACGTCTGCTCGACGAGGCCGAGGCCCAGAGCGCCGCCCCCACCGTCCACGACCTGGCCGAGGCGCTGGACGTGAGCGCCCGCACCATTGAGCGCGACCTCGCCGCGCTGCGTGACGCGGGGTACGAGGTGCGCACGCGCGGAACGCGTAGCTGATTCGTATTGCGTATTGCGTATCTGGTCTTGCAAGCATACGCAACACGAAATACGCAATACGTAACACGTAATAGCAATCTGTCGTCAAGGTTTTCCCCAAATCCTTCCCCGATATAGACACTCCCAAGATACCCTTCTGCTATCCTGGTAGCACCTTTGGGTATGGTGACCCCCGGTCCTGGTAAAAGAAAATACGCAATACGTCGAAAAGAAACGCCGTGAAAAAAGATCACTTCACTCCAACAGAAACCCATGCCTTCGTCGTCCGCATCTGGCTGGAGCCGAACCTGACCCGGTCCGATGGGCGAATGCTCTGGCGTGGGCGCGTCCAGCACGCTACCAGCGGTGAGTATCTGGTGTTTGAGGTCATGGCGGATCTATTGCGCTTTATCACATCGTGGACGGGTACGTTGGAAGAAGGGTCGAGTCTCGTAGGAGACAAGGAGGAGGGCGATGTCTAAACGATACAAGCATCTGTTGTCAGATTGGAGGGTTGGCTTGAGCGTACTTCTAGTTCTGGCAAGCGTGACGTGGGGCGCACCCACGTTTGCGGGAGGCGGCCCCGTCATCGTCTACGTTGACGCAGCCGCCGGCGGGGCCAACGACGGCTCGAGTTGGGCGGACGCCTACACCAATCTGCAGACAGCCCTGACCGGCGCCGGGAGCGGAACCCAGATCTGGGTGGCGAGAGGCACCTACACGCCGGGCGGCCTTCGCACCAGCACGTTCCAGTTGAAAGACAACGTCGAGCTCTACGGCGGCTTTCCGCCGGGGGGCGGTGACGGGACGATGGATGTCCGCGATCCCTGGACGTATACCACCGTGCTGAGCGGCGAGATCGGCGATCCTGGTCTCAAGACCGACAACGTCTATCACGTCGTCACCGGCAGCGGCACCGATAGCAGCGCGCTCCTGGACGGCTTCACCATCCGCGACGGCTATGCAAATGGCCCCGCTCCCCACGACGACGGCGCGGGGTTGCACGCCGGCTCCGGCAGCCCGACGCTGAACAACGTCATCTTCACCGCCAACACTGCCAGCGGCGACGGCGGCGGGCTCTACAGCAACCTCGGCAGCCCCACGCTGAACAACGTCACCTTCGAAGGGAACTCGGCCAATATGGGCGGCGGTATCTATGGCATAGACGCGTACCTGGCGTTGACCGACGCCCTCTTTATCGGCAACGAGGCTCCCTTCGGCGGCGGAATCTACGGCAGAACCAGCGATCTCTATCTACTCAACGTCGTCGCCACCGGCAACGAGGCCACCTACGGCGGCGGGATGTATTACCTGGACAGCGACCCCATCCTGACCAACGTGACCGTCGCCGGCAACAGCGCCACCTACGGCGGGGGGATGCGCAACTACACAGGCAGCGACCCGACGCTGGCAAGCTGCATCGTGTGGGGAAACGCCGCCACCTATGGCGATCAGCTCTATAACGACGGCACCAGCACACCGCTGATCAGCTACAGCGATCTCGAAGGGTGCGGCGGTAGCGGCGGCGGGTGGAACACCGCTTGTGGCATCGATAGTGGTGGGAACATCGATGCCGATCCCAGTTTCGTAGATCCCCGGCCCGCCGGCGACACGCCCACCACCGCAGGCGACTACCATCTCTTCCACGACTCCCCCGCCATCGACGCCGGCGATAGCGACAACCCCTACCTGGGGGCGACCGACCTGGATGGGCGCGGGCGGCGGTTCGACCTGCCCTTCGTCGCCGACAGCGGCGACGGCGCCGCCCCGATGGTCGACATGGGAGCCTACGAGGCCCATCTGATTTACGTCGACATCGACGCCACCGCCGGCAGTGACGACGGCACCTCCTGGGCCGACGCTTTCCTCGCCCTCCAGGACGGACTGGGGGCCGTCCGCCCTGGCGACGAGGTCTGGGTCGCCGAGGGCGTCTATTACCCGGACCTGGGCGCGGGTCAGATCACCGACAGCGTCACGGCCACCTTCCAGCTCCTGGACGACGTGGCCCTCTACGGCGGGTTCGAGGCGACGGAGACCGTGCGTGAGGCGCGGGACTGGCGTGCCCACGTCACCATCCTCAGCGGCGACCTCGACCAGAACGACACCACGGACCTCCGCGGCTTGGTCGTCGACACAGACCAGATCACCGGCACCAACGCCTGCCACGTCGTCACCGGCAGCGGGGTGACGCGGACGGCGACCCTGGATGGCTTCCACGTCACGGCGGGCTACGCAGCCTGGGTGAGCGAGATTGGCAATCACCTGGGTGGCGGGATGTACAACGACGCCGGCAGCCCCACGGTCCGCTACGTCGTCTTCGTAGGCAACAAAGCCTACGGCGGTGGCGGCATGCACAACCGTAACGGCAGCAATCCCCTCGTGAGCGACGTCTCTCTCATCGGCAACTACGCGACCAATACGGGCGGTGGGATGGGCAACTGGCAGAGCAGCCCGAGGTTGGTTAACGTGGCCTTCGTCGGCAACACGAATCGGTCCACCGGCGGAGGTGGGATGCGCAACGGCAGCGACAGCGATCCCACGATGACCAACGTCCTCTTCAGCGGCAACTGGTCGGAACACGGTCGCGGGGGCGGCCTGTTGAACTCCATTGGCAGCGATCCCACGCTGGTCAACGTCACCTTCGCCGGTAACCGCGCCCACTTCCCCGGGGGCGCGCTGGCCAACGACGACAGCAACCCCACCCTGAACAACTGCGTGCTCTGGGGCAACGCCAGCGACGAAAGCGACGACGAGATCTACAACGAAGGGACCAGCACGCCGACCATCAGCTACAGCGACGTCGCGGGGTCCGGCGGCAGTGGCGGGAGTTGGGACACATCTCTCGGCATCGCTGCCGGCGGCAACGTCGACGTCGCCCCGCAGTTCGTGGACCCCCGGCCCGCCGGCGACGCGCCCACCACGGCGGCAAACTACCATCTCTCCCCCACCTCCCCCGTCATCGACGCCGGGGATAATAGCGCAGTCACCGCCACCACCGACCTGGACGGCGGCCCGCGTATCCTCGATATGGCCCTCGTCGCCGACACCGGCAATGGCACAGCCCCCATCGTCGATATGGGCGCCTACGAGGCCCATCTGATCTACGTCGACGCCGACGCCACCGCCGGCAGCGACGACGGCACCTCCTGGGCCGACGCCTACCTCACCCTGCAGGACGCGCTGAGTGAGACCGTCGCCGGCGACGAGGTCTGGGTCGCCGAGGGCATCTATTACACTGACGAGGGCGGCGGTCAGTCCGATGACGATTTCAGCGCCACCTTCTGGGTACCGGACGGCGTGCGACTATATGGCGGCTTCGACGGGACGGAGACGGCCCGCGAGGACCGAGACTGGGAGACGGAGATCACCGTCCTCAGCGGCGATATCGAGCAGAACGACGACACCGACGCCAACGGCGTGGTCATCGATTCTGACGACATCGAGCACCGTAATTCCGACCACGTGGTAACGACCGAGTTTGTGAATCACAACACGGTCCTCGATGGCTTCACCATCACCGCTGGCGGCGCCGTCGGGCCCTATCCGGCCAACATCGGCGCGGGGATGGTCAACACCGGGGGCAACCCCACCCTGGCACACGTCACGTTCAGCGGCAACCACGCTGCTTGGTACGGAGGGGGGCTCTGGAGCGAGGGCGATCCCATCTTGACCGACGTCATCTTCCAAGGAGGCTATGCGAACACCGCCGGGGGGATGTTCAACGCTGCCGGAAGCAACCCCGAGTTGACCAACGTCGTCTTTAGAGATAACTTTGCCTTCTCCGGCGGCGGTATGGCCGCCTGGGAGAACAGCGCACCACGCCTGACCGCCGTCGCTTTCCTTGGCAACGAGGCGAGCGGTGAGGGCGGTGGGATGACCCACTTCGATGGCAGCACCGCCGAGTTGGTCAACGTCCTCTTTGCCGGAAACAAGGCCCAGTACGGCGGCGGTATGTACAGTCATGCGGGCAGCGCCCCGACCCTGCTCAACGTGACCCTGAGCGGCAACCACGCCACGGAGCAGGGGGGCGGCCTGTTTAATCACAGCGCGACGCCGTTGACCAACTCTGTCCTCCGGGGCAACACCGCCGGCGTCACCGGGGCCCAGATCCGCAACAGCGGTGTCTATCCGATGATTCGATACTGCGACATCGAGGGGTCCGGCGGCAGCGGCGCCGGATGGGACATGGCCCTCGGCATTGATGGCGGTGGAAACATCGACGCTGACCCGCAGTTCGTGGACCCTCAACCCGCGAGCGCCGCCCCCACCGTCGCGGGGAACTACCGCCTGCGCCACGACTCGCCCGCCGCCGACGCTGGTGATAACGTCCCGGTGTTCGGAATCGCCACCGACCTGGACGGGCGTACCCGGCGGGAAAATCTGCCCTCCGTGGCCGACACCGGCAACGGCTTCGCCCCGCTGGTCGATATGGGCACCTATGAGGCGCGCGTCCTCTACGTCAAAGCGGGAACAATGGGGGCCAACGACGGTTCGTCCTGGGAGGACGCTTTCACAGACTTGCAAGACGCCCTGGCATCCGCCCTGGGCGGCGACGAGATCTGGGTGGCGGAGGGCGTCTACGTGCCCTCCCACGAAGAGCCGCCCGATCCGACGGTCTCGTTCAGCCTGATCGACCACGTGGCGCTCTACGGCGGCTTTGTCGGGACGGAGACGTCCCGGCAGCAGCGGGACTGGGAGGCCCACCTGACCATCCTCAGCGGCGATCTGGACCACGACGATGACAGAGACGCCAACGGCGTGGTCACAGACACGGCCGGCATCAGCGGCACCAACGCCTACCACGTCGTCACTGGCAGCGGCGTCACCGACACCGCCGTTCTCGATGGCTTCATCGTCACCGGCGGTTACGCCAGTGACCCCGGCTGCCGCGATAGCGGCGCCGGGGCCTACATCTACGAGGCCCGCCCCACGCTGAGGAATCTCCTCTTCAGCGGCAACCTGGCTGTCGAAGATGGGGGTGGGATGTACAACGACCGGGGTGATCCCACGCTGACCAACGTTGTCTTCAGCGGCAACGGCAGCGACGACGACGGGGGTGGGTTGTATAATAACCAGGGCGATCCCACGCTGACCAACGTTACTTTCAGCGACAACCGCGCTGCAGGTGTCGGCGGAGGCACGTACAGCTTCAGCGGCGCTCCGTCGCTGACCGACGTCACCTTCAGCGGCAACGTCGCCAACGCCGGTGGAGGCATGTACAATGCCTCCAGCCATCCCTCACTGAGCAGCACCATCTTCCTAAGCAACACGTCCAACAACGCCGGTGGCGGAATGTACAACTGGCAGAGTGACCCGGCTTTGACCAATCTCGTCTTCAATGGCAATTCGACCGGGGGAGACGGCGGGGCGGTGTATAACAACGTGGGTAACCCCACGCTGGTCAACGTCACCTTCAGCGCCAATCACGCCGGCGCTGAAGGTGGTGTGATGGCCAACACCCTGGATAGCGATCCATCCCTGACGAACTGTATCCTGTGGGGCAACACCGCCACCAATGGAGAGCAGATTCACAACGTCGACGTTGACAGCGCACCCACCCTCTCATACAGCCTGGTGGAGGGAGGCTGCCCCGACGGGGCGGTCTGTGACCATCTGCTGACTGGCGATCCCGAGTTCGTGGACGCCGACGGCGCCGACGGCGTGCCCGGCACGTCTGACGACGACCTGCACCTGGCACCCGGCTCCCCCGCCATCGACGCGGGAGACAACAGCGCCGTGCCCGGCGGCGTCACCACCGACCTGGAGGGCAACCCGCGCTTCTTTGACGTGGTCACCGTGCCTGACACGGGCAACGGGACGCCCCCCATCATCGACCTGGGCGCCTACGAGACCAGCAACACGCCGCCGATTGCTGATGCAGGTCTGCCCCAGACAACTTCGCCCGGCGATACAGTCTCACTGGACGGCAGCGGCAGCAGCGACCCCGACGGGCACTCGCTTTCCTATTGGTGGCAGCAGACGGGCGGCACGGCGGTCACGTTAAGCGACGCCGGCGCCATCAGCCCTACCTTCACCGCACCGACCACGCCGGGGGTGCTTACCTTCACCCTCACCGTCACCGACACCTTCGGCCTGGCCGACTCTGACGTCACCACCGTCGAGATCGACATCACCGAGGCCGAGCACTACATCTACCTGCCGCTGGTAATGCGGGCGCAGCCCTAGCCGCCCAATTGAGATGTTCGGTAAGGCAATGGTTCACGCTACGGAAAGCGGGTCCTAAAAATCGGATTTTTACTCATGGTTTCAGTGCAGTCAACGGTTCATATTTCAACAGGAGGGTAAGATGAAAGGCTATCGGATGGTGTTAGTTATGTTGAGTTTGTTGTTGATGGTGGCGCCGGTTGGAAGTCCTGGTCTGGCGCAGGGGGCGGATCCGCCTGCCGCAGGGATGGGCGACGTGACGCTCGCCGGCACCGTGGCGGAGCGGATCTCGTACCAGGGCTACCTGGAGCAGGGCGGCAGCCCGATGAACGGCTCGGTTGATCTGACCTTCA
>DAOTUH010000108.1:0-3517 GCA_034437255.1 Anaerolineae bacterium
CCGTGATCCAGCCGGGTGTACCGCTGTTTTCCAGGAAGATGGTGAGATACTGGATGGCCGTCATCATGGGCGCGATCACGAGCAGCGCACCCGCGAGGAAGAGGGCCAGCCTCGGACGTTCCGGTAGCAGGCGTATCCCCTCGATCCAGCGTGCTGGTTGCTGCGCGCCGCCCTTGGGCAAAGTCAGGCCGATCAACGTCAGTCCGACCATCAGCCCGGCATAGACGATGGGCAGCACGTCGATCAGTGTTTTGATGAAGAACGTGGCGCCCAACAGCGACGTGATGCCAAAACCGATCGAACCCCAGGAGCGCAATGGGCCGAAGTCTTCCTCCCGGCCTTCCCTCTCCAGATAATCCAACGTCAGGGCATTGCCCAGGGGCGGGACCGGCGCGCGCATGATGGCGTAGAGCACACCAACGATCAGAAAGCCGGCAAAGGTATGTGCCATGCGGAAACTCAGGACTGAAAGCGCCGCACCCAGGCACCCGATGGTCAGCACCAGGCGTCGGATCTGGTAGACATCGCTGAGTATACTCCAGAAAGGCTGGGCCAGCATGCTGATGAGCGGGAGCAGACCGAGCAAGAAACCCATCTGGGTGCCCGTGAGGCCGTGACGCTCCAGGTAGAGGCCCAGGTAGGGCATGAAAATCCCGCCGCTCCCGTAGAAAAGCA
The DNA here is from genome assembly GCA_034437255.1 of Anaerolineae bacterium. GTDB lineage: Bacteria > Chloroflexota > Anaerolineae > B4-G1 > SLSP01 > G713. The sequence goes on from DAOTUH010000108.1 coordinate 676, forward strand.
GATGAAAGATCGCAAAGCGGGCGGTGTAGGAGACCCGCACGTGATGTGCGTTGAGCATATCCGCTACGCTCCCTTGCTGTCTGGCGGCGTCATCTGTCTCAGTGCCAGCGCCATCAGCCCGATGCCGACGAACGTCACACCCATGGCGCCCCACCAGACGACGCGCAGGCTGTACACATCGTAGACCATACCGGCGACGAACTGCCCCAGACTCGGTCCCAGGCCCAAAACTGACGTGGTCAATAGTCCCTGGCCCGTGGCCCGCCAGCGCGGCGGCAACTGGCGATCGACAAACGTCGCGGCGACCACCATCATGGTGACGATGGCAATGCTATGCATGACCTGGACGGGCAAGATCAGCAGCGGCTCGCGGATCACGGCGAAGAGGGCCCAACGCAGCGGCAACAGCAGCACGCCGATCAGCAGCAGCCGCGAGATATTGAACCGCTCCATCAGACGTGGAGACCAACGCATAAAGGGAATCTCCAAGATCGCCATAATGGAAACCGACAGGCCAACGAGCCAACCGGCGGCGCCCAGGTCGCCCATGTAGATCGAAAGATATTGCACGCCGGTGATCAACGGGCCGCCGATAAAGAGCGTGCCCAGCAGGAAGAGCGCCAGCGGAGGCCGTTGCGGCAGGAGACGTAGTCCCTCTATCCAGTTGCCCGACTCATCGGGCTCCGGCGTGGGCAAGAAAAAGGCCAACAGCGCCACCAAGATCATGAATCCCGCGTGGAAGATAGGCAGCAGGTCGATCATGGTCTCCACGAGGAAAGCACCGGCCAAGAACGAGATGATGGCGAAGCCCACCGAACCCCAGACACGTAGCAGTCCGTAACCACCCTGCTGATCGTGCGCTTCCAGATAATCGAAGACCAGGGCGTTGCCCAACGGCAATATAGGCGCGCGCATGGCGGAGAAGAGCACGATGATGGTCAACAGCCAGATGAAACTGCTGCTGAAGCCGAAGCCCAGCGAGACCACAGCCAGGCCCAGCGCTGCGATGCTCAGCACGCCCTTACGGATCTGGTAGACGTCGCTGATCAAGCTCCACAACGGCTGGGCAAAGATGCCGACGAGAGAATTGAGACCCAGTAATACGCCCACCTGTGTCCCAGGAATATTGTGCTGCGCCAGATAGATGGCCATGTAGGGGAAGAAGACGCCGGTCGCCATGTAAAAGATCAGATAGAAAAGGGCGAAACGCTGGCGAATCGATAGTTTAGGCAACAATATGGATGCTCCTTTGGTCATAAGTCAGGAGTCACAAGTCATTTAGGTGACGAGCGACAATGAACCCCCCGTGCCGAGGCAACGGGGGGTATAGGACGTTCGAATCGACTGCGGGTGGACCCTACGTCCCCTCGGTCCAGGACGCGAGGTACTTTTTCTGCTGCTCCGTCAACTCGTCGATCTCGACGCCCATGGCAGCCAGCTTGAGCTTGGCGATGTTGCGGTCGATCTCGTCGGGGACGGCGTATACTTTCTGTTCCAGCTTATCGGCGTGATCCAGCATGTACTCGGCGCTCAACGCCTGGTTGGCGAAGGACATATCCATCACGGCGCTGGGATGGCCCTCTGCGGCGGAGAGATTGACCAGGCGGCCCTCGGCCAGCACGTGGAGGCGGCGCCCGTCGGGCAGTGTATATTCGTCGACGAAGGGGCGCACGCGGCGCGGCTCGCCTTCAGCCAGCTCCGCCAGCGCGGGGATGTTGAGCTCGACGTTAAAGTGACCGGAGTTCGCCACGATGGCGCCGTCCTTCATCACCTCGAAGTGCTGCGCATCGACGACGTTGATGTCACCGGTGGACGTGACGAAGATGTCACCGATGGGCGCGGCCTCAATCATGGGCATGACGCGGAAGCCGTCCATCACCGCTTCCAGCGCCTTCATCGGATCGACCTCGGTCACGATGACGTTGGCGCCCATGCCCTTGGCCCGCATGGCGATGCCCCGGCTACACCAACCGTAGCCGCCCACGACGACGTTCTTGCCCGCCACGAGCACGTTGGTGGCGCGGATAATGCCATCCATGGTCGACTGACCGGTGCCGTAGCGATTATCGAAGAGGTGCTTGGTCAGCGCGTCGTTGACGGCGACGATGGGATACTTGAGCGCGCCGTCGCTGGCCATGGCCCGCAGGCGAATCACGCCCGTGGTCGTCTCCTCGGTCCCGCCGATGACGTTATCTAGAGCCTCGCGGCGATCTTTGTGCAGCGTGCTCACCAGATCCGCACCGTCGTCCATGGTCAGCTGCGGCTTGTGGTCGATGGCGGCGTGGATGTGCTCGTAGTAGGTCTCGTTGTCCTCACCCTTGATAGCGTAAACGGGAATCTCGTGGTACGAGACCAGCGCGGCGGCCACGTCGTCCTGCGTGCTGAGCGGGTTGCTGGCGACCAGCACCAGGTCGGCGCCACCGGCAGCCAGTGTCTGCGCCAGATTCGCCGTCTCCGTGGTCACGTGGAGGCACGCGGACATCCGCACACCCTTGAGCGGCTTCTCGCTCTCGAAGCGCTCTCGAATCTGCCGCAAGACCGGCATCTCGCGCTCGGCCCACTCCATCCGCAACCGGCCCGACGGGGCCAACTTCATATCCTTGACGTGATAATCCATAGTTTACTCCTTAGTTCGTTTATGTTTAGATAATCTTTGTGTTGAGATTGGGGCACGGTGGGGACACCTGCTCCAGCGGTCAGAGAGTGTCTGTCGGGGCCGGTGTCCTCACCGTGCCTCCGATCACAGCACAGCTTGCGTGAACTCGTCCTCGCCGAAGGCCTCGACGTATCGCGCGGCGAATTCATCAAGCGTGTAATTGTGGGCTTGAGCGCTCTCAGTCTC
>DAOTUH010000109.1:0-1648 GCA_034437255.1 Anaerolineae bacterium
GCTCCCGATTGGTCCATCGGATCCTCTTCGGGATCGGGTGTGTCACCGGGCTTTCGGTGGTCGTCTACCTCGCTTCATGGCTCCCGCCGCTCAACAACAGTCTGAAGCTACTCATCGCGCAGAGCCTCGGGCTGGCGCTGATGGTGACGGCTGAGCCACTGCTGCCGCGGGCGCGTGCCGTCAACGGATGGGTGATCGTGAACGCCGCAGCGTTGATCGTCGCCATCGCCTGATCGGCGTGCTGGCGAAGGTCACGCGCACGCCCAGTTGGGCCGGCACGCGCAGCGTGATGCGACCCGCGCCGGCTTTGATGTCGGCGAGCGCGGAGCGCTGCCACGTCCCGCCGAAGTCCAGGTCCATGCTGCCGGCGCCGCCGGCGATGTTGAGGTGGTCGAAGTTGGCGTTGCCGAGATCGGAGGCGATACACTTCCCCGTGCCGGCAGTGATGCGCAGCATGCTCATCGGCTCTGGGTTATGCGCGTCGAAGCTCAGGCTGAGATCCGCGCCGCCGTTGGTGATGGCGAGGCGGGTGAGCGAGAGGCCCCCCAAGGCCATCTGCACGTCGCCGGTGCCAATATCGATGCCCAAATCGATGGGGACATTGCGCCGTAGGCCTATGTCCCAGATGTTGACGTACTCGTCGGAGCTGCCCAATTGGATCTGCGAGCCAAGCCCCTGGTTGATCGTGACGCGCGTGCGCTGCTCCTCCGTATCTTGCTTGATCGTTGGCGCCCACTCGGCGACGTTATAATGGAAATTAGCGCGCAGCAGCTCTACGTCCTCGGCCGCGTGGACGTTTAAGGTGTCGGAGAGCATGCGCAGGCGCACCTCCGCGCGCTCGGCGCCGTCCATATCCACCGTTTCTACCTCGTCCACCGGCTCGATCACCGTCAGCGGTTCCGTCGTGGGGATCGGCACGGCACACGCCAGGGCCAGCAGGGCCAAGCCAAGCATCAAAGCGCCGCGTTGGAATCGTTTCATCTGCATAAATTGATAAGCCTCCACTCTCTTCGTTACTGTGGCTCGAAGGGCGCGACGTCGTGGCCGCCCTCGCCATCGGGTACCAGTTGCTCGACGCGCAACGAGACGTCGTCCAGCAACTCTTGGCAGTGAGCGGCCAGCGCACGTCCGCGCTCATAAACGGCCACCGTTTCATCTAAATTAAGTTCGCCAGATTCCATTTTCTCCACCGTGGCCTCCAATTCAGCCAGGGCTTGCTCGAAAGATAAATCCTCGATGGGTTGCATATTTCACTCCTTTACTTCACTTTTACTTCACTGGGCGTTCGTCGCCGGGTAGCTGATGATATTTCTCATGCTTTTTACGGGATGGTTCATAAATAGGTTGACACTTTTGGAGCCTTTACGGGGACTATCGTAGACCGGTAGGTCTACTGACCTACGGAAGTACCCTGGAGAGGCCTAGTGGCCAACCGTCTGCCTTCGCAGACGGTCTAGTGCATCCGCGACGGCGGATGCCTGGCGCGCAGCGCCTCTCGAAGGGACTTCGCCGCTAAGCTACTTCAGTCGCTGATGAGAGTGTCAACCTAATTATCCTGGAAAATGAACCATCCCCTTTTTACAATCACCATTATAGTCGGGTTTCTGACATTGTCTAAAAGGAAAGGTGGCGATTTGGTTTGACGCCG
>DAOTUH010000110.1:0-4787 GCA_034437255.1 Anaerolineae bacterium
CGCCGGGCTTCGGCGACCAGACCTGGGCTTTGCCGTTCCAGGCATAATCCTCGACCAGCCCCCGCTCGGTGAGACGGTTCAGCGCGTTGCGCACCGAGTTCTCGTTCTCGGTGTGACCGGCGGCGATCACGGCCTTGTAGAGCCGCCAGGAGCGGGTGAGGCCGTGGGTCAGCATCTGCCGCAGGAGCTCCTGATCGATGCTGGAGCGAATCTTGATGGTAGTCGCCGGAATGCGGACCGTGGTCTTCTGAGGGCGCTGCTCGAGTTCCGCCTCCAGTTCGGCGACTCGGGTTTCTAACGTAGCGATCCGGTCGGCACATCGCTGGTTTTCCGCTTTATAGCGCGCCACGCGTTGCCGGGCAAGGTAAGCCTCATACCGGGCTCGCCCAAATATATCCATCACCATCTGCCACTCGAAAAGCGAGCGTTCAAGCAGCCTCGCCAGCACTCGCCCGGCATAGCGCCGTGCGGAGGGTTTTTTGAGGCTGTGCAGCCCCTCGATCATCTCACTGCACCATTCCTGCGCTATCGCCTTCTCTTCATCTTGACGCGCCAATTGGTGCCAGAGTTGGAAGGCTTCATGGGCAAGATCGTGAATCTTGCGGAGTTGGGCTGTCGTCACAGTACGTGTCAAGTCAGATGATAATGTTACCGAATTAGCTTCGGTTCTGCCAAGAGATAATGTTACCGAAACCTGACCTCCTCCTTTCAAGGTAAGGGTTAGTCGGCGCTCTTCGCGGTCGCCGTGGTCAGTGAATCTGAGGCTGCCGCTGGCTCGTTGGCCGGATCCGCGTCTTGTAAGGCGGCTTGCGCGGCGGGGAACTGTTCGGGATGGGCGAGCGTCTGAAAAACATCTTGCACCTCTCCCGGCTTAGCATTAGGATAGGCAAAGAGGTGGTCCAAACCGTGGTAGATATCGCGGCGTAGTTGGAGGGGGTTGTAGGTTTCGCGGCGGTCTAGGCAAGCTTGGACCGCCCCCGGAAGCTCTTCATAGGTGGATACTAACCGGTCCAGGGGAGTGCGGGGGATATCGTGGATGCGCTTGAGGTAGGCAGACCGCCCCTCGGTGGCCGGGACCCAGTGTTTGGCGATCTGTTTCATGACCGGTTGGAAGAAGTTATAGAAGTCATCCAACTGGACGTAGAGGGTGTTCAAGTACCGGGTTTGGGTGACCGTATCAAAGCGGCGCTCGCCGAGAAAGTAGCGCACCAGGGTGTGGTTCTTTTGTTCGACGAGGCGGTTATCATTGGGATGACGCGGCCGACTGCGCGAGCAGTGGATCTGCGGATATTCCTTTTCGAGAAAGGTCAACACGGGCTCATTCAAGAACTCACTGCCATTATCGGGGTGAATTTCGCAGACTGGAAACGGCACCCGGGCGAACAAGACCAAAAACGCATTCGCGATGACCAGGTGACTCCGGCCCAGGATGGCTCGGCGCGCACTCCAGCCGGTAGCGACATCAATCATTTGTAAGGTGCTGAGGTATTCGCCAGCGGTGCGGTCGCCGCAGTGCAGCACCAGATCTATTTCTAGATGCCCCGCTGTGCTGATATCGCGCGGGATGCGGTAAGCGGGGATGGCTTGTTGATGGCGATTGGGCGGCGCGGCTGCCTTGCGCCGGCGGTGTACCAGGGGGTTGGGCGGTAAGTGCCGGCGTACGGTGGAGATACTGATGGTGCTTAGTTGGTGTTTGAGCCGCGGGGTGAGATACAGCTCCCCATGGTGAGCCAACCGTTCAGCCATCGTCACCAATTCGGGGGTACACCGCTCCGGACAGATGTAGTCAAAACTCTCCCAGAGCACCCGTAGTACGGCATCTACATCCGGGCCATAAGTGGCCTCGCGTTCGCGACTGCGCGGCTTACGCCGGATCTCTTGATTCAAGCGCCGGATCAGCGACTTGCGATGTAATCCCGTATGCACTTCCATCTCATCCAGCAGCCGTTTCTTTTCCTGCCAGGAAGCCCGGCGATAGCGGCGTTGCATGCGGCGTAGATACTGATAGCGTTCGTCAATCTTCATGTTGTTGTCTGTGGTCATGGCTCTCCTTAGTAGCTTTATCATTTGATAGAACCATACCACGTTCGGTAACATTATACGTGACAGAAAGCGCTGAGTTGACGGAAGTGCCCCTCAGGGGATAATAGCGGACCAGAAGAGCAATCAGGAGGGACAAGAGAACGCCTCCCCAGGTGGCCCAATCTGTACAGAGAAAACCACGCGGGAAGGCGCCCACTATGGTCATTATACAACACTATCCGCATTCTGCCCAGCACTACGCCGAGACCGACGCCGGTGGTCTGTTCCCTGTCCCCGCGGTTTGCCCCCACTGTGACGCGGTCGGCACGCTGCTCCGCTGGGGCGTCTACGACCGCCAGGCCCGCACGGGTCTGGCGGTCTATCACATCCGGGTGCAGCGGGTGCGCTGCACGGCCTGCCAGCATACTCATAGTCTGCTGCCCGATTTTCTGCATCCCTACCGTCACTACTTGCTCTCCTTGCTGCAACGCGTCGTCTCTCTCTACCTCTTCGGCGGGCTGGGTATCGACAGCCTGCTAGAGCACCTGCTGGGTCAGGGTCCGGCCCGCTCCACGATCCGCGAATGGATCGCGTCCTTTGCCTATGGGGCCGGGGAACTGCTGTACGGTCTCCTCACCGCCCACGTGCTGGCAATGGCTCCCTTAGGAATGGATCGTAGATAACTTGTACATTTCGTCAACTGGTGTATTCTGCAGCCTTATTCAAAATTCACGAACGAGGTATCTATGGAACCCTATGCTCCTGAAGTTGAAGAAACGATGCGTCGCTTCTATCAGATTCTGAATGAAAGGGACCGGCGCCGCTATGCTGGCCTGGAAGCGTTGAAATATGGACACGGCGGACGGACGTACATCGCGCGGGTCTTGGGGTGCAGCCGGAACACGGTCAGCAAAGGGGTGCGGGAAGTGAGTGGCTTGCCCCCGCGGGCTGTGGAAGAGCGCATTCGGAAACCCGGCGGGGGGCGCAAATCCTATGAGGTAACGTGGGGGGCGGAGTTGGACGAGAAGTTCCTCACCGTCCTGCGTGAGCACACTGCATGAGACCCCATGGATGACCAGGTGCGCTGGACTAACCTGACACAGCGCGAGATCGTCCAGGCCTTGCAGCAGCAACATGGGCTCCAGGTGAGCAAGCACGTGGTGGGGCGGCTGCTTAAGAAGCATGGCTACCGCCGTCGCAAAGCCCAGAAGAAACAGTGCTTGAAGGCCGAGATCGCGCACCGCAACGAGCAATTCGAGAAGATTGCGCGTCTGCAGGCCGAGTTCACGGCGGCCGGCAACCCCGTTATCAGTCTGGACACCAAGAAGAAGGAGTATCTGGGCAACTTCTACCGCGCGGGGCACCTGTACACTCGGGAAGAAGTGCGCACCTATGACCACGACTTCCCCAGCTACGCTGAAGGAGTCATCATCCCGCATAGTATCTACGATGTGCAGCGCAATGTGGGCTACATTCAGCTGGGTACCAGCCACGACACCAGTGAATTCGCCTGCGAGAGTCTGCGTTACTGGTGGCTGACCTACGCCTGTCACCAGTATCCGCAGGCCACGGCCCTGTTGGTGCTCTGTGATGGCGGGGGAAGCAACAGTTCTCGCCATTATCTGTTCAAGCAGGATCTGCAAGCGCTCGCCGATGAGCTGGGCATCACGATTCGGATCGCCCTCTATCCCCCCTACTGCTCGAAGTACAATCCCATTGAACATCGTTTCTTCCCGCATGTGACCCGTGCCTGTCAGGGCGTCATCTTCACCAGCCTGGATCTGGTCAAGGCCCTGATGGAGAAAACATCCACCACTACCGGTCTCAGAGCCGTGGTACATATCATCGACCAAGTCTATGCCACCGGTCGCAAAGTATCCGCTGATTTTTAAGAGAACATGCGTATCGTGTTTGACGACTACCTGCCGCAATGGAACTACTGTGCCGTCCCCTTGGTGTCGCAAAATGCACAAGTTGTTTAATTCCCGTTCCTTAGCCGATCTGCCGGAGACGCCCTCACCCGACCACCTCGACCGCGTCCCGGACACCACCAAGCACCAGCGTCTAACCAAGGCCCATTATATCTGGCGGTGGGGCGAGTATCTCTATGCCGCGGTCAAGAAGCGGTTGCCTTATCTACACTTCGCAGCCGCTCAACTACTCCCCTTCCTGCTCCAGTGGCTCCAGAAACACCAGGTTACGCCGCGCCTCTTCTGGTCTCCCCGCCTGGCCACCACGCCGACCACGCTCTGCTAACGGGACCCGGGAGCACCCCAGCGCAGGATGGGGGGCCAGGATAAGGTGGTGCTGAGGGTCCCCGCGCCAGGTTAGCCGGCTCCAGGTAATCTGACCGGGCTTTGCCCGTCCCCCGCCGGTTTTCGAGCCCCAAAGACCAACATAGTTTCGCATTCTCAGGGCGGTTAGCGCTTGCTATACTGGAGACCATACCCGTCAGCGCACCGACCCGCCCTAGGAGGCTAATATGTCCGAGTCCGAAGATCGCCGCACCGAGATTGCCCTCTTTTGCTATACGCTGATTTTGCCCCTCTGCCGGGGCGAATACCCCCCGGCGGCAAGCAAGCCCTGCGCGAGCAGCTCGCCAGCCGCTCTTATGATATTCCGCACTCGTCGCGCTCCACCGTCAGCCCTGCCACCCTCGCCCGCTGGGAGCGCCGGTATCGCCAAGCGGGCTTCACGGGCCTCAAGCCCCAACCCCGCTCCGACCGCGGTCAACCCCGCGCCATCTCGGCGGAGACGCTCGACCG
>DAOTUH010000111.1:0-24546 GCA_034437255.1 Anaerolineae bacterium
TCATCGAATGCCACGCGGTAGACACCGGTCGCCAGACCGCGCAGATGGTAATTGCCATCATCGTTGGTTAAGGTGTTTCTGTAACTGGAGTGGGGCCAGTAATCCCCATGCTCATCCCACCTATAAGCCGAAACTCTGATGCCGGATAAGGGCTCCCCGGTATCGGACGTAGTTTGACCGGAGATCACGGCACCATCGGCCGCCAGAACGGCATTGACATTGGGCACAGTCTCACCCAGGCTGACGGCGATATCATCGGCTGCGGTGATGTCGGTGGCATTGTCGTAATACTCATTGAGGTACCCGGCCGGCGCCTCGAACTTGACGCGAAAGGTCCCGTCCCACAGGCCAGAAAGCGTGTAGGGCTGAACGTCGGTATCAGGTCCCGGGTAGGCAACATACGCCGTGTAATCAATCGCGGCCAATCGCCAAGCCTCGCCGTCCTGGCGGTAGGCTTTGACGGCTACGTTTGGAATAGGAGCACCATCGGTGTTGGTGACGAAGCCCGTGATTGTACCGCCGGGTGTCAACGTGAAGTCGATGCCCGTGGTGGTCATAGTGCCGGTAACCTGGACATCGGCGCCGTCCTCAATGTAGATCGCGTTATCGTAGTATTCGGGCGCGTAATCCACGTTTCCCGTGGTGCCACCGTTGGGGTCAGTTGGCGTCTCGGCGCCGACGCGGTAAGTGCCCGGACGCAAGCCGCTGATGCGATACATATCGCTCTCCGGCCCGGGATAGGCCCATGCGGCCCGTTGCCACACGCCGTCCTCTTCGTAGTAAGCCTGCACCTCGCTATAGCCTGGGTCCGACCCATCCGTCGCACTCAGCGTGCCGACGATGGTGCCCGGCTTATCCAGAACCACGTTGAGTCCAGACATATTCTCGCCCTGGACGGCGATTTCGATCGCGTCATCAAGACGTTCCGCGTTGTTATAGTACTCGTCGAGGTAAGTTCGACTCGATTCGTTGAAGTAAATCTTGTAGATCCCGGTCTCCAGCCCGTAAAAGCCGTACGCACCGCTGTCGTCGGTGATCGTAACGCGAACGCTGCTCCATCCGCCCCCATCGTTAAGGCGGTAGGCCGTGACGTGAACGTCTGGAATCGAGGTGCCGTCGGCCGTGCGCACGTAGCCGGTGATGTCGCTCATGTGGGCCAGGATGCCCATCTGCGCAGTGCCCTGAACGCGCGCCAAGACGATGTCATTAAGCGGGTCTGGTTCTTGTCCGGGAGTAATTGTGATCTCCGTCGCCGACGCAAAATCCGGTTCGTCCTTGTAGAATCGCGGGAGGTGCTCCAGGAAAGGGTCCCAAACGTAGACACGATAGACGCCCGGAGCCAGATCTACGAACGCATAGTCGCCCTGGGCATTGGTTGTGGTTTCTCCTGCCCAACGCCACCAGCCACGCTTTTGATAGAGCACAACACGAAGGCCGGACAACGGAACGTCCGTTTCGCCAACAACCTGGCCTTCTAAGCTGACCAACCCTTCGTCAGCAACCTTGCTGCTATCATTGAAAGCGGATACAAGGTTCTCCGTTCCCACATACAGAAAACAGATAAGCAAGCTAATTACAAAAATCGTGAGGATACGTATTAACGGCCTGTCAAGTAACCCAGAAGTTAAACGAGGGGCATTCATCATTAGACTCCTTTTCAGATAAAAGCGATCATGTCATGGCTATTCGATCTCAAAAATGAAAACATCGTCTTTCTGGTAAATCGCTTGCGCGAAAGAAAGATCGGAAAAGCGCTGCGGAGAAGCGATACCACCGTTCGCCCCAATGTAGATGTGCGTAATACGATTTTCTTGTAACCACCCCCTCAGCATTTGATCATCCATCTCATTCATGTAGTACCAAGCCGTTAAGGTCTCTGTGACACGTGCGACCTCTGCCTTGGGTAAGCAGGAGGTATAGAGAGCGGGGAAAAGCAGAGAGGAGCGATCCGTCAATAGAGTGAGCCAATATCCCCCATCACTGCCGGCATATGTCTGGCCCAACCAGGGCCAGATATTGACAGCAAAGTGAGCGTCCGGTGGCGTATGCGCTTTGATCCATCGCATCGCCTCCACATCGGCTGATTTCGCGAGAACTGTGGTCGGATTCACCACATCTCTCATCGTGAATGCGCCCCAAAGCCCACCAACCAACACCAAGGTTAGGGTGATTTGCCAGGCCCAGCGCACAGGGCATAGTTCTTTCTGAACCCAGGTAAGCAATCCACCCAGCGAAAGGCTCAGCGGAATGAAAAGCGCAATAAGGGCCGAATTGTTGTGGATAATGCCGAGATTTGGTAGCCCCAGAAGATGAGCGTTCAGAAGCAGAGCCGTTAATGCACACCACATTATCAACAGGCCCAGGGATTTTCCCAAACGCCCTGGAAAGACAGTGGCTTTCCTGATTAGCAGATAGATAAGACCGCCCAGCCATAGCGCAGAGAGTGCACGTTGCCAGATTGGCAGTGCTCCCCATCCCAAGATACCGGCAAGCCCTCCGGTTGCCAGCGATAGCAATTCGCGGTTATGAGGTGCCCACAGGAGGTCTGGCTGGACAACGTTATAATACTCGTTGAATTTCTCGATTCGAGAGGGGGAACTGGAGACGAGGAGAGGACTTCGTGTTTTCTGGTAATTCCATAACACTTGCACCCACGGAAATACAACCACCGCGATCATCATCCCAACCAAAATCCAATGCCCCAGGGTGTGCCAGTCACGTTTACCAACGATAAAGACCGTCAACGCAGCAATAAAAGTCAGCGCAAAGATGAACACTCGGATGTGAATCAGAAACATCCCTGCTCCTAACAACGCTGCGGCGACCATTGTGTTGTAGGATAAACGGCGTCTAATCTCCCATAGTATGATGAGGAAAGGGATTAGTACCAGTAAGCCTGCTAACTGTGTATAGCGTCCCCAGGTCACGTAATAAGCCGGAAACCATGAGATCAATCCGGTGATGAGCGCTGCGAACAAGCCAGCCCGTCGGCTGTTGAAAAGCACACGTCCGGCAGCGTACAGCATGAGGGCAGAGAACGTGTTAAGCACCTGTCCAAAGTGTAGAACGAGTTGAGCTAGTTCCAGAGGGCGGGTCTGATCCAGGAACCAGGCAAGCCACACGACCAGAGCATGGTAGCCCCAGTGGTAGAAAAACCTCCCCCCGGGGATAAAGGGAGCGTAAGTCTCTGGCAGAGTGCCTTGCTCAGCAAGCAATTGAGCCACCATCGTATGATGAACTGAATCGATCCAAGGGGGCAAGACAAGGTTGCGGATGTGCCACCAGCGTGTGGAAAGCGTCAGGGCGAAGATAAGGCCAAAGATCCCCAGCCAAGGCGCCCGTTTACGGAGAAACTTAACCCGTTGTTGCCATACCCGTCGGGGGACCCAGATAAGATCGAGAAGGCCAGCCGTACCTATAAGCAGAACACAAAATCGTGCCCACATTGGCTGCCAACGGAGACCAAATGTATCCGTAGCAAGCAATAATATCGGCCAAAAGGACAAACCGAATCCCATCTCGATAGCAACCTGCGTCAGCAAATCGTGAAGACGTCGGAGACACAATATCCGCGCAATGAGCCTCCCAGTTAACCAGAGCAGCAACACACTGCCTAACCAGAAGCGACCAACGTTCAGTATCTGGGGTAAGCTCATGAAAAGCCTTTAGAGTGTTGATGCGAGTGTAATACCATTTGTCCAACGAAATGTCCGGTATGCTTTTGCTCCCATAGAGGCAGAATAGATCATGCTGCTTCATTAGACAATTGGTATAAGTATTCATACACAAGTATTGATATAAGTATAAATTAAGTATCATGCATAAGCAATAGGAAAATATACCTACTCCCTCCTTCAGGCTTTGAAGCGTGGCAAGTGTGTAAGGCAAAATAATTAGGAGCTTACGAGAGGCTGTGTACCCTCAAACACAGCTAGAGTTATCCAAGAAAAAAGCCCGGTCGTTGGCGTCGACCGGGCTTGCGTGCGTTCGGCAAATTATACCTCCGCCAAAACCAGCTCCCGCTTCTCCTGACGCACAAAGGGCGCCGGTGTGTGGATGACTTCTTGCTCGACTGCCGCCGAATCGACAATCTCGGCCATCCCGTTCATCGGCTGACCACATTCCAAACAGACAGCCCGAGGCGGGAAATGCACGGCCCCACAGTGCAGACACGCCACGCCCTCTAAACGGTATCTCTGCCCTTGTAAACGCCAATCCAACGCAATTTTGTTGTACATATTTTTCCTCCTTAACTTGGCCTCAATGTGTTCGACCCTGATGACCGTATACAAACACCAGCCAAAAGTTAGAAATTAGTATAAACCACAGTACTGCATTTCGTCAATAGTCAAATAGGGCTATCTGCTTATCCTTGCTGAAGCACCGGACGGAACTTGTAGCCGTAGACAAGGGTGCCCTCGTCGCCCTGCTCGCGCAGCCGCCGCGTGACCATCTCCACCGGCATGCCAATCTCCACGTCCTCGGGCGCGACGTCCGTCAGTTGCGCGGTGACCACCGGGCCTTCGACCAGTTTGACCAGCGCCACGGTGTACGGCGTGTACTTGGCGAAGTCCGCCGGCGCGCTCTTGACCGTCGTAAACGAGTAAACCTCGCCGCGCCCGCTCAACTGCTGTGGTTCCTTGGCGGGGTGCCCGCACTCCGGGCAAATATCGCGGGGCGGGAAGATCTTGGCCGCGCAGTGCGGGCACTCCTCGCCTTCTAGACGGTATCGCTGGTTCTTCAAACGCCAATCCAATGCGATCTTATTGCTCATTAATCATGCCTCCTCTAAATGACGAGCCCGATCCTATGCCATGGCCTCAAGAATGTGCGTCACGATGGTCGCGCCGCTGCCGCCGATGTTCTGCGCCATACCCAATCGGGCGTTGGGCAGCTGATTCTCGCCGGCCAGACCGCGCAACTGCAAAACCGCTTCCACGACCTGATAAATCCCAGTCGCACCCACGGGGTGACCGCGCGCTTTCAAGCCGCCCATGGTGGTTACGGGAATGCGCCCGTCCAGCGCGATATCGCCGTCTAGCGCCAGCCGCACACCCTGCCCGCGCTCGGCGAAGCCCGCGGCCTCCAGGCTGAGCGCCGACATGATGGTGAACGCATCGTGCAGCTCAAAGAAATCCAGGTCCTGCGGCCCGATACCCGCCATCTCGTAGGCACGCTCCGACGAAACGCGCGCCGCCCCCAAAGCCAGCGGATCGTCACGGTCGTGGACGGCAATGGGCATGGTCGCTATCGCCGAGCCCTTGATACGCACGGGCGCCGGATTGAAGGAGCGGGCGTATTCAGCGGGCGCCACGATCACAGCAGCGGCCCCGTCACAGATGGGCGAGGCGTCGAAGAGACCGATGGGATCTGCGATGGTGGGAGAATTGGCGTACCGCTCCGCCGTGATGGTGCGCGGGAACATGGCGTTGGGATTATGGACGGCGTTGACGTGCGCGTTGACGGCGAAGTTGGCAAAGTCCCTGCGCTCCCAGCCGTACTCGTACATGTAACGCCGCATCAGCAGCGCGTTAAGCGCCACGAAGGTGACCCCCTGGCTGACCTCGTACTCGGCGTCAGCCGCCATGGCCAGCGCCGCCGACGTCTCCGCGCCGGAGACGTCCGTCATCTTCTCCACGCCGGTGACCAGCGCCAGATCGTTCATGCCGCTGGCCACTGCCATGGTGCCCACGCGAAGCGCGGCGGCGCCCGAGGCGCAGGCGGCCTCGATTTTCATGGCCTCCACGCCGGTCATCGCCAGCGCGTCAGCAACCAATCCGCCCAGGTGCTCCTGGCCCGTGATCTCGCCGGAGATCATATTGCCGACGTAGATTGCGTCAACCTTGTCGATACGTGCGTCGTGCAGTGCATTGAGCGACGCTTCCAGCGCCAGCTCACGAAGACTCATCGGCCAATGCTCCTTGACCGGGGTTTGTCCAATGCCGATAATGGCAACGTCTCTCATGCAACCCTCCTACTTCACCATCAGTTTGCCGCGATACCGCACGTAGAGCCCATAGTCGATCTCCGTCCGGCGTCGAATGTAGTCAGATACCAGCGGAGCCTTGTTGCGCCGCGCTTTGATGCTCTCGGTGACCTCCCAGACGAAACCGTCGGAGCCGGCGCCGGAGCCAAAGCTCACCACCAGAATGCGCTCGCCGGGCTTGGCGACATCGAGCACCGCCGAGAAGCCGGTGATAGCCGCAGCCGCGTAGGTGTTGCCGATCTCGTTGCTCAGCACACCTGCCTTGACCTGTTCCGGCTTGAAGCCCAGGCGTTTCGCCACCCGATACGGGAATTTGACGTTGGGCTGGTGAAAGATGGCATAGTCGAAGTCCTCAGCGCTCAATTCCAGCGCATCCATAATGGCCTCGGCCGCCGACTGAATGTGATGGAAGTAAGCCGGTTCGCCGGTAAACCGGCCGCCGTGGCTGGGATAGTGTTGGTAGGCCCGCCGCCAAAAATCGGGGGTATCGGTGACGTAGGAAACGGACGCCGTGCACGTCGCCAGCGCCTCCTCGGCCGGCCCCACGACGAACGCGGTCCCGCCACTAGACGCTGTGTACTCCAGCGCGTCGCCCGGCCGGCCCTGGGCCGTGTCCGCGCCGATAGCCAGCGCATAGTCGGCCATCTCCGCGCCAACCAGGCCCATGGCGGCCTGCAGCGCCTCGGTGCCCGCCTTGCAGGCGAACTCGAAGTCGCCCGCCAGGTGATAGGGGCCGGTGCCCAAGGCCTCCGCCACGATGGTGGACGTGGGCTTGACGGCGTAAGGATGCGATTCGCTGCCCACCCAGATCGCACGCAGCAGCCTGGGATCGATCTCTGCACGGGCCAGCGCGTTGCGCGCCGCCTCGATAGAAATCGTCACCGTGTCCTCATCCAGTCCGGCGACGGATTTTTCCTCCACGGGACCGCTGCCGCCGCCCTTCCAGACGTGGGCGATCTCGCGGTTCGGCAGCCGGTACATGGGCACGTAGGAGCCGTACCCGATGATGCCGACAGGCCGCTGGGGTTTCATAAGTTCGATTTCGTTCACCTAGTCCTCCTTGTTGGTCTGATAGTCCGATAGTCGATTGGTCGGGTAGTCTGGTAGTCGATCAGTCATGCAGCAGGGCTTCCGCGCGGTCAATGCGGATGGTGCCTTCCGCAATCATCTGGCTTGCCACGCGACCGATCTCCGCGCCGGTGGCCCCGGCGGCCATGGCGACCTGCCGGGCGTGCAGGCTCATGTGACCGCGTTGAATGCCCTCAGTCGCCAGCGCGCGCAAGGCAGCCAGGTTCTGCGCCAGTCCCACGCTGACCACGATTTCGGCCAGTTCCCGCGCCGAGTCGACGCCCAGGATCTTGAGCGCCACCTGCGCCGTGGGATGCACCCGCGTCGCGCCGCCGATGATGCCCAGCGCCAGCGGCATCTCCAGCGAACCGACGAGGTTGCCCTCGCCATCGCGCCGCCACGTGCTGAGGCTGGTGTACTGTCCGCCCCGCGCCGCGTAAGCGTGGGCACCCGCCTCGATAGCGCGCCAATCGTTGCCCGTGGCGAGCACCACAGCATCGACGCCGTTCATAATGCCCTTGTTGTGCGTCGCCGCCCGGTATGGATCGCTGGACGCAAAGGCCCACGCCTGTTCAATGCCGCGGGCCACGTCGGCGCCGGCGAAGTCGCCGAAGGCCAGTGCTTCCTCTGGTATCCGCACCCGCACCCGCGCCAGGCGCTGGTCAGCCAGGTTGCTCAGGATGCGCAGAAAGACCCGTCCGCCGGTGATGGCCTCAATGCGGGGCGCCAGCCGCTCACAGGCCGTGTTGACCGCGTTGGCGCCCATGGCGTCGCGCACGTCGTAACGCAAGTACGCGATGAGCATAGGACCCATCGGCGTCTCCAGCACGCGCGCCTGCAGATCCTGCGCGCCGCCGCCCAGCTTCACCAGCACCGGATCGACCTCGTCGGCCAGCGCCAGCAGCTCGTCGCGGTGCGCCAGCAGATCGACGCGGGCGCTCCACGGGTCGGGCACGTCCACGGTCTGAATCTGGCCGATCATCACGGGCGCGTCCGTCATGGCGACAAAGCCGCCGCCGGCGCGGGCCAGTTTCGCCGCCAGCGACGCCCCGGCGACGACGGACGGCTCTTCGATGACCATGGGGACTAAAACCTCGCGCCCGTTGACAACAAAATTGGTCGCGATACCCAGGGGCAAAACATGTACGCCAATCACGTTCTCGATCATGTGATTGGCGTGTTCTAAATCCAGGCCTTGCTCACCGGTCAGGATCGCTTGCTCCGCTGCCGTCAAATCACACTGACCTGCAACAGCATGTAAACGATCCTTAAATCTTTGCTTGTAGAAACCAGGGAGACGTGAGGTTGACTCTGATGTCATGTCCACGACCTCGCTCGTGCGTATATTTTATTCTGTGATCGTGCATATCTTAACACGAGAGAGCTATCAAAAGCTATCAGATTGACGTTTCGCGCCCATTTTGCTTCAAGAAGTGTGCAGAAATCAAAACCATTAGCATGGTCTCAAAACTTCACGCGAGCATTTAAGCATGCGAAATATCATTTTATTGTCTATGAAATAAAGCGTGCAAATATTTTATCTTACCCCTGCCTGAAATCATGATCAAGTTCATAGCGAGATGTTGTGGGGAGAAGATGGTTTCTTATTCCTGCTTCAAATATATACTTGTCTCATGCACATAAAGCAGATGACTTACATCATTCTGCTCGCCACGCTGGCAACCGGCTGTGCGATCAGGTACGACCTTAATGCTATGCAGCCTCACGCGGAGGTCGATGCCCCTCCTGTATACGGTACCCACACCATTGGTCAGACCTTTATCACTAACCGCCGCAATCTGTGTGGTGTGGAATTGACGTGGGCTAACCTCAGAAACCCCCAAGGGCCTATCGTCATCCATCTGCGCCCGGCACCGGCGGGTAATGACCTGGTGCAGGTCAAAGTTGATCCGGCAGAGCAACCAGACCGTAAAGAATTTCGCATCCGATTTCCGGTGCTGGAAGATTCGCGAGCACAAAGCTACTACCTGCTTATCGAAGCACCGAAGGCCACCGCCCAATACCCTCTTCATTTACGCGCCACGCCGCGCGACGTCTACAAGCCGGGCACGGCCTATGCGGACGGGGAACCGTGGCCGGGCGATCTGGCGTTCCGCGCGCTCTACGCTTACGATGGCGCCTTCCTCTGGGAGGATGTGAAGACGGCGCTGCGCTGGGCCTGGCTGATTCTACCGGCGTTAGCGCTCATCTGGGCGCCCGGCGCGCTGCTCTTGCGCCTCTGGCCGGCGGTTAAGCGTCGCTTCGATGGCTGGGAGCGGGTGGGGTTGAGTCTGGGGTTGAGTCTCGCGTTTATCGCCTTCTCCCTGCTGTGGATCACGCAGCTGGGCGGGCGTTTGCATGCGACGATGGCCCGCCTGCTCTACGGGCTTCTTGGCGGGGCAGCGCTCGTCGTTGTGGGGCAGCGGATCTGGCGGCGGAGAAGGCGGGTCTGGCGCCAACTCACGCATCCTACGGCTCGCACGGCCCGCGTGCTCCTCCTGGGCATCGTGCTGGCGGCGGGGCTGGGGGCACGCTTGCTCGCCATCCGCGATCTGGCCTTTCCGGCCTGGGTAGACTCGGTGCACCACGCGACGCTGGCCCGCATCATCGTCGAGCGAGGCCGTGTCCCGGCGACCTACGCGCCCTACGTCGCTGTGGACAAGGCAACCTATCACTTCGGCTTCCACGCGGCGGTGGCGCATTTCGCCTGGCTCAGTGGCCTGCCGGTGGAACGTGCCATGCTCCTGGTCGGACAATTTCTCAATGCCGCTATGGCCCTCCAGGTCTATCTGCTGGCCCGCTGGCTGACGCGCCGGCGATGGGCCGCGTTTTTCGCTGCTTTCTTTGTCGCCCTGCTCTCCACCATGCCGGCCTACTACGTCAGTTGGGGACGCTACACGCAGTTGAGCGGCCTGCTCATTCTGCCCGTCGCAGCGATACTCACCATCGAGGCAGTTGAGGAAAGAGATAGACGGGGCATGGCGCTGGCTCTCTTCAGTCAAGCCGGACTTATATTGCTTCATTACCGCGTGTTGGCATTCTACGTCTGTTTCGTAGGCGCCTGGTGGCTCGCCAAGCTGATCGAAGCACCCGGGGCGTGGCGCAAACGTCTGGAGGCATTGGGCTATTATGCCACGTTGGGCGTGGGAGCCAGCATCGCGCTCCTGCCGTGGCTGGCAGATACGGCGATCCATCTGTGGCTGCGCGCCTGGATTCACTGGGGCGGCGACAGGGGTCTGAGCAGCGCCTTGTGGGATTTCTCGCTGAAATACGCCGGTCGGGGATTCGATCGCTATCTGCTGACTGTAGGTATTCTGGGCGCGCTTCTGGGGCTCTGGGAGCAGCGGCGCTTTTCGAGCGTGTTGCTGCTCTGGTTAGGCGCCCTGTTCATCGTCACCAATCCCTCGGTGGTTGGGCTGCCCGGAGAAGGACTGACGAACAACATCGCCATGCTCATCACCTGGTTCATGCCCCAGGCGATCTGGAGTGGCTTCATCCTAGACGAAGTAGTGCTCCGTGCCTGGCGGAACATACTGGATCGGCGGGGGCGCTTCGTCTGCTACGGGATCGTCTCTCTTCTGCTTCTAGGCCTGAGCGGCGTGGGATTTCATCGACAAATGACCATCCTGAATCCGGTCGGCGTGCTGGCACTGGAGCACGATAAAGCAGCTCTGCAATGGATATCGTCCCATACCCCACCAGAGAGCCGGTTCTTCATCAACGGCCGATCGTGGCAAGGGCCGATCTACATGGGCACCGATGGCGGATACTGGATCACACCGATGACGGGAAGAACGACCACGACGCCCCCAGCATTGTATCCGCTGGGAGACGGCGAGCAGGTTCAAAATATCCAGGAATTTAACGAGGACGTCAAATCGCTGGCGCGCTCACCGGACGGTTTAGCAGATCGTCTTCGTAAAGCCAACGTTGATTACATCTACGTGGGCGCTTTAGGCGGCCCCCTTGATCCTCAAGTACTGACCGACGCTCCAGAATTTGAGCTGGTCTACGCCGACACCTACACCTGCATCTACGAGGTAGTGGACAGCCCGTAATCTTGGGGAACCCAGTGTTCTGTCAGACCTGATGGTATAGGCCATATTCTTTGGTCAAAATAGCGCATGTTTCAGCCAAACTGAGCTCAGGGTGACGGCTGGTGGAGATTTTAAAGCCTGACCCGGCGAAATCCTGAAGACCCAAAATCTACTATCTTATGAATTTCCTTAGCGTTCTTGGCGCCTTTGCGTGAGGTTGATGGTTATTTCAGTGCAGTCAATGGTTGATTTCCTCTTTCTTCGCTTCCAGTCTATACTTGAACCGAGCACCTGATCCAAACTTATTTCACATTCGCGCCTTTCCTAAAACGACACGTAGGAGGACAACATGAAATCGGAACGGAAGTATGTCAACAAATCCATCGCGCTTTGGGGGTTACTCGGACTATCCTTAATACTTAACGTGATAACGATTTTCTTTCTCGTCCGATTGCATTTCCAAACCATCAATATATTAAAAGGGGCACGCGTTACTCTGGCACAGATGCAGGAGCAACCGTTCAAAACCGTGGTAGAGATCGATCAGGATATCCCGATAAAAGAGATGCTCCCCTTCCAGCACGTGTTCTCCGTGCCTATCGACACCACCTATCCCCTGTCCACGACGATCAGTACCATTGTCCAGATTCCCCTGTTGGGCCCGCAGGAGATCGTTGCACCGGTCATGGCCCAAATCCCCATACAGATGAACGTGGACGTTCCGGTGGATACCGAAATTCCTCTGGACTTCACCTACCATCTCAAGACGAGCATCCCCATCGAGGTAAAGTTGCCCCCCGAAGCCTTAGACCCTATTGACGATTTCCTTCGAGAAACGCTGGATAGTTTCAGGTGAATATCATCGTCGCCAGGTATGACACCTCCCACTTGGATAACAAGGGCAGGATTTCTATAATGTAAGACACGCTTGTAGTGGTGATGATAGATGTGTGAGCAGTCTTTGACGACCTGCTCACACTACTTATTATGAAGAGAACGAGAAGGTGCTGAAGGAGGACAACATCATGCATTGCGTCCGCCTTGTTACGATCTTAGAGGCGCCAGATTATCCATATTCGGTTAAGCGTGTCCCATATCGGTGATGAGCGGATATATCTCAGTGCGATTTAGTCGTTCCATCCTCTTGACGCCTTTTCCGACCCATGACGAAGTCTCGCATCAGGCGCCTCAACTGACAGCATCGTCTTACGCACCTACAATCCAAATTGGACACACAGAACGTTTCCAGGGCAAGATACAGCCCCGTGACCTTCTCTGAAGAACACGCGCAACAACGCAGCATACGCGCGCTTTTCGCGCGTATCGCGCCGCACTACGACTTCGTCAACCGCCTGATCTCTATGGGACAAGATCAACGGCTGCGCGCTCGGGCGCTGCGTCTGGCGGATCTGCCGAAGCGAGGCGCGCTGCTGGACGTCGGCACAGGCACGGGTGACATGGCACTCAGGGCACAGGCGATGTATCCAGAAAGCCACATCGTGGGCCTGGATCCCACCGAGGCGATGTTGGCGCAGGCACAAGACAAGAGCGGGAAGCGTTCACCCAAATGGACGTGCGGTGACGGCCTGGCGCTCCCGTATCCCAGGGAGACCTTCGACGCGGTGGTCTCGGCCTTTCTGATGCGCAACGTGCCGGACATCGTGGGTGTCTTCGCCGAGCAGGCACGGGTGACGCGCCCCGGCGGCCGGATCATCTGTCTGGAGATGACCTGGCCCAGGCGCTTTCCCATGTCGCAGCTCTTCTACGGCTACTTCTTCGGCTGGGTGCCGTTGATGGGCCAGATTTTCACCGGGGACCGGGCGGCGTACACGTATCTGCCCCGATCGGTCTGGGGCTTTGTGCGACCACAAATCCTGGCCCAATACATGGACCAGGCCGGCCTGACAGAGATTCAGTGGGAGGCGCGTATGCTTGGCACCGCCGCGATTTTTACAGGAGAGAAACCGCGTATTTAGTACTACAACTACCACGAGATTCCGTTGGCAAAGAGAAGAACACTTCCCAAGTCAGCCAAGACTGGACGCAGGTAAACACAGAAAATACAAAAACTATGAGCGAAGCCCGTGTTTGTCCGTGTCCTAAGAAGAAAGTCTCGTTACAGTGTTGAAATCACGAGGCCAGGCCACGCAGAAGAACGCTTCTACGATCAGGCAGGCCTCACGCAACGTACGATTATCTGGCTGCCCTTTTCCGGGACAGCCACGCACGTGCAGGAGGGAACATGGACAAACCGTCGGATCCTCGATTAGAAGAATTGCACGATCTGCGCGAAAAAGCCGAGTTGGGCGGCGGGCAACGCCGCATCGATAAGCAGCACGCCAAGGGCAAGATGACGGCCCGCGAGCGGATCGACGCGCTGCTGGACGCCGGCACCTTCCAGGAGCTGCGGCCCTTCGCCATCACGCCCAGCGACGACCGCGAGCCTATCCCAGGCGACGGCGTCGTCAGCGGCTACGGCGAGATCAACGGGCGCACGGTTTTTGTGTACGCTCAGGATTTCACTGTGCGCGGCGGCTCCGTCTCGCTGACACACGCCCGCAAGATCGTCCAGGTGCAGGAGATGGCGCGCAAGAACGGCGCGCCCATCATCGGACTACTAGACTCCGGTGGCGCGCGCATCCAGGAAGGCATCCTTTCACTGCAGGGCTACGGCGAGGTCTTCCGCCAGAACGCGCTGGCCTCCGGCGTCATCCCGCAGATCTCGGTGATGCTGGGGCCGTGTGCCGGGGGCGCTGCCTACAGCCCGGCACTCACCGACTTCATCATCATGACCGAGGAGACCTCCATGGTCTTCATCACCGGCCCCAAGGTCGTCAAGAGCGTCACCGGCGAGGAGATCGATCATCTGGGGCTGGGCGGCGCCCAGGTGCACACGACGGTCAGCGGTGTGGGCCATTTGCTGGGGCAGGATGAGGAGGATTCGCTGGTCTTGACCCGGCGCCTGCTCTCTTACTTGCCCTCGAACAACGTGGAGGATCCACCCTTCGAACCCACCGACGATGATCCCTACCGCGTCGCCGAGGAACTCAACATGCTGGTGCCCGAAGATCCCCACGTCCCCTATGACATGCGGACCGTGATCCTCAACGTGGTGGATCGCGACAGTTTCTTCGAGACGCAGGGTGGTTGGGCGCAGAATGCTATCGTCGGATTTGCTCGCATGGCGGGACAGGCGGTGGGCATCGTGGCGCAACAACCCATGGTGATGGCGGGCGTGCTGGACATCAACGCCTCCGATAAGATCAGCCGTTTTGTGCGTTTCTGTGACGCCTTCAACCTGCCGCTTATCACGTTCGTGGATTCGCCAGGATTCCTGCCCGGCGTCGCCCAGGAGCACGGCGGCATCATCCGTCACGGTGCGAAGGCGCTCTACGCCTACATTGAGGCCACCGTGCCCAAGCTCTCAGTGGTGACGCGCAAGGCCTACGGCGGCGCCTACATCGTGATGAGCAGCAAGAGCATCGGCGCCGACCTGCACCTGGCCTGGCCCTCGGCCGAGATCGCCGTGATGGGACCCGAGGGCGCGGTCAATATCCTCCACCGCCGCGAGCTGACCGACGCCGACGATCCCGACGCGCTGCGCGAGGAGCTGGTGCGGGCATACCGCGACGAATACGCCAACCCCTATCGCGCCGCCGAATACGGTATCCTCGACGACGTGATCGAGCCGGCGACGACGCGTGGGAGACTCATCGCCGCTCTCCGCGCCATCCGCTCACCCATGCACGACCGACCCGCCAAGAAACATGGTAACATGCCAGTGTGAGGAGGTCCCATGAATGAGCTGCTAAGACAAGCACTCTGGCTGACGGGCGTGGGCATGAGCATGACCTTCGCGGCTATCGGCACGCTGGTGCTGGGCATGTACCTGCTGACGGCCCTGGCGCGAGAGCGAGGCAAAGAAGAAGAAACGCCACGAGCCAGATCTGAGCCAGCGAGCGCACCGGCAGAGACCACCACCGAGGATGACCGCTACCGGGCGGCCGCCGCAGCCGTCGCCGTGGCCACCGCCATCGCCCAGACCCGGACCGCATCCGAAACGCGCGCCGAGCGTGGAATGCTCTCACCCTGGACGAGTCATGTGCGCCGTGAACAGATCTCGCGGCCCCGCCGCTAATTTGCTAGGAGATACTATGCCAACCTATCGCGTCAACGTTGGAGGAAAAGAGTACACCGTCGAGGTTCCCAATCCAAAGGAGCGGCCCGTCAAGGCCATCGTGGAGGGCGAGACGTTTGAGGTTCATCTTGAGGACGTCACGGCGCCTTCGACGGCTTCCTCGGCGACGGGCATACCGTCGACCACCAGCACAACCGCTGCGCCCACGACGCCACCGGCGACAGCCCCCTCCCACGCGCCCGCTGCCGCCGGCGGCGAGCTGACCTCGCCCTTGCCCGGTACCGTCGTTGCTATCTCCGTGGAAGAGGGCGAGACCGTGGAGGCCGGCCAGGAGCTGCTGGTGCTGGAAGCCATGAAGATGAAAAATCCCATCCGGGCCAAGCAAGCGGGCACGGTCACCGAGATCCACGTCAACGTTGGAGATCAGGTGCAGCACAGCGCCCCCTTGCTCACGCTGGAAGCGTAGTCGCTATATGAACACCACCACACCAACGACGCAATATGCTTCAACACTCAGCTGCCAGATCGAGGCGCTGAGCCAAGACCTGGAGTGGACGCTGTCCAATTTCACCTTTGTGGCGGACATGACCACGCTGGCGGACGAATGCGACATCGTCTGCTCGCCCGCCATGTCTGTCGCCAGCTATCACGGGCTACCTTTCGCCGCGCTGGCATTTCTGGGCGATTCGCCGGAGCTGCTTTATAACTACGCCACCTTTCTGGTCGAGCCGGGCAGCGAGGTGACGCTGCTGGTCAACGGGGAGCAACGCCCTGTCGTGGAGGACGCCTTTCTGGTCTCCGAGATCATCCCCGAATGGCAGATGGTTTACCGGGGTGATCCGGTGACGCTGAAGCCTGGCGAAGCGGAGCCGTTGCTTCCCAAGCACGTATCGGCCATGCAGAAGCTAGCGCAAATCACGGAGTTGACGGCGCTGGAGGACGATCCGCTGACCCACGGCCCCGCCTACGGCGTCTGGGAAGGACGCACGCTGGCTGCCATGGGCGGCACGCACCTCACCCTCCCCCGGGCCGCCGAATTGGGCAGCATCGCCACGCATCCCGATTATCGGCGGCTGGGTTACGCTTTCAACGTCATCTCGGCCCTGGTGCTGGCCCACGCCGAGGAGGGACTGACCAGTTTCGTCACGGTCTACCAGAGCAACGTGCAAGCCACAAAGCTTTACGAGACCTTGGGCTTCGAGCGCGCGCGTCCCATGTACCTCATCCGCTGTCTCGTTGAGGAACAGGACACCACGCCTGGCCCTTCAGATCAGACAACCCAGAGTGGTCAAATATGAACGGCATTGATCTAGGCAACCTGTTTGCAGGCATCACGGCTATCAGCTGGGGCAACGTCGTCATGATGGCCCTGGGTGGTATGCTGATCTATCTAGCTATCGCCAAGGAGTACGAGCCTGTCCTCCTGCTGCCCATCGGCATCGGCATTATCATCGGCAACCTGCCGCTTTCGGCCATGGTTCAGGAAGAGGGCATGCTTTACGTCTTGAAAGAAGCAGGCGTCGATAACGAGCTCTTCCCGCTGCTGATCTTCGTCGGCGTGGGGGCTATGATGGACTTTCGCCCCCTACTGGCGCAGCCGGTCTTCGCCCTGATGGGCGCGGCGGGCCAGTTCGGCATCTTCGGCACGCTGATTCTGGCGATTCTGCTGGGCTTTCCCATGAACGAGGCCGCCAGCATCGGCATTATCGGCGCTATCGACGGCCCGACGAGCATCTACGTGGCGAACAAGCTCGCGCCCGAATTGCTAGGCATCATCGCGGTGGTGGCCTACTCCTACATGAGCCTCGTGCCCATCATCCAGCCGCCCATCATGCGGTTGTTGACGTCGCGCGAAGAACGCAAGACGCAGATGGCCTACGCGCCGCGACCGGTCTCCAAGCTGGCGCTGGTGCTCTTCCCCATTATCGTCACCATCGCCGTCGGCATCCTGGTGCCCACCGCCGCCCCGCTCATCGCCTCACTGATGCTGGGGAACATCCTCAAGGAATCCCTGGTCGTCGACCGTCTGCGGCAGGCCGCCGAGAACGAGATCATCAACGTCTCCACGCTCTTCCTGGGCCTGGTCGTGGGCAGCACTATGACGGCCCAAAGTTTCATCAACCTCGATACGCTCTTTATCCTGCTGCTCGGCCTCTTCGCTTTCGGGCTGGACACGGCGGCGGGCATCCTCTTCGGCAAGCTGCTCTATCTGATCTCCGGCAAGAAGATCAACCCATTGATCGGCGCCGCAGGCATCAGCGCCTTCCCCATGGCGGGACGGCTGGTGCAGAAGATCGCCCAGGAAGAAGATTACAACAACTTTGTGCTGATGCACGCCATGGGCGCCAACACCGCCGGACAATTGGGCTCAGTCATTGCGGGCGGCGTCTTGCTGGCCCTGCTGGGAGCGTAGCATGGTCGATATCGAGAAGCAGATCCAATACTAGTACAAAGGCGCAACTGAGGATTGGGAAGTCGCCCAGGATCTGATGAGTATGGGGCACACGCGCCATGGCCTGTTTTTTGTTCATCTTACGTTGGAGAAGATACTCAAAGCACCTGTGTGCCTACAGACGAAGGATCTGGCTCCGAGAATTCACAATCTGATACGTTTGGCGGAATTGGCTGAACTCAATCTCGATCCGAGTCAGAGAGAGCTTCTGGCGGAAATAAACATCTTCAACATTCAAGACCGTTATCCAGATACGTTATTTCCTGAGCCATCGTCTGAAGATGTTGAGCAATATGTGACCAACGCAGGAGCGATGTATCAATGGTTAGCGAAACAATTGCCGATATCGTAAAGCGATATCTAGAAGTCGTCGTGAGTGAAAGGATCCCGGTGAGCGCAGGCGTAATCTATGGTTCCCATGCACGGCAGCAGGAGGATGCGTGGAGTGACATTGATCTGCTGGTCATCTCACCCCGATTCGACGAGCCACGCCGCTGGAAAGACGTGACCCGTCTATGGCACATCGCTGCCAGAGTGGACAGTCGCATCGAACCCGTTCCTGTCGGACAACGATAATTTGAGGAGGATGATAGCAGCGCCATCCTTGAGATCGCCCGCCAGGAGGGTCAGTGGATTCCAATCACCAGACAATAGTAACATAGGAGGTTTTCATGGCTAAAGGCATGATCGTTATCGACGTGGATCGCTGCAAAGGCTGCGGCCTCTGCACCCACGTCTGTCCCGTCAATATTTTGGAGCTCTCACCGGACACCTTCAACGCGAAGGGCTATCATCCGGTGAGGGTGACGGACATGGATAAGTGCATCGGCTGCGCGTCCTGCGCCACCATCTGCCCTGACATTGTGTTCACCGTTTATCGCGAGGCGCGCAAGCGTAAGCGCAAACGCAAGCGCCAAGCGGTCGAAGCGCTAGACTAGGGAAAGGAGAGAACGCAGATGACAAAAGAACTGCTTAAAGGAAACGTCGCGTTCGCCGAGGCAGCCGTACGAAATGGGCTGCATGCGTATTACGGCTATCCTATCACCCCGCAGAGCGAGGCGCTGGAGCACCTCTCCGGGCGCATGATTGAGCTGGATCGCGTCTTCTTGCAGGCCGAAAGCGAGGTTGCGGCCATCAACATGGTCTACGGCGCGGCTGCGGCCGGCGTGCGCGTGATGACCTCGACCTCTGGGCCGGGCCTGGCGCTGATGGCCGAGGGGCTCTCGTACATCGCCGGCTCAGAAGTGCCCGTGGTCGCCGTCAACATGATGCGCGGCGGGCCGGGGCTAGGCAACATCCAGCCCTCGCAGGCCGACTACAACTTCATGGTGAAGACCGCCGGACACGGCGACTTCCATCCCCTCGTCCTGGCGCCCTCCAGCGTGCAGGAGATCATCGACATGGTGGAGCTAGCCTTCGAGCTGGCGGAAAAGTACCGCACCCTCGTGCTCATTGCCGGCGACGGTAGCATCGGCCAGATGATGGAGTCGGCGGAGTTACCGCCCATGCAGGAACTGCGGAAGGAGCGGCCCGACTGGGCCGTCACTGGCGCCAAGGACCGCGCCCCGAACCTGATCACGTCGCTCTACCTGGGCGCGGAGAACCTGGAAGCGCTGAATCTGCGCCTGCAGGCGAAACTCAAGAAGATCAAGGAGACCGAGGTCCGCTGGGAGGAGTACCAGACCGAAGACGCCGATCTGCTGATGGTGGCCTACGGCACCGTGGGCCGCATCTGCACGACGGTGTTGCGTGACGCCCGCAAGCAAGGGCTGAAGGTTGGCCTGCTGCGCCCGCAGACGCTCTGGCCGCTGGCCGAAGATCGCCTCAACGCGCTGGCGGATCAGGTGCGCGGCATGCTGGTCACCGAGATGAGCGCCGGTCAGATGTTGGAGGACGTGGAGCGGGCCGTCGCCGGCAAGACGCCCGTGCACTTCTACGGCAAGCTGGGCGGCGTCGTCCCCATGAGCGACGAGATTCTGGCTGCGCTCAAAGAACTGGATGAGGAGGTGGCAGCATGACCGCAGACGTCAAAATCCAAGAGAACATGGAACTTGTCTACGAATATCCCGACTCAATGTCCGACACCTACACGCATTATTGCCCGGGCTGCACGCACGGCGTCGTGCACCGGCTGGTGGGCGAAGTGCTGGACGAACTGGGCCTCAAAGAGAAGGCCATCGGCGTGGCGCCGGTAGGCTGCTCCGTGCTGGCGTATAATTACTTCGCCATCGACTTCGTCGAGGCGGCGCACGGACGCGCCCCGGCTATGGCGACGGGCATCAAGCGCGTCAGCCCCGATAACTTCGTCTTCACCTACCAGGGCGACGGCGACCTAGCTGCTATCGGCACGGCGGAGATCATCCACGCGGCCAATCGCGGCGAGCTGATCAGCACCGTCTTCGTCAACAACGCGATTTACGGCATGACGGGCGGGCAGATGGCGCCGACGACGCTGCCGGGCATGAAGACGACCTCGTCGCCCACGGGCCGCGATTGCGCAGTCACCGGATACCCCATCAAGATGTCGGAGATTCTGGCCGACACGGCGGGCGCCGTCTACATCACGCGGCAGACCGCCACCAACATCGGCGCCATCCGCAAGTTGAAGAAAGCCATCAAGCGCGCATTCCTGGCCCAGGTCGAGGGATTGGGCTTCGCCTGCGTCGAGGTGCTCTCCACCTGCCCCACCAACTGGAACATGGATCCCTGGGAGGCGATGCAGTGGGTCGAGGAGAACATGCCGGCGTACTTTCCGCTGGGCGACTACAAGATGACCGACGAGATCAAGGCACTGAAGGTATAGGAGGCAGACCGATGCGACACGTAGAAGCTATCTTTTCCGGATTCGGCGGACAGGGCGCGCTCTTTGCGGGCCAGCTGCTGGCCTACACCGGCATCGCCGAGGATCTGCACGTGACCTGGATTCCCTCGTACGGCCCGGAGATGCGCGGCGGCACGGCACACTGCACCGTCATCGTCTCGGAGGAAGAGATCGGCGCGCCCATCATCCGCAATCCCGGCGCCGCCGTCGTGCTCAACCTGCCCTCAATGGAGAAGTACGAGTCGCTGGTCAAGCCCGGCGGGCTGCTGGTGGTCAACGCCTCGTTGGTCGATATGGAGAGCGAGCGCGACGACCTCGACGTTATCTCCATTCCTGCCAGCGACATCGCTACCGAGCTGGGCAACCCGCGCATGGCGAACGTCGTCCTGCTGGGCGCCTTCGTCGAGAAGACGGGCATCGTCTCGCTGGAGACGGTCGAGGCGCAGTTAGCCGCCCACATCTCCGAGCGTCACGCAAAGTGGCTAGAGCCGAACAAGGAAGCGCTGCACAAAGGCGCGGCGCTGGCGCGCGAGGCGTAAGCGCGCGCAGAACGACACGCGATCAAGGGCGGGCCCGAGGGCCCGCCCTTTTTATAACTGTGTCATCTGCGGTTGGGGAATCTTGGTGTTATGGCCTGTCTAGAATAAGCGTAGAGGTTGCGGGCATTGATGTTGAGCCATCAAATCTTCGATCTCAGCAGCAGGTAACACGAGCTTGGACAATTCACCCGGTTCGATTTTGTGCAATCCCCCCCCATACGTCCGCCCGTGCCTGGTCACGCACTTCTCATCAAACGAGGATAGTAACGCAAAGGTGCGATCAAAGAATGCCTCCGGCTCAACGCAATGTTCGGTAATCAGTGGCTTGGGATAGAGCATAAGGTAGACGTTGCTAACGATCGCCTCGGATTTATTGCGATAGAACCGAATGGCTTTCCTCTTTTGGCTGCTTCGACCCATATACCCACAAAGGATCGGAGCCGGTGCGCGCACTTCTTGACTGTACCAGGGACTGCGCCTGCTTAAAAGGTATCGGTCAGGCAATCCTAAAGCCTCGCCTTCACGGATATACGCATATAACTGAGGGTAGTGTGTCGCAAGATAATCCTTCGGTAACTCACAGTCTAAGAGAACCAGCTGAGGCTCTATCTGCGGGAAGCCATATTCATCGGCCTGTATAATTCTCTGATCGCCCAGATAGCGGGGACTGGGCAAGATAGGACGAAGGAACGCCTCCGGTATCTCACGTTCTCGAGCCTCGTCTCGCGTCATGATGAAGAACTTATTTGCGCCCGTAACTAAGCCCCGCTTGACCGAGAATAGATAGCCTAAATTCATTGCTTGACTGGCATCTGCCTGGTGTCTAAGAAGCTCAGAGGGAGAGTATTGACCGATCAGGGACCATTTAGAGATATTCTGCAATTCAGTCCGCTTCACGTGCACACTGCTTTCCGGGCTCAGGATCTTCGCCCCCCAAGAAAATACGGTGCGGTGTTCTTGACCAGGCCTGCGCTTTCGTAAAAACAACACCGTGGAGGTGACGTCAGCATCAAAGAACTGTCTTTGGGGATTGAACCGATGAACCCGCAGGAGCTCTACACAATCTAACAAATAGTTCTTGATCACATCTCCATACCCTACGTCCATAAACTCAGAGGGGATCAGCCAGACACCTAACCCGTTTTCCTGCAGCCAGTTGTGGGAAAACAAGAGAAAATACCCGTATAACCCCATCAAGCCACTGGGCCGCAGATGTAGTTCTTGCCGAACCCTGGCAATCATCCTTTCCTTTTCTTCTGATTGCAGATGATGATGGCGCACATAGGGTGGATTGGTGATCAAGAGATTGAATCGCTGATGCTCAAACTGAGGATAATCGATTTTCGTGAAATCTTGGTTATGCACCGTCAAGCCAACAGATGCCCATAATCGGTCTGCCATTTCTGCCAACCGAGGATCAATTTCGTAACTTACGGCTACGTCGGGCACCGCACCCTGAAAACAGCTCAACAATGCACTGTAAAAGGTTCCACTTCCTCCAGCCGGCTCCAGAAAACGAATATCTTGGATGGACCAATCCACATAGGCTCGAGCAGCTTCCACTATATTCCGCGCCAAGGGAAACGGCGTAGCAAACTGTCCCAGACGATTACGGTCTTTGGGGAGCTCGCCAGCATCGAACTGATCTTGCAAGTCCTGACGCTTGCTCTCTATAGCGCGCAACCAGTCTCGCCTCACGGAACTCAAAGGTCGAACTCCTCCAGATCCTCAATTCGATGCTCCCATACCCAATCAATGCCTTCAGCGGCCTCATAGCCCAGATAGCCGCTGTCAAAATACCCGCATAGAAAGAGAATGTAGCGGACATCTTCCCCGTATGTGGCCTGCAACTGATTGTACTTCTGTGCTTCTTCTTTTCGCCGCTTGTTGGTATTGGTAAAATCCCCGGCTGACTTTGCCTCGATAAGCAGGGGAGACCGACCAGTCTTGGGTTGAATGATCAAATCCGTAGGAACCGTGAGATGTTTACCCACGGCATTTGTCACCGACACATTTACACGCACGCCATAGGTTCCTAATGGCATGGAACGCCAATCCTCTCTTTCCAAAGGCGTTGCCTCCCGATAGCCTTTATTCTCCAAATACTCAGAAAGTGCCCGCAATTGACGGCGTTCCTGTTCGTTACGGATAATCGGATCAGAGATAACGCCAGTCAAGCGATCAGCAACAACTGTAGCCGCTCGATATAGATCTTGCTCCGGGGGTGGTACCGTTTCATTGAGCCAGGGAAAGATATCTTGATCTAACATGCGACGAAACACATGAGCAACTTCTGCCAGCTCTTGTCGAACCTTGGTTTCATCGTAGGTAGGTGGAATCTCATGCTGCTTTTCCATCTTTTGGATGAGGTAACTACGTACTCCCGACAACCCTATCAATCTATCCCGGGCCAATGGGGGAGCCGTACACATACGCAGGACGTGAAGGGCTTCGGGATGCCGATAAAGAATATCTGCAGAAAACAAGCGCAAGCCAGCGGTCAGCTCAATCACCCGCTGAACCTGTACAGTCGCCGAGCGTCGAGCCTCTCGAAAGGTCTTCGGTGCAAAGTTCAAAAGCCACTCGTTATAGAAATCAATGGACGCAGCTATATCGTCCTTCCATCGATCTGGGTTATCTCGATTAACTCCCATCCAAAAGACTCCTTCATGGCTATGAGCCGAACGATCAATCATCATCAGTATATATTTTGTCCCTAGATGTCAACCCCGGACAAGTACAGAGAATTCGCTACCATGTCAGGTTCTTGACAGTAAACTTGTAGGCCCCGTGCGACTCCGTCACACGGGAAAGTCGTCCTTCGCCGACCGGAGGACCAGTCTATGCTGGCGGACTTCACAAACAATAAACACGCAGGAGGAAATACGACAGACGCTCAAGGAACTGCGCGCCGGGACTTTCCCGCCGCCCTAGCAGTGCGGGAACTGGTCAGATAGGCAAGCGGCAGACTGGCGGGGCGGCGGTCGTTAGTCATTTTACCTCCGGGTAAACTAGGGATGATCAAAGATATGGAGACTTTATCCACAACGGAGGATTATCATGGCAGAGAAAGTACAGGAAGCGACCGCTGAACGACCGGACAAAGTGGCTTTTGATTACGGCTTGACCCTTGTCATGGGGCTGATCTTCGGTATAGCCGCCAGCATGATCCTGGACGATATCGGCTTCGGTCTTGCAATGGGGCTGGGTGTCGCCAACATCATCGGCGCCGTCAACGAGAAACGCCAGCAAAAGGCTGGCGCTAACGCCGCGATCGCCATCTCCCTGGTAGGGATGTTGATCGTGCTGCTGATCTTTGTGTGGGCCTGAGCGCGTAAGCCCAACCCGGCTGGCGCGCATCCTTCAGCTCTTCTCACTTGACGCTTGCCATTTTCTGCGCTGCGATGATACTAACAGAAAGAGCATAGCGACAATGACAAGGGAGACGAACCATGAAGCGCGAACCACAAATCGGATTGGCCTTGAGCGGCGGCGGCGTGCGGGG